>CAYYBA010000009.1:0-1859 GCA_964470205.1 uncultured Gammaproteobacteria bacterium | reverse complement strand
GTCTGTTTTCGTCAATGCCGGATTTTTTTGTACATTCAAATCCCTGAACATTGGAAGGGAATAGCCCACTGTTCTTGATTTTGACATAGCTTCCAGATATTTTTTCTGCCTGTTTGAAGCATAAGCATTTCTAACAAGAGGCGTTAAAACGTTGCTGCAAAAAACCGCACCTATTAAAGACGCTACAACACCAACTCCCTTTTTAACCTCTGTAAAATTTTCACTATTTTTTACAACTCCTTTTATAAAGCCTGAATCCACCCCTTTTTCAAAAAGTTTTTTAGAGCCCTTAATAAGCGAATTTGTTAAAAGATAAAACAGGCCAACGTTTGTAATGCCATCTGCCATTTCTTGCGGAATCAGATATTTTTTATCTTTCGGACTGATTTTTTTATTGAACATAACTCCGCACATATTAGCAGCAGAAGCCAAAAACCAGCCTATTGCAGCGGTATCGGTTAAAAATTTATCTGCGTTATCAGCATAGCGTTGGAAAACCCCTGATTTAAAACTGTTTGCCATTTTGGTGAAAGCGTTAGTTGCTGCCATCTTTCACCTCCGGTTTTTTGCCTATTTTAAATACTTTATCTACTAAAAAGTTTTGCAGGCTGTTAATTATGGGAACATCTACAAGGAAGTTTGTAAAGAGCATAACGCCAAGTGCAATAGCTGTACCCATAACACCTGCATACCCTTTAATTTGTGCATCTGATGCCTGTGCTAAGGATTTAACAGCCTGTTTGCCAGCTTGCGCCAGTTTATTTGTTTGTTTTTCCGTAATGGTAAAGTCAAAAGCCTTGCCTGCTTTAGAGCAAGCTTCCGCTAATTTTATACAGCCGTATCTTATAAAAATACCTGTGGCGGTTCCTCCCGCTGCACGTGCAATTGAGCGCACTGCTGAAATTTCTCTGGTTCTTTTATCAACTTTTTTATTTTTTAAATCAATAAGCGGCTGAAGAACTAAAGCCGTAGAGCCTATTACAACCCTTTGGCCGACACTTGACATATGCACAAGTTTTTTGCATTTTTCTATAGTCTGGGGCTTTATTGTTATAGAGCCAAAACTGGGGTTGTTATTTACACTTCGGATATCGGATACTTTCATATAATCTCACGATGGTATTAAAGCAGAACATGGGTAATTGTTGCTACATTTTTTTTATTATTTAACAAAAATTAATATTGTATGCCTCGCCCAAGTATTAATTAATTGTTTATAATACAATTATAATATCACAACCTTTTAGAAATGGAAAGTGCTTTATGCAAAAAAAACCTTTTTTTTATGATATAACACTGCGCGACGGAAATCAGTCCTTAAAAAAGCCGTGGGACTTAAAAGAAAAGGAATTTGTATTTAATAAGCTAATAGAACTTAATGTGCAGGGGGTTGAAGTAGGTTTTCCCGCAGCTTCCGCTATGGATTTTGAAGCATGCCTGTATTTAGCGGGTATTGCTCCAAAAAATACGGTTATATCAGCACTTGCAAGAACGGTTGAAAAAGATATCAAAAAAGTTGCAGAGGCAATTAAAAATGCCGATATACCAAGAATTCACACATTTGTAACCCTGAGCCCTTTTCATATGAAGTATGTTTTAAATAAAAAGCCGGAAGAAGTTAAAAAAACGGCAATCGAGGCTGTAAAATTTGCTTACGATGAAATTAAAAAGGTGAATAAACAGGGGCAGGTGCAATTTTCAGTGGAACACTTCGGTGATTGCACTGATAACCTTGATTTTGTTATTGATTGCTTAAAAGAAATAGTAAAAGCGGGCGCTACCGTTATAAATTTGCCTAACACCGTTGAGCGCGTCAGAATTAAAAATATTTTGGATATGGTGGAGCGTGTCTATAAAAG
>CAYYBA010000008.1:26601-30887 GCA_964470205.1 uncultured Gammaproteobacteria bacterium | reverse complement strand
CATTTTAATGCCGCGTGAATCAGGGTCATATAATGTAACAGGTTCTCTCATTTTGCCCTGATAGCCGTCTGCCAAAACAAATGTCGGGAAACGATATTTCCAGGCTGTGTTAAAAGCCTTAATTGTATAGTCAAATAAATCTTGATGACCTGCTGTTGAATATACAATCCTAAAGCCTTCGCCGTTGCCGCCCAAGCACGTCAAAGTTGTTTCTTGTTGAGCGTAAATAACAGTGGCCGTTGATGGGCCGCCGCGCTGCATAACAGCACATACAAAAGGTATTCTCATCATTTCTGCCATAGACATAGCATCTTGCATAATAACATTACCCGGGCCTGCTGTTGCCGTGAAAGCACGTCTGCCTGCCAAAATTCCCCCTATTGTTGAAAAACCTGCGGAAATTTCATCTTCTGTCTGTAAAAATCCTGCTTCTGTTTTAGGAAGCAATTTGCACCAGGTATGCATAATTTCGTTTTGCGGTGTAATCGGGTAGCCGTACATAAATTCTGCTTGAGCAGCGTTTGCGGCATAAGCGATAACTTCATTCCCTGTCAAGAACATTCGTGTGTCTTGTTTAATAAGTTTGTTAACCATATTTTTTCCTTATTCTTCCATTAGTAAGTACGATACTAAAATCATCTTACAAACAAAGAAAAGTTTCAAGTCAAAAATTATTTTTCTCTTGCTATTCTTGCAAGGTTGTTAAAATCAAAAATTTCCGGCAGAAAAGATTTTTTCGGGAGCGGTAAAAATTCCGTATCTTCGCATCTCGGGTATTTATGCAATTCTTTTAATCTTTCGGCGTTGTAGGCTTTTCTTGTATAATCGCGCAAAAGCGCATCTTTGTCTGAGTTGCCTCTGATATATTCGTCATAAGCTTTTTGGACTTGGGCAAATTTTTCATCAACAGGTTTATTGCCGCTGATTTTATATATGATATCTTCCAATTCTTTTATTTTTACCATTTTTTCACCCATTATTTGAAGTTCGCCGTAAAAACCGTTTTCAAGCTGAAAAATTACATGTACGGCGTGATATCCGCTGTTTTTAACGGTACCGCTTTCCAAAGCCGATATACCTTGTTTTTTGGTTATGGCTTGGTCAAGTTTGAATAAGGAGCTTAGAGGAATATATTGGCTGTCTTCGCCTCCGCAATAGTCTTTGTGCATTTCATAGTAATTTCTTATCTCGACAATTTTTACTTTACCGTTTCTTACACCCTTTGTAAGAGCATTGCAAACTTTTCTGTCTTCGTAATTGTTATCGGAGTTAAGAACAATTCTTGCCCTTATTACATCTCTTATTTCATCTTTTGCTCGTGCAGAACTTGATATTTCACGGCTTGCACATTTTTCTCTTAATGATTTTTCACTTTTTTGATTAACAATAAGGGTTCCTATCGGGTCTTTCGGTGTGTTGCCTTCAAATTCGCAGTAATCGCGAAAAACTTCCTGCATTGTTGATTTAAAATTTTCGTAAGGTGCTTGCGCTTCACTTAAAACCGCCCTTACAGTATTCCCAACACCGCTGTAATAGGTTGGATTTGTTACCTTTTTGCAGTCTTTAGCTTTTTTATTGCTTCCATCATCCGGTTGGGCTTCTTTATCTTCGCCAGGCGAAGCAGTTTTCATTTTGCTTTTCCCGAATGAAACAGTATCTTTTTGAAGCGGCGCTAAATTATTATATTTTTTAGGGCAGACAAATATTTTTGCATACCCTTGGTTAAAATCTGCATTAAAATAAGTTATTAAATTTTGGTCAATTTTTCCTATCAAGTCCTTAATTCTTTCAATTGGTTGTTATGCTATTTTTGCGAGGTTGTTAAAATCAAAAATTTCAGGTAAATTATAATTTGTTATTGGCGCAAAACCTTCTCTTGTTTGTTTTGACATCTCGTCTCTTCTTGCTTGCATGTATAAATCTTTTGTGTAAGATGTTAAGCGTGTTTTTTCTTGATCCGTTAATTGACTGTAAGCTTGTTCAACCTTTGCAAATTTTTCATCAACCGGTTTACCTTTACTTAACCTGTTAAGAACATCTTCAACATCTTTAACTTTTGATGTTTCACCTCCCATAATTTCAAGTGTGCCTATAAGGCCGTCTTCTAATTGACACTTAACATGTATGGCATGATAGCCGGTAACTTTTCTTTGAGAGAATTTGCCGCAAGCATAACCTAAATCATTCATTTTCTCTAACAACCCTTTAATTTTATCTTGAGAAACGTATAAGCTTTGCGGGTTCTCCCCGTAAGTTCTTATTTCTCTTACAATTAAACTTTTGTTTTCTGCTGCTTTTATTAACCAGTTGAAAACCCTGTTACCTTCTGCTTGAGTGCCTTTATCTAAAATTATGCGGGCTGAAATTAATCCTTCATCATTTATAAAATCTTTTGCTTCTTGGCCTGTTCTCATTCTTAGCTTTTTAATCTTTTCTTTTCCGCGTTTAAAATTTGTATCATTAGATTGTATTCTTCCTAAAGCGTTGGCAGGGTCTCTTTTATCAGATCTTGTACAATCGAAAAGCATGATGTCTATTTTGCTTTGGAAAATATTATAGGAGAGTTGAGCTCTTTCAATAACGTTTTGAACTGCAGGATGAAACGCCCTTTTTATTTTTGAGGTGAAAGAATCTTTTTCAGGGGGTTGAGACAAAGCCGCAGGGGTCAAGCTTTTAAAGCTTGGAGCATTGTTTCTTTGTATTGGCATGATAAATTTGTTGTTGTTGATATTTAAAATCATTTTGTATCCGCTTTCTTCCTTAAATAATTTGTACAAAACATGTAAAAGACAAAAATTGCGCTAGATTTCGATATTTTTTACATGTTCAATTTTTGCTGCGTTTTTGTCAAACATTATTGAGATTGCATCAATCTGGTAATTTGTATGCATAATTTTTGTGCTTGAAAGGTAATATTGAAGTGTTGCAATAATTTTTTCAAGCTTTTTGGGCGTTACGGCTTCTAAAGGCTCGCCAAATGAATTATTTGAGCGCGCTTTTACTTCAATTGCCGATATTACAAAATTTTTTATTGCAATTATGTCAATTTCACCGTATCTTGAGTATCGAAAATTGCGCTCCAATATCCTGTAGCCCTGTTTTTGAAGATATTTTACAGCCATATCTTCTCCATATTTACCTTTTTCTTTGTTTGGCATATTATAATTGTATCAAAAAAATTAAAGAGGGAAATATGGGCATATTAGAAAAAACTGCAGCGGAACAAAGAAAAGCATTACTGGATAAAGAAATAAGCGCGCATGAGCTTTTGGATTTAACTTATAAGAAAATTGAAGAAAATGACGATAAAATAGGGGCATATAATTGTTTAACCAAAGAGTATGCTTATGAAGCGGCAAAAAAAGTTGATGAAAAAATAGCGCGCGGCGAAGATTTGCCCCTTATGGCGGGCATTCCTTTGGCGCTTAAAGATAATATGAATTTAAAGGGCTACAAAACAACAGCTTCAAGCAAAATTCTTGAAAATTTTGTGTCGCCTTATGATGCCACGGTTAGCGCTAAGTTAAAACAAAACCTTGTGCCGATTGTTGGCAAAGCCAACCTGGACGAATTTGCAATGGGCTCTTCAAATGAAAACTCCGCTTTTAAAATTGTGCGCAATCCCTTGAATTTAGATAAAGTTCCGGGCGGCTCATCGGGCGGCTCAGCTGCTTCTGTTGCGGGTTTTGAAGCAAGCGTTGCTTTAGGGTCTGACACCGGCGGAAGTATCCGCCTGCCTGCAAGTTTTTGCGGCGTTAATGGCTTTAAGCCCACTTACGGACGTGTTTCAAGGTATGGGCTTATAGCGTTTGCATCTTCCTTAGATCAAATAGGGCCTTTTGGCAGATGCGTTGAAGATGCCGCAACTTTATATCAAGTTATAGCAGGGTATGACAGGCATGATTCGACTTCGCTAAATTTGCCCGTGGGTGATACTTTAAAAACTCTGAAAGATGATATCAAAGGGCTTAAAGTCGGTGTTATGAAAGAAATTTCAGGCGAAGGTGTGGAAGAAGACGTTAGCAGCGCCATAAGCACTACTATTGAAACTTTGAAAAAATTAGGAGCAGAAATTAAAGAAATTTCAATGCCCTCTTTAAAATATTCGATAGGAATTTATTATATCGTTGCAACAGCAGAAGCAAGCTCTAATTTAGCGCGCTTTGACGGTGTTAAATACGGCTATCGCACGCCAAACGCTAAAAATCTGCTTGAAATGTATACCAAAACCCGTGCGGAAGGCTTCGGGGACGAGGTTAAAAGGCGGATAATGCTTGGAACATATG
>CAYYBA010000008.1:0-26591 GCA_964470205.1 uncultured Gammaproteobacteria bacterium | reverse complement strand
AAGGCCCAGCAAATGCGCCGTTTAACCAAAAATGAATTTGATGCGGCCTTAAAAGAAGTGGATATTTTAATATCCCCCACATGCCCTACAACCGCGTTTGATTTGGGCTCAAGGAACGAAAACCCGCTTGCAATGTATTTAACAGACATAAGCACAATTTGCGCTAATTTAACGGGCATGCCGGCACTGTCAACCCCAATAGGCAAAGACCGCGGAAATATGCCCATTGGCCTTCAGATTATAGGGAACGTCTTAAGAGAAGATTTGATTTTAAAAGTTGCGTACAACCTTGAAAGAGAAATGGCTTAAACTTTTAGGAAGGCGTTTTATCGGCTTTTGTTTTCTCTTTTGCCGCAATCCAAAGGTCTTCCCATTCCTCAAAAGTTAATTCTTCTAAAGGCTTTGAAACGCGGCACTCCATTTCCCTGAAGCGTTTTGTGAATTTATCATTTGCCTTTATAAGGCACTGTTCAGCGTCCAGTTTTTTCCAGCGCGCCAAATTTACAAGCGCAAATAAAATGTCGCCAAACTCTTCTTCGCGCTCCTCTTGCGTTCTGGCGTCTACAAATTCCTGAAATTCCCCTAAAATACATTCATAAAGCTGATCTAAATTCTGCCACTCAAAACCCGCTTTTACTGCCTTTTTAGAGATTTTCTGTGCACTCATTAAAGCCGATTGCGCCTTTGAAATGCCATCTAAAACGCTTTTGCGGTGCGGCTTTTGCCGCTTTTTAATTTCTTCCCAGTTATCTATAATATTATCTACACAGTTAACTTTTACATCCCCAAAAACGTGCGGGTGGCGCTCAATTAACTTTTGGTTAATTCCGCATGCCACATCATCTATATTAAAATTCCCGCTTTCTTTTGCAATTTGAGAGTGCAAAAGAACCTGCAGCAAAACATCACCCAATTCTTCTTTTAAATGCTTCATATCGCCCGAATTTATGGCATCCACCGCCTCGTATGCTTCTTCTAGCATATTGGGTTTCAGGCTTTTGTGCGTTTGTTCTCTATCCCAGGCGCATCCGCCTTCGCCACGCAGAGTTTCAATTGTTTCAATAAGTTTTTTTAAGTTTTCCATAAAATAAGACTAAACCATAAAAAGAAATTTTGCAAGAAAGTTTAATTTTTTAACATATTCAAAGGGATCTTGCCGCCTTTTTCATAATTTTCGCCGCACTGAAGATCCCCGAGCCAAATTTTGCCGTAATCGTTAATAGGTGTCATTACAAAAAGGTCGTAACCCCATTTATTGGGTCCCCTAAATCCGTTTGTGTCCAATTTAAAATATGATACAACATCCCAAAATATAATAGCGCCGTCTCTTAACTTATATGCCGGATATGTCGAATAATCATTTACAATGCTTGACGCAGAACAGCTGGTATTTTTAATATATCCGCCATCCGCTAATATTTTCTCTTTTTCGGCATACTTTGGCCTGCATCTGTTTTGATTGCACGCAGCAGAACCGCCTAATTTTTCAAGCATTCTTGCAAGCATATCTGCACATTCACTGCTCACGTATCTGTAATATTTTGGTTTCGAGTCGTGGTCATACAGCAACATAGAGCCTGACGCACCCTCCGCTGTTTGTTCTAAATAGCACTTAAAAGGTGCACCGTTTTCTAAATTAACCTGATTTATTGTGTTTATTAAAACGGAATACTGTTTTTTAAACTGGGCTTTTAGCTGTGTTTGCTGATAATTTTTAACAACCGCGGGAATTGTAAGTGCTGCAACAACTCCGATTATAGCCAGTGTTATTAAAACTTCCGCTAAAGTGAAGGCGAAGATTGAGCTTAGTGCTTTGCACTTAGCGAAATCAAGCCGACCATAAGGTGTGTGAGCATTGGCACAGCGCCGATGAGGCGATGCGCTAATGCGAAACCATTCCCAACCGCCGTTAGGAACGAAGTGACTGAACAAATCTTTGATTTGACAGGCGGTCAAACCCGTTTTATGCATATACTTTCTCCTATTTTCTGACTACATTATAGCACAATTTTTACTAGAAGGTCAACTATCAGTAATATATTTATATACCAAAAGTAATAATATATTAAAGTATACTAACAGTAAACAGAGGGGGAAAATGATTGAAGTCGGTAAAAAAATTAAAGAATTAAGGTTCACAAAGCATTTAACGCAGGAACAACTTGCTCAACGCTTAGGTGTTACAAAGGCAACAATCAGTGCTTATGAGTCAGGGTATCGCTTTCCTTCCTATGATGTTTTAATACAGATAGCATACCTTTTTAACACAACAACAGACTATCTTTTGGGGCGCGAGCGCAAAAATATGGTTGATTTGGGCGATTTGAAAGACGAAGATGTCGAAATTGTAAGAAAACTTATTGCAAGGCTTTCAAAATAGCTATTTCACCATCTGGTCAACTGTCATAATTAAAATTCCCTGTCCGCCAAGGGCTTTAAGGCGATCAATGCTATCATATACCTTATCGGCATCCACAACAACATGGATTACAACATGTTTATCGTCATTGTAAAGCTTCATCACAGTTGGCGTTGAAAGCCCGGGCAAAAAGCTTTTCACCTCATCCATTTTATCAAGCGGCACATGTGCCATTAAATATTTCTTTTTGCTGGCATCAATTACCGATTGCAAAGCGCGCAGAAGCGATTCTATTTTTTTAAGTTTGCCCTCTTCCAAATTCTTTCTTGCAACAATAACAGCGGACGATTCCATTACTTCATCAATAATTTTAAGATTATTTGATTTTAAAGTAGCGCCCGTGGATGTTATATCAACAACAGCGTCGGCCAGCCCCAGCGTTGGTGTTATTTCAACAGCGCCCGAAATTTCTATAACTTTTGCCTTTTTGCCTATTTTTTTGAAAAATTCGGTTGCCAAATTCGGAAAACTTGTTGCAACATTGATTTGTTTGGGTAAGTCTGCCGCGGTTTTATAGGGTGTATCTTCTTTTACTGCCACAATCATTTTGCAATAGCCAAATTCAAGCTCTTTTATTTTATCAAGCTCCAAACCCTCTTCGCAAACTATATCCCAGCCCGTGAAGCCGATATCCGCCACTTTTGCGTCCAAAAACCTTGGTATATCCTGCGTGCGGACAAAAATTATGGAATATTTGCCGTCCTGCGTACCCACGCAAAGCCCGCGTTCGCTTTTGGTGTCAAAGCAAAGCCCTGCCTTGTTCAAGAGGTCATAAATTTTTTCAGATAATCTTCCTTTGTTTGGAATTGCTATTTTTAAAACATCGCTCATAAATTAAGTTTAACATAAAAGTATTTAGTTTAAAAATTTAAATCCAAAAGCTCTAAAAGCGTTATATTTAAAGCATTTGCAATACGTGCAACGGTATCAAGGGTTGGTGAATTTTTGCCGTTTTCAATCTGCCCCAGTGTTGTCCTGTGTATATTTGCAAGTTCTGCCAATTTTTCTTGCGAGATGTCGCGTTTTATTCTTTCAATTTTTATCTTTTTGCCGAATTTTTTAGATAAATTGTCTAAATCAATAGTTCCCATGTTTAAAATTTTATGCATTTGACAAAATAAAATCTACAGCATATAATATTCTTAAGATGATTATATTATTCGAAAAAAGAATTTATAAAGGGGAATTATATGAATAAAACGGGTTTGACCGCCTGTCAAATCAAAGATTTGTTCAGTCACTTCGTTCCTAACGGCGGTTGGGAATGGTTTCGCATTAGCGCATCGCCTCATCGGCGCTGTGCCAATGCTCACACACCTTATGGTCGGCTTGATTTCGCTAAGTGCAAAGCACTAAGCTCAATCTTCGCCTTCACTTTGGCGGAAGTTCTTATCACATTAGCAATAATCGGAGTTGTAGCAGCGCTTACAATCCCAACCGTTGTGCGCAATTATCAAAAACAGCAAACGGTTGTGCAGTTAAAAAAAGTGTATTCCGCACTTTCTAACACTACAAATCTTGCAATAGCAGAAGAAGGCCCGGTTGCGGGTTGGCAATTGGGAGCAGATTCAAGCGGCCAAGCTGCGATAGATTTTGCCAATAAATACTTAATTCCTTACTTGAAGGTTGCCAAAAATTGCGGCACAAAAACGACTGATGATTGCGCATACATATATAAGAATAAAGCCAATGTAAAAACTGTTTTAGACAACCAGTATTTACGTTTTTATTTGAATGACGGCACTTTCATAGCACTCCGTATTGAAAATAACCCGAGTGTTCCTGCCCTTACAGCGACTACCACTATCGATATAAACGGGCAAAAACAGCCAAACCTTCTAGGAAGGGATGTTTTTTCTTATCGCTATATAATAAGACACGCAAGTTACCCCAACGCAACAGGCAAATTTATACCTAATTGTATTGGACCTTTTGATAGAAACGGGCTTTTAAATAATACAACTTACGGCTGCAATATAACAGGTTTTTGTTGTGCCGCTGTTATTATGGTTGACGGATGGCAGATTAAAGACGACTACAATTGGTAAAAACTTTTCACTTTATTTTTTTGTCATATAATATAAATTGACAACAAAAAGAGGAAAAAAGATGACAGAAACCAAGGAACTTAAAGACACGCTCAATTTGCCCCAAACCACCCTTCCAATGCGCGCAAACGCTGCTGTGCGCGAGCTTGAAATTCAAAAATTTTGGGAAGAAAATAAAATTTATGAAAAAAATATTGCCCAGAGAGATAAAACAAACCGCTTTATTTTGCACGACGGCCCTCCATATTTGTCATCCGATAAAATCCACATAGGAACGGCATTAAACAAAATTTTAAAAGATATAGTGATTAAATATAAATCCCAAAAAGGCTATTATGCGCCGTACATCCCGGGCTATGACGCTCACGGACTTCCCATTGAAAATGCGGTTGTAAAAAATATTAAAGGCGGCAGGAGTGCCCTTACCCCTTACGAATTAAGGCGCATGTGCCGCGAATTTGCCCTTAACAACTTGAAAGGGCAGGAAGCCAATTTCAAACGCCTTGGCGTTTGGGGGAATTGGGAACATCCCTACCTTACAATAGCAAGTAATTACGAGGCAGGGCAGGTTAGAATTTTCGGTGAAATGTACAAAAAAGGCTACATTGAAAAAGGCCTGAAGCCTGTTTATTGGTGTGCTGCTTGTGAAACAGCGCTTGCAGAGGCTGAAGTTGAATATGCGGATCATACTTCAAGCTCTCTTTATATACGCTTCAAGTTTGAAAATGCCGATGAAATATATAAAAAATTCAACATAAATTCGGCTAAGCCTCTGTATTCAATAATCTGGACAACAACACCTTGGACAATCCCCTCCAATATGGCAATTTGCCTGCACCCTAAGTTTGAATACACTTTTTTTGAATATGAAAACAACACATATATTGCTGCAAGCGGGCTTTTAGAAAGTTTTGTGTCAGAATTGGGCTGGGAAAATATTAAAAAACTTGGTACATGTTACGGTGCTGAACTTGAAAATTTTAAAACCAAACACCCTCTATATGACAGGTTTTCACCCATTGTTCTGGGTGAGCATGTAACGCTTGATGCCGGTACTGGCTGCGTTCATACAGCTCCCGGGCACGGCTTAGAAGACTGGGAAGTTGGGCAAAAATACGGGCTTGAAACTTTCTCTCCCTTTGATAATCAAGGGGTTTGGACTGATGAGGTTTGTGATTTAGCAGGCATTGCGTATTATAAAGGCAACAGTATTGTTATTGAAAATCTGAGAGAAAGCGGTGCACTTTTGGGCGAAAGCAAGATTTCGCACAGCTATCCGCACTGCTGGCGCTGTAAAAAGCCTGTAATGTACCGTGCAACGCCGCAATGGTTTGTAAGAGTGGGGCAATTTAAGGATGAAGCGCTCAAAGCCATAAAAAATGTTAAGTGGATTCCGCAATCGGGCGAAGTGCGCATTTCAAATATGGTTGAAAACCGCACAGACTGGTGCATTTCACGCCAAAGAGCGTGGGGTGTTCCAATTCCTGTTTTTTATTGTAAAACTTGCGGCAAACCTCTTGTAACCGATGAAACTATTGAAAATACGGCAAAAATTTTTGAGCGCGAAACATCTGACGCATGGGTTAAATATGAAGCAAAAGACTTACTGCCCAAAGGTATTAAGTGCGAATGCGGAAGCAATGAATTTATAAAAGAAAATGATATTATGGATGTTTGGTTTGATTCGGGCGTTTCCTGGTCATGTGTGGTAGATGCGCGCGCGGATGAATTTGGCGGCAAGAGCCCTGTTGATATGTATCTTGAAGGGTCAGACCAGCACAGGGGCTGGTTTCAATCATCGCTCTTAACTTCCACTGCCACAAGAGGCACGGCACCCTATAAAACCGTTTTAACGCACGGCTTTGTTATGGATGATGAAGGCAGAAAAATGTCAAAATCTCTTGGCAACACCGTTTTGCCACAGGATGTTACCAAAATCTACGGGGCTGATGTTTTGAGGCTCTGGTCTGCAAGTGTGGATTATAGAAATGATATTAAAATTGGCGAAACTATCTTAAAGCAGCTTGTTGAAATTTTCAAAAAAACCCGCAACAGTGCAAGGTTTTTGCTGGGTAACATGTACGATTTCGACCCCAAAAACGATACGGTTAAATATGAAGACCTAAAACCCATTGATAAATTTGCGCTTCATCGGCTAAATGCGCTTATAAAAAATGTGGATGAGGCCTTTGAAAATTACGAATTTTACAAATATTTTCAATACCTTCAAAATTTTGCCGCAGCCGATTTGAGCTCTTTTTACCTTGATATCGTAAAAGACAGGCTGTATACGGCAGGCAAAAAATCTTTGTCAAGACGTTCGGTGCAGACTGTTATGCATGAAATTTTACAGGTATTGGCGCGGATTTTAACACCCGTTATGCCGCATCAGGCTGAAGATATTTGGCAAAATACGCCTGAGAACCAAAGGGGCGGGCTTAAAAGTATTTTGCTTTCTGATTGGCCCAAAATCAACCCTCAATGGGATAATGAGCAATTAGAAAAAGATTTTTCAGAGCTTTTGAAGGCAAGAGAGGTTGTATCGCGTGCAATTGAGCCTTTGCGCAGCGCTGATGAAAAAATTATAGGTTCATCATTAGAAGCTTCTATTTATATCTCAGCTTCTGACAATACGCTTTTGAAAAAATATGAAAATGACCTGAAAGATTTATTTATAGTATCTCAAGTTTATGTGGGCGAAGAGCCAATCCATAAAGCGCCTTCCGAGCTTGAAGACGAGGGTTACAGTGTTAAAGTTTTAAAAGCGCAAGGTGAAAAATGCGCCCGTTGCTGGAAATACAGAAAACTCAATGAACAAAGCATTTGTGATGAATGTTTGGAAGCTATAAAATCTTAAATTAATTACAATATTGCGGAATTTTAAAAATCTGTTATAATTAAAGTGTAATTAATAAAAGGGGGATATTATGTCTGAAAGGAAGAAAGTAGCGGAGCATTCTTTAAACACAATACCTAAAGCCTTTACTCTCGCCGAAGTTCTTATTACATTAGCAATAATAGGCGTTGTTGCAGCACTTACTATTCCTGCGGTTGTAAGAAATTACGAAAAACATGTTATGGAAACAAGATTAAAAAAAATCTATTCGCAAATTCTTCAAGCCTTCAATACGGCGCAAGTGGAAAACAGCGATCCTCAACACTGGGAAACAGTGCAAGGAATTAATGGCAGTGGCGACTTTGCTCAAAAATATTTATTTCCATACCTTAAAGTTATTAAAAACTGTGGTACAAGCTCGACAGGGGCAGATTGTAATTATAAATACAGGTATAAAAATTCAACATCCTGGACAACACCCGTTGATTATTATACAAGATTTTTCTTAAAGGACGGCACATTTATTGCAATGTATGTATTTAAAGCGTCAGGTTACGTTTATATCAGTAGTAATCAATGGGTAATGTTTACAGGCAGAACCAGTCCGCCTACAGCTGCACAGCTTGCATCTTGGGGATATTCAGGTTTTACTTATTATGGCATGCAGGCAATTAATGAAGCGACATTTATAATAGATATAAACGGTTCAAAAGGTCCGAATGTAGTCGGTCGCGATGTATTTTGGTTCACTTTTTACGGCAGCGGAAACAGTGAAACAACACCTGCAGGTGTTAAAACAACCAACGCCAATAACGGAAAATTTGTTCCGGAATGTCAAGGCTATTCAAAGGAAGATCTTAAAAATTATTGTAATGAATACGGCAGCTGCTGTGCTGCTTATATTATGGCCAACGGCTGGAAAGTGCCCGACGATTACTCTTTTAATTAAAAATATAACAGGTGAAAGGTTATACTATGTTTAACATAAAAAAAGATACACAGTATTTGCAAAAAATGGCATATAAAACAAAAGCCTTTACTCTCTCTGAAATTCTTGTAGCATTAGCAATTGTAGGTGTTATTGCGGCTCTTATGATACCTGTAGTTGTCAAAAATTATCAAAAACAAGTTATGGCAACAAGGCTGGAAAAAGTATATTCAGAAATCATGCACGCGTTTATGTTGGCACGGGTGAGAAACGGAGATCCTAAATATTGGGATATTGTAGCAGGTGATAGCGGCGGTGAACAATTTGCTTCTAAATACCTGTTTCCTCACCTTAGGGTTATTAAAAATTGCGGTACGAATTCAACCCAAAGCGATTGCAATTACAAATACAGATACAAAGACGATCCATCCTGGATAACTCCTGATAGCAGATATACAAGATTTTTCTTAAAGGACGGTACATTTGTTGCAGTATATACTATGAAGATGACACTCTACGCTTATAGCAACGGTACTACATGGATAGGTGTTACAAGCCAGGTTTCAGCTGCTCAGCTTGCATCATGGGGGTTCCCGGGTTGTACTTATCTCGGTGTGTATGCAATTAATGACGCCGGTTTCTTGATAGATATAAACGGCTCAAAAGGTCCAAATATGAATGGCCGCGATGTATTTTGGTTTGATTTTTACGGCGATGGCAACAGCCATACCACGCCCGCAGGTGTCACAACCGTAAATTCAAACAACGGTAAATTTGTTCCGGGCTGTTACGGAAGTTCAATGGAAGAACTAAGAAGTATTTGTAAACAATATGGCAGCTGCTGTGCTGATATTATATATGCTAACGCCTGGCATGCACCTTCCGATTATCCTTGGGATTAGCTAAAAATTTCAACATCTTGTAAGCGCCGGCATTCTTCGTAAAATTTGTCCGCAACTCTTAAAAATGCTTGAACAAGGCTGGGGTCAAACTGTGTGCCTGCGCCCTCGCTTATTATTTGCACACATTTTTCCTGCTCAAACGGCTCTTTGTAAACCCTTTTGCTTTTTAAGGCGTCATAAACATCTGCTATTGCCATAATTCTTGCGCATAAAGGAATTTCCTCTCCGCGCAAGCGGTCAGGATAGCCTCTGCCGTCCCACCTTTCATGGTGATAATGGGCAATTAGAGTCCCCATTTCAATAAAAGAATTACCGCCAAATTTTTTGTTAACTTCTTCAAGCGTTTTAGCGCCTATGGTTGTGTGGGTTTTCATAATTTCAAATTCTTCTTCCGTCAGTTTGCCGAGCTTTAAAAGAATTAAATCTGAAATGCCGACTTTACCTATATCATGCAGCGGGCTTGATTGAAAAATATCTTCTATAAATCTTGGAGTTATAATTCTTTTGTATTTTTCTTGATTTGATAATTCTTCCGATAAAATTTTGCAAAAAGATTGAACACGCTCTAAATGCTTTCCCGTATCATCATCTCTTGATTGCGCCAATTTTGCCAGAGAAAAAATAGTTGCCATCTGCATTTGGGTAATTTGTTTTACGGCTTCATCAACTCTTCTCTCAAGGTTTCTGTTGTATTCTTGCAATTGATGCTGCAAATCCATTATCTGTATATGGGTTTTAACCCTCAGGCTTACCTCTTTTGCATTAAACGGTTTTGTTATATAATCAACCGCGCCTTTTTCAAAGCCCTGGGTAATATTATTTACATCTGTCAGGGCACTTATAAAAATAACAGGGGCGTGTTCGGTTTTTTCTTTGTAAGGCTCTTTATTTTTAACTGTTTCGCAAAATTCAAAACCGTTAACTTCAGGCATATTAATATCTGCTAAAATTAGTGCAAAAAAATCTTTTTGCTGCTTTTCAATTTCGCTTAAAGCTTCCTTGGCGCTTATTGCGGTAACAACGCCGTAACCCTCTTTTTCAAGAAGTATTTTTAAAATTTTTAAATTTGTTATTTGATCATCAATAACTAAGATATTAAACATTTATTACTTTCCTGAACGTATTGTAGCATTTTTTTTACACAAAATCAAAAAAATGCTATAATCAAAATAAAAGGGATAAAGATATGGAAGATAAAACAAGAGAAGAGCTCATAGAGTTATATTTTGGAAGCTGGCTTAAAACAACACCTGATTTTGTTTTTTTTAAAGATATGGATGGGGTTTATCAGGAAATCAGCAATTCAATTCTGCCGCTTGTAAAAGCTGAAAGTAAAGAAGAAGTTATAGGAAAAAATGATGATGAGATTTATCCCGAATCAATTGCCAAAAGCTTTAAAGAACAGGATAGAGTTGTTAGGGAAACTCAAATCAACTATTTTTGTGAAGATTGGGTAAATCATGACACTTTGGGAAAAATTCTTATAGAAACACTAAAATCTCCTCTTTACGATGAAAAAGGTTATCTAATCGGTGTGCAGGGGGTTTCAAGAAATATAACGGAAAAACACAATTTACAGCGTGATTTAAGAGAGCGCGATTCTTTGCTAACCGCTATTTTTAAGAATATTCCGGGCATGATATGGGTAAAAGATTCCAAGGGAAGATATATAGTTACAAATAAGCGTTACAGGGATTTTTACGGCATCCAGGATGTTAAACTTACCGGTGAGGGGGTCTATAACACACTTTATACAAAAGATTTAACAGATAAAGAAACACTTATAAAACTTAAGGCAATGGATGAAGAAGTTGCAAATTCACGTAAAACTGCTGTCTTTGTTATGCCTGCAAATATAAAAGGCACAAGAAGGTGGGTGCGCGTTGTTAAAACGCCGATTATACTTGAAAATGGAACGTTTATCGGTATTCTGGGCATAGGAGAAGATGTTACGGAACGCAAAAACTATGAAGATATGATGGAACAGGCAAAGAAAAAGGCCGAAGAAGCATCATGCGCTAAAAGTGACTTCTTATCAAATATTTCTCATGAAATAAGAACACCCATGAATGGAATTATGGGCTTTTTGCAGCTTTTAGAAAGTACTGATTTGAATGACGAGCAAAAAGATTATATAAACGAAATTAAAAAATCTTCGTCCCTTTTGCTTTCTTTGCTTAACAATATTCTTGATTTGGCAAAAGCTGAAGCCGGCAAATTGGTTTTGGAAGAAACCTCTTTTGATTTAAGAGAAATTGTTGAAGATGTTACAAGTCTGGCGTCTGCCAGCATTAAGGAAGATAAAGATATTGAAGTTGTTTCTTTTATTGATTCCAAAATAAAAGATTATGTTTTAGGCGACCCCTTAAAACTTAAACAGATTTTAAACAATTTTGTAAGTAACGCTGTTAAGTTCACGGAAAAAGGTGAAATAAGAATTGTGGCGCAATGTACAAAAACAACCGAAAATGAAGTCGAAGTTCTATTCAGAGTAGAAGATACGGGAATCGGCATTAAAAAAGAGAATCTGGAGAAAATTTTTGAAACATTTACACAGGAAGATGAATCGACCACAAGGAAATACGGCGGAACAGGCCTCGGGCTTGTAATCGCAAAAAATATAATTAAAAAAATGAACGGCAGCTTAAGCGTTGAAAGTGCCCCCAACCAGGGTTCATCCTTTATGTTCAAGATAAAATTTAAAATCGATAAAGACAAATTCTATGAAGAACATACTCAAAAAGTTGATTTAACGGGCAAAACTGTTATGATTGTTGACGATAATCAGATGAATACAAGTATTTTAACCGATTACCTGCAAAGTACCGGCGCTAAGGTTATAGAAGCAAATTCAAAAGAAACCGCCCTGGCCTATTTGCAAGCCGTTAATACCATTAATCTTGTTATTGTTGACAGCGATTTAGACGGCGGCTATATTGATTTTTCTAAAAAAATTCAAGAAGTTAAGAATTTGCCAATTATCTATGCGCTTAAAAGAAAGCAAAAAGCCGAAGTTGAGGCACTTGGGGCAGATTATGTAATTAAACCTTTCAAAAAATCTGCTTTGATTGAAGCTGTTAAAAAAGCCTTAAATGTTTAATATTGCGCAATATCTGCCATAAGGCTGTCAAGAGCATTTTTTGGGCTTATAAATGCCCCCAGGCGCTTTTTTGCAGTATTTATAAGCTTAATATCATTTATTATTTTTGAATTTTTAGGATTATTTTTCAAAAGTTCGCCAAGATACTGTTGTAGCGTATTTAAAATTTCTTGCAAGTTAAAATCGCCCTGTGCCATATCCTGTATTTTTTTTGAAATTTCAAGAGCGTCCTTAAGGTTTATATCAGGGTATTTTTCAAATATTTGTTCAATTTCATCCAGTTTAAAAGAAAACTTTTCTGCGGGCATCTTAAATACTTGTGAGCGCGAAACGATAGTAGAAATTAAATCTTCCCTATTTTTTGCAAGAAAAATAAAAGTTGTATTTTCCGGAGGTTCTTCCACGGATTTTAAAAGCGCATTCGGGGCCTCATCATCAAATATTTTACGGTTAAGGTGGGATGGAACCCAATTCTCTTGCGGGAGAGCGAAATTAAGAGAGGAATATTCTTCGCATTGTTTTATCAAATGGTGTTCTAATTCGCCTTTTTGCGCGCTTAGGAATATAAAAACCCTGTGATAATCAGACGATTGACTTAAAATTTTTGTTATTTCACGTGATTGCGCTACATTGATGTTAGCGTTGCTTGTTTTATCATCAGAAGGGCGAAAATCAATCTGAGATACCGTTATAATAGCAGGATGTTTATTTTCCCTTATCCACTTACAATTTAGACAAGCACAATTTGTATCCGCGCTATTTTTACAATTTAATATCCTTGCAAGTTCAAGCGAAAAAAAGTATTGCCCAAAAATATCAAGCCCTTCAAACACAATAGATTGGGGGAAATTCTTGTGTCCGCTGAAAATTTCTTCAAAATATTTAGATGTAAAATTAAATTTTTGTTTTAAAATATCTGAAATCATTTTGCCACCTGAGCCTTTGGTTCTATCAATGCAAGTTCAAATGCAGTTATAGGGTCTTGAATTGCACCGGTTTTAATTTGAAATTCAGCCTGGGTTAAATTTTGTTTCAGACGTACGAGTTCTTTTGTATCAATACCTTTTACTCTTTGCAAGTTTTGTTTTGCAATAAATTCATGGACTCCCAAAATTTTTGCAATTTCTATGGGGCTTGATTTCTCATTTAATTTTGTCATAATGAGTTTTATAAATGTAGAGTGCAAAAAAGCTGTTACCGATAAAGCCGAATCTTTTTCCAAGAGTTTTGATATTTCCATGAGCGCTTTAGCGTATTTTTTGTCTAAAATTAAATCGCAAAGACGAAAAATATTTTCTCCCTGTGCACAAATAGAATGAATCATATCTTCCGTTATTGTTTTATCCGGGTGAGCAAGAAGTTTTAGTTTTTCAAGCTGATTATCCAATTCCCTTAAAAGTGGCCCTGAGGCTTGAAAAAGTGCCTGGGCGGCATTTTGATTTATAATAAGGTCTTTTTCTTTTGCCCTTTGTTTAATCCAGGGCACTGCTTTATAGTCTTCCCACGCCTTAAAAGCCTCAAAACTTTCAATCATACCGTATTTTTGGATTGTTTTGTAGAGTTTTTTTCTGCTGTCAGGCTTTTTGCCTTCTCCTTTGGGGGTTTCGCAAATTAAAGCGATATGTGTGTTTTCGCCTAAATTTTCAATAGAATTTATTAAGTGTTCAATTTCTTTATCATCTAAATCAAATTTTGCACTGCCGCCCAAGAAGTACTTATTCGCCTTTATAACGTGTAAAACAGCGCCAAAAAGCATGCCTTGCGACCTTAAAATTTCGTCCAGAGTCGCAAAATCAGGGTTATCATATTTTTTATAATTTAAGGGATTGATATCAGTGCCTAAAGCGGTTTCTTTAAGCTTGTTTAATCTTGACTCAATATTAAAATCTTCGTCTCCCCAAAAAAGGTAAATAGGCATTTTTCAACTTTCGATTAAAAGACTTGCGCCGATAACACCTGCGCTATTGCCGAGTTGAGCAGGTACAATTTCGACTTTAGCGGCCTGGATGGGCATTGCGCGTTTTGCCACGGTTTCTTTTATAGGATTTAACAAAATATCACCGGCATCAGCAACCCCGCCCCCTATGATAACTTTTTCCGGATTCAGAAGGTTAATAACAGATGCCAAACCTATCCCTATAGTTTCACCGATTTTTGTATAAATTCTTTTTGCAACAACATCTCCCTGGATGGCCGCTTGTGCCACAATATAAGGGCTCAGTTCTTCTGTTGCAAGCTCCTTATATTTTGAAGATTTTCCGCCGCTCAGATATTCTTTTGCCATAGTAACAATTGCAGGGCCTGATGCGTAAGCTTCAAAACAGCCGTAATCACCGCACCCGCACAGGGGGCCGTCGCATAAAGATAATTTTATATGCCCGATTTCACCTGCGGCATTAGATGCTCCGCGCACCAATTTGCCGTTCACAATTAATCCGGAACCTATACCCGTGCCCACAGTGACACAAATTAAATTGCTGCAGCCTTTTCCGGCGCCGAAATTTAATTCGCCTAAAGCCGCGCACCTTACATCGTTATCCAAACGCGTAGGTATACCGAATTCGTCTTCCATAATCTTTGCAACCGGAACATCAGACCAACCCGGTATATTGGGTAAAATTCGTACTACACCTGTTTTATAATCAATCTGCCCCGGAAAACCGAACCCTATTGCTTCAATTGTTTCTTTTGTAGCTTTTGCATCTTTCATAAGGTCCATAACAGCCTGTTTTATGTTATTTATTGTGTATTCATAACCCATTTCGGCCCTTGTGGGGATTGTGTTTGAATAAATTATTGCCCCTTTTAAATCAACAAGCGCAATTTTTATGTTTGTTCCGCCAATGTCAACACCGATTCTGTATTTTTTGTTTAACATGTGCTCTTCCTCGAAAACTATTACTCTCTTAAATATAGCATAAAAACGACACTTTTACCCTTTGTAAATTTATGTAACAAAAACTTGCTTTATTCCTAAAGTTCATTAAAAAAATGACGAAACATAATTTGTAATCAAATTTAACAAGGAGCCGGACAATGGATGAAATTTCTAAAATACCTAATTTGAGTGTTCAAAGTAATCTTTCAAAGAAAACTCAGGAAGAAAAAGCATCAAAAGAAGAAGTTGCCCAACCAAAAACAGAATTAACTTCAAACCAAGTTCCAGCAGAGCAAATTTTAGATGCTCTTGCAGCTGCAGGCAATGCTAATGCCGCGCAAATGGGGCTTGGGGCGAAAAACATTAATCCTCGTGACTATTTAAGTGAAGATCGCATCAATGACATTGAAAAATCTATGTCGCAATTTGATGCCGGAGTTGAAGAGCACCTTGGTGTGCTTAAGGACGAATTCGAAACTGTCCCCGAATTCGCTCAATTATCTGAAGCCGGTCAATATGCACTGGCAGCACAATCGTTTGCAAGCGTGTCTTAAACGCTGTACAAACAAAGAAATTTCATGTTTACACTCCTTGTCTGTATAATGAAAATTATGCAACCCCTCTGATTTCTCAGAGGGTTTTTTTTATTTTAAACGGTTTCTTTATCTAACCAGTTCAGATAATCTTCAGAACCTTCTTTTATTTCCATTGAAATAATCTCAGGCGTTGTATACTGGTGCATTTCAAGAATTTTTTCTTTGACTTTTTCAAACAAAGTTTCCTTTGTTTTCATCACCATCATTATTTCCTTGTCTTCAACGATTTTGTTTTTCCAGGAGTATATGGATTGAATTTTTGGCACAACATTAACGCATGCCACAAGTTTTTCATTTACCAGAGTACGTGCAATATTATTTGCATTTTCCATATTATTAGCTGTTGTGATGATTAAAATATAGCGCATAAATTTTGCCTCAATCTTTAACTATTTTACCAGTAAATTATAATATCGCAAAGTGTTTCTTTTGTTTCTTCACAAACAAGCCTGTGAAGCGTTTTGCTACCTTCAAATACCACACAGGATAAAATCTTGTTTCCGAAAGCTATTTCCTGTTTATAGGCAATTTCTATTTGCGAGAAGGATTTTTTCAGCCTGAAATCATAAGGCAGGGTTTCAAGCGCCCATGAAATATAATTTGCATTATTAACATGCTGATTAATATCTATATCATCAAAACGTATTTCAAAAGTTTTTTGAAAATCGCTTTTTTTAAATTCGCTAAATCCGCCAAAATCTGTAGGCAAAAATCTTTCGCCTGACGGCAGGGGGAATGTTACAATTTTTTCAGGGTTTAGCGGGCGCTTGGTTTCGATATCAACTAAAATCCAGCTGCTTGTTGTTTTGCCTATTAATTCGCCATTACTCCAAACTTCAAAATCGCGAAAACGTTGAACACCCTTTTTCCCACAGGAGCGTGTTACAATTTTTAAAGCTTCCCATGCCCTCGGTAATCTTTCAAATTTCATGTTGTAGCGCAGCAAAAACCAGGTGATATTTTTAGGATGCACAACACTATATCCTACACCTAATTTTTCGGCATGCTCATATGCTATATCTTCAAAATAATGCAAAAGGGCGTATGGCTTCAGTTCGTTTTTTAATGTTACGTCATAGCTTTTTATGTCATAGATTTTAAATATTTCCGATGTTTTTTCCAGGTTTTTCATCTTTCTCCTCATTTTTTGTTAAGAATTATATCATAAAAATTAGCCAAATGGGTAATAAGAGGCTAATTTCCTCGTGACTTTGTTTGTGCTTTATTGTATATTAAAAAGATATAAATTGATTGAGGATGTTTAATATTTTGTGCAAGGTATCGGTAGTTATTCCAACTTACAATAACTTAGAAAGCTTTAAAAGGGCCTTCAATTCTGTTCTGATGCAGTTTTATAAAGACTATGAAATAATTATCAGTGATGACTCCTCTGATAATTTTATAGAAAAATACATTAAAAATGCTCCGCTTCCAAGGGTTAAATACTTTAAAAACCCCGAAGCTTTAGGGTCGCCCGAGAATTGGAACGAAGGTATCAGAATGGCAAAAGGCCAATATATCAAGATTTTACATCATGACGACTGGTTTTCAACAAGGGATGCTTTAGAAAAATTTGTAAAAGTAATGGATGAGAATCCGCAATGTGATTTAGGGTATGCAAAAAGCGTTAATATTGATATAAAAACAGGCAAACAGAGGCATAGAAAAGCCGAGAGATATGTTAAACTTTTGGAAGAAAATCCTTATGAACTCTTAAAAAGCAACAGGATAGGGGCGCCAAGCGTTACAATTTTTAAACGAAGTTTAAATATCGAATTTGATAATAATCTTAAATGGTTTGTAGATATTGATTTTTATTTAAGGATTTTACTTAAAAACAGTAAAATAGCATTTATAAACGAAGAACTTATTAATATAGGTATACAGGAAAACAGGGTAACTGATTTTTGTACAGAAAATAATGGCTTGCAGGAATATGAGCAGAATTATATTAAAAGCAAGTTTCAAGAGGTTGTGCATGTTTAAAATTCTTGAAGAATTGATATATTTTACCAAGTTTCCTAAAAGACAGCTGAAAATATGGAAGTATAACCTTTTAAAATCAAATAACATTACGGTATGTAAAAATGTGAAAGATAATTTTAATTTTGCATATTTTGAAAATCCTGAAGTTTCAATATTAATACCTGTTTACAATCATTACCAGCAAACAGTTGATTGCCTATATTCAATTTTGGAAAATGTTAAAAATATCAGCTACGAAGTGATTTTAATAGATGACTGCTCTTGCGATGCCACATGCAATATACAAAAAAGAATAAAGGGTATTAATGTAATAAGAAATTCCGTAAATTTAGGATTTTTAAGAAATTGCAATAATGCAGCACAGTATGCAAAGGGAAAATATATCTGGCTTTTGAATAACGATACGCAGATTCTGCCAAATGCGCTTGAGAGCCTTATTGAGGTATTTAAGAAAAAAGAGGATGCGGGCGTTGTAGGCTCAAAATTGGTTTATCCCAATTTAATACTACAAGAAGCCGGCGGTATTGTCTATAATAACGGTGAAAGCGCTAATTTCGGACGTTTGATGAATAAAGATTCATTGGAATATAACTACCTTAAAGAAGTAGATTATTGTACGGGTGCAAGCATTTTGGTTAAGAAAACTTTGTGGGATGAAGTAAAAGGTTTTGATGAAACTTTCATACCTGCTTATTATGAAGATACAGATTTATGTTTTGAAGCCAGAAAACTTGGTTTTAAGGTTTATTATCAGCCGCGCTCCGAAGTTATACATCTTGAAACCGTTACTATGAAAGATTCCATCTATGGATTAATATCACAAAACCGTGTAAAATTTGTAAAAAAATGGGAAAAAGAACTGCAGAACCAATTATCAAAGGAAGATATTTTCTTTGCAAAGGAAAGAAGTTTTGGCAAAAAAGTTCTGGTTTTCATAGAAGATAATGTCCTGGCACCTGATAAAAGCTGCGGAGAGAGGTCATCTTTTCAATATTTACAAGCATTTAAAGAAATGGGATTTAATGTTAAGTTTGTGTCGCTAAATATGTCTTGTGAAAAAAGATACATAGAGGCAATAGAAGATTTGGGTGTGGAAATTATAATGGAAGAAGGCAAAGGCGGCTTAAATAAGGCGTTTTTCGGATGGCTTAAAAGGCATGGAGAACATATTGATTATGTTCTTATAAACAGACCCGATCCTTATAAATATTTTATAGAAGAAATTAGAAAATATTCTAATGCAAAAATATTTTATCAAGGGCATGACATTCATTACCTAAGGCGTCAGAGAGAATATGAAGTAAACAAAGATAAAAAAGTGGATAAAGACATTGAAAAATTTAAAATACTTGAGCCCGCAATATGGGAAGACGCCGACTTAACCCTTTATTTTTCCGATAAAGAAACAGAAATCGTAAAAAAAGTATGCCCGCATGCCAATGCTAAAACCGTTCCGCTTTTTTTATACAATAAAACAAAATTATTGAATTATGACCCAAAAGAAAGAAAAGACCTGGTTTTTGTCGGAGGTTTCGGGCATAATCCGAATATTGACGCTATGGAATGGTTTATAGGTGAAGTTTATCCTTTTTTAGCAAGAATATTGCCTGATATAAAAATTAATATAGTCGGGACGGGTGCTCCCAGATATCTTTTAAAGGAACAGACAGAGCACATAATTTTTAAAGGCTATATAAGCGACGAAGAATTGGAAAATTTGTATAAAATAACAAAGTTAGCCGTGTCTCCTCTGCGTTTTGGCGCCGGCGTTAAAGAAAAAATTCTTGAAGCTATGAGATACGGAGTGCCTGTCATATCAACATCAATAGGGATTGAAGGCATAGAAAGTGCAGGAGGTTTAATTACTGTTGCAGATAGAGCCAGCGATTATGCAGCAAAAATTGTTGAATTATACCAAAATGATGAAAAACTTATTGATATTTCAAAAAAATCTCAAGATTTCATAAACAAAAATTATACCGGAAAAACCCTTGCAGACCTGTTTGACAGGCAAGATGAAAAAGTTGCCGTATATTATTAATTTTTCTATGAAAAGATATTTTTATTTTTTAATACGGAGCTTTATAATTTAAGCCACACAATTCAACAAAAGGCCGGTTGCTTGTACGCTTTTTGTATTGTTTGAAGAAGCAAGTGTACGAGGATGAAGCTCAACTTCCTTGATGCTGCTTACAGGTAAAGCAAAAACACCATCTTTGCTGTTTTGTGATGCCCTTAAAACTAAATAATTGTCAGGTTTTTTAGGATTGCTGCGAGATGTTACCTCAACTATCTCTCCAGGCTTCCATTCTGCCGGCTTGCCGCATGGCGTGATTCTCAAATTGTTCATAATCTACTTAATCCTTCTAATATGTTTACCTGAAAATAAAAAGCTTCTAAAGACGAAAAGTTGTTATTTTACCCCTTTGATTGTAAATTAATTGTTACAAAAGTAAGAGAAAAATCACCGGTTAATAATAAATATTGTTGAAAATATTAAACAAAAGTTACAATAAGAACATGGGGCTATTGCAAAATTATGTTCATATTTATATAATTAATTAAATCTATATATTAGGGAAGAAAAATGAGAGTATCACCTGTTAATTTTAATGCATTTAATTGTAAACCCCCAAAAAATAATGTAAATTTCGGGACAATTACACCCCAAGCGGAAAACCTGGGAAGACAATATTCTAAAAATTGCAGACCTGAATTTTTGGAAACTTATATCCAAGCCGCGAAAGCTTTTCCCAAAGATTTTGCCCATTTTTATGTAGCTTCAGACGGGCATATGTATTGCAGCACAAAAATTCCGGAGGACAAGCGCGGTTGTATGCTGGAAGATGACAGAATAAAAACACCCATGGAACGCCGTTTCGTGAATGTAGTAAGAAGTTTTATTGAGCTTCAGAATGAACGTGCAGACGAACCTGCATATGATTGGACCGATGTTAACCCCGCAGATAATTGTGATGAGGTACTTTTAGCAGAACAAGAAATCCTTGTATGATTTAATTTAAAATGTTGAGGAAAAGGGAAAATGAAAATATCACCTGTTAATTTTAACACATTTAATTGTAAAAAACCAAACAATAATGTAAAATTCGGAACAATGACACCCGAAGCAGAAGCATTGGCAAAAAAATACAGACCAAGCTATTACGAACCGGAAGAATATGATGTATTTATGAAAGCCGCAAAAGATTTTCCCAAAGATTTCGCCCATTTTTATGTAGCTTCAGACGGGCATATGTATTGCGATACCAAAACTCCGGAGGAAAAACGTGATATGGTGTTGTATGATGAGTTATTGGAAAAAGCGGAAATTCGTTTTGCTCCTGTTGTGAAGAGTTTCGTTGAACTCCAAGACGAACTTGCAGGCAAACCAAAACCCAAAATCCCTCAATACGTAGGAGCACCGTCAAAACCCAGGGAAAGTGTATGGATTGGGGATGTCATTGCTGGTAAAGCTTTGTTTGACCCGGATGTACCCTGGGATAATTAAAACAAGTTATAATTGTAAATAAAAGTAAAGTTTTAAGATATTAGAAAAAGAGAGAGAAAATGAAAATATCACCTGTTAATTTTAATACATTTAATTGTAAAAAACCAAAGAATAATGTGAAATTTGGGACAATGACGCCTGAAGCTAAAGAATTTATAATAAACCGTACACCAAATTACGCTCGAGAAACCATGGGGGAATGTATAAGAGATGCAGAAGCTTTCCCTAAAGATCTAGCCCATTTTTATACACAAAACGGACATTTATACTGTGATACAAAAGTTTCGGGAGAAAAACGCGGCTGGGCTTTGGAAGATGAAAGATTGCGGGAAATGGAAAACCGTTTTGATGCGGTGGTAGATAGTTTTGTTGAACTACAAGATGAGCTTGCAGGCAAGGCAAAACCCGTACCGCAATACGTGGGAACACCGCAAACAGGCAGGAGAGAAAGTGTTTGGATTGGGGATATCTTGACAGGCGGAGCCTTGTACGACATTAACGTGCCCTGGAATGACTAGAAGAAATTAATATTGTAAATAAAAGTAAAGTTTTAAGATAAATATCAAAAAAAGAGGCAATTATTGCCTCTTTTTGTTTTTATTTTCTCGGTTGAAGATAAAAGGCATATAAGATGAAGGTTGAAAATATTCAAAATAAATTCAACAGGGGCTTTAGCGGCCTGAATTCGTCTGCAAAAAAATACTGCGGCAGTGTATCTTTCGGTGCAAATTTATTAAAGATAACAAGCGCTGATTTTAAAGGAATTAAAGATGTACTAAATAAAGGTTACAACTCTTTATTTGACATATTGCAAAGTAAAGCAGGCGATTTATCTAAAGTTATTAAAGAAGACGGCGGCGATTTTGTTCTTGCAGGCGAGGGCAGAAAGGAAAAATTTGTAAGGTGTGTTTTATATCCTTTTATTAAAATGCCAAAGGATGTATACGATAGTACAATAGGGTGGTTCGCTTCAAGATTTCCCAAAAATAAAACTTTTTTAAAATTAAATAACTTTGATTTTATTAAAAATTACAGGAGTAAAAAAGCTGCAGATGAAGCGGTCAGAACCTTAAAGGGCGCAATAGAGGGCGTTTCTTCAAAAATTAAAGCAAACCCGGGGGCGAATATAAAGGAAATTATATCTAAAATTGATATGGATGATGTAGCTGTTGCATTTGACCCTAAAACAGGCAAATACAAAACAACAACGGAAAGGTCTTTAAACAGGCTTGTTACAGCATTAATTCCCGCTGTTTTTTACGGGAATGATGTGTATAACCTCTCTAAAAGAAACGGCGCCACAGATGCTGAGGCCAATAAAACAGCCAATCAAAGAATGGTGCAGGAAGCTGTAAGAGCAGGGGGCGAAAGCTATACCACTTATTCAACTTTAAATTTATTTGATAAAATTACAAACACAAACCAAATGGCGGCACCTGTTATTAACACTATTTCGAAAGTTGCAGCAGAGGCAGGTTCGCGCGCTGTTGTGGGAAAAAGTTTGCTGCCGCTAAAACCCGTGGATAATAAAACACAATCTTCAACTTCCAAAAATTCTGATAACATACAAACAGATAATAACAAAATTTCAACCGCCTCTCAGGAAGAAGGCAGCACGAAAAAAGAAAAGAAAAAACATTTACTTTCAATTAAAAATGTTTTAATTTTCTGTGCTGCAAGTATCCTGGGAGGTTTTTCTTTAAAAGCTTTAAATAAATATTTTTCAAAATTCGTTAAAGAAAAGCCCGACAAGTGGCTTTCAAAAACGTTTAGTTCAATAAAAGATAAACTTTTAAAACTTACAAAAGAAGATTTAATAGTAAGTAAAGATGAATTGAAAAGTTATTACTCAAAAATTGAAAATTCAGGTTTTGGTAAATTAGCTGGTAGATTTAGAGGGCTTGTGGAAACAAATGCCGAAGAAATAAACGGCAAAATAAAACTTGGCGAAGTTGACAAACTTGTTAAAATACCTTTATTTAAACAAAAAGTTCCCGTTGCCGAACTTTTAAAAATACCATTGCTGCCATTTAAAATTCTTTATCGAATTGCCTCAATGCCTTACAGAAGTGCAAAAAAAGCGCTTCAGGGCGCTGCAGCTTCAAAATTATTTAAAGATAAAAATTGGGCAAAGAATGTTCAAGAATTTTTAGAAACCAAAAAGCCCGATGATAGCACTTTAAAACCCATATTTAATGCATATTACGATTACACCTTGCGTGCAAAAAATTTAAATGCTGAAGAATTTAAAAAATATTTTGAAAACACAATTACAAGAACCTTTAACCCCGGCTATTCAAAGGTTGATAATTCAAAAATGGGTAAAGCCTCTGTTGCCTTAATTACTTGTGCAACACTTCCTCTGCTAATTCTGGATGATTATAACGTGACTATGAAACAAACAAACAGCAAAGAAAAAGCCGCACATGCCGGCAAGGAAAGATTTATCCAAAAAATTCTAAGAAGTACATGCCAGATAAGCCTTATAGATATATTTAACGGAGTGTTCAAACTTCAATACAGCAAATCACTCCCCGGCGCAATATTAACATCATCCGTAAACACTGTTGCAACAGACAGTCTTACCAGATACCTTTGGGGCAAACCTGTAGGAAGAAAGTCAAAAGAAGAACAGGAAAAAATAAAAGCAAAAAGAGAGAAAAGCTTTATAGGCAAATGGTTCAAATTTATGAATAAACTTGCCGAATAAATTTATTACAAAACAGCTCTTATTGGCAGATAAAATTACATATATGAAAATATGTTACATTTTTTAATTAAATATACAAAAATTTTTATGTTCAGACATTAACCTAATGTGTTAAAAAATGAGGTTATAATTTATGAGAGTAAATCCAATTCGCTCATACAATGGGCTTAATTCTGCGCCACAGAAGAAACAGGTTAGCTTTGGCTTAATTGAAAATGAAGAAAATACAAGAAGAGTTTTGCCTAAAAATTCAGATTACAGAATACCTTTTGATACGCAATGGGAGTATTTAAAAAACCATGATGCCGTTACCGTAACATCGGAAGGGAATAAAGCTTGGGCTAAAATAAACAAAGGGTTTGAGGATAGATATGGGAGGTTAGATGGAAAAAGCTTCTTTATGCCAGAGAATTATCTCCAAGATTTAGAAAATCAAGACAATTTTGACTCATTTTATTATACATTGGAAAGCATTGACTATGATAGAAAAGGCCCAAAACCTCCAGTAACAAATTCCGTACCTGAGGACCCTTATTGGGATAGATTGACTGAAGCACTTTTCCGAACCGGCGGCTGATTTTATTCCGATAACTTGTCAACTGCCTTAAAATACCACCCGAAAGCACCGTTTTGCTGCTTTTCTTTGTAAGTTTCAATTTCTTCTTTGGTTATCGAAATTGGTATGTAAAATAAGTAACATTTCTACACAAACCAGGCAATTTTTTAAATTCACTCGTTTTACAATCCTTGTCATACCCCACAAGCGAAGTGAAAATGAGCATCTCTTTTAAAGGTTTTACTCCCCATAAATTCTTTAAAGGTGCAAAAGCACCTTCTATTGGCGATCTTAGAAAAATCGCGGATGTTGTTAACAAAAAGTTGGACGGCACTCTTGCATCAGATTTAGCTGATAAGGTAAGAAAATATGCACCAAAACTTGTTGACGGCGAAGGCTTTGTGCAAGAACCGCACCTTTTACGCTCTTTTGGCGATGCTCTTTCAAAACCTTTTAAAGAGGTGACGGGGTTTATAATAAGAGGGTTGAAAAAGGTTGCACCGAACAGTGAAGCTGTGGGCAGGTGGTCTGAGTCTTATGCTAAATACGCTGAAAATAAACAGGATAAACTATACGAGCGCGCGGGCAGGGGAATTTACCAGTGGGGCAGCAAATTTATAGAAAAGGCAAAAGACGGAGAGCCTATCAGCAAAGAAATTGAAAAAGGCTTTTTTGGGGAATTTGCAAAAAACCTGGCTTTTGACAAAGCAAGTTACAACTCTGTAACAGAGCGTACGGGGGTACGTTTTGTATCAGGTATGATACCGGCACTTTTTATGGGGTATGATTTTAGAAATAAAGCAATAAGAGATGGTGCAACACCAAAAGATGCCGATAAAGAAGCCGCAAAAAAACGGGGGCAGGAAGTTATTGCAGGAGTTGGGGAGAGCGTTGCGCAATACACTGTTTTAAGCGGTTTTCCTGCTTATGTAAATAATTCCACAATGGGCGCACCAATTATTAACACACTTATCGGTATATTTTTCCACATCACTTCTCGTTTATCAAAGGGTATGCCGCTTAAGAGGATTAAGATAGAGGAAAAACAAACACCTTCAACCGCATTTAAATCCGCAGCGCAAAAAAGCGAAACAAAAAAAGGAGATGTTACAGACACCAAAAACTTAAAACAAAAAGAAAAGAAGCCTCTGCTATCTCTTAAAAATATCGGGCTTTTGTGTTTGGCAAGTATAGGTGTGGGCACTGCGTGGAAATTTGGGGCTACCGCATTAGCAAAAACAAAACCGGGTAAATCCTTTATTAAAAATATTAAAGATCCCATACAAAAGTGGTTTAAAAAAATTACAATGGAAGATCTGTGGGTGAGCCAGGAAGATTTAAAGCCGTTTTATGGAAAGCTCATGCAGGCTGACAATAGCAGAACAGCAAATCATTATAAGTTAATAACTGATGAATTTTTTGTGTCTGAATTAAAGGATGGAGTAACTCGTCTTAATAAAGACGGCATTAAAGAAATTTGCCTAGGCAATGTCGAAAAAACATTTAAACTATTTGGCATTGAAATTACAAAGAAAAATCTTTACACAATACCTCTTGCCCCTATAAAACTTGTAAAAGAAATTTTAAGTTACCCCTATAAAGCTTTTGAGAAAATCATGCAGCTTGCACATGTTAAAAAATTCATACCTGCAGACCCGAAAGAAGATACTTTAAACGGTTTAATTTATTTCTTTAGAGATTTTAAAAAACATTCCCAAAAGTTTACAAAAAAAGGCCTTGGGGAAGAAAAATTTATTGAATTTTATAAAAACCATTTAGCTAAAAATGCTATAAAAACTCTTGATAGAGAAGGCTGTTCAAAAATTAATAACGCAAGTGTAGGAAAAATTACACAGCTTTTAGGCACAGTTGGTGGAATTTATTTTGCAATAACAGATGACTTTAACCGTACCGCGAAAAGAACAGGCAACAAAAAACAGGCTGAAAAAGATGCACGCGAGCGCGGTGTAAACAAATTTATGAGAATTACAAGCCAGCTTGTGTTAATGGATATATTTAATAATACCTTTAAAATTCCATACGCTCAAAGCCTATTGGGTGCATTTGGCATAACCGCAGCCTGCACACTTGCAACAGAAAAAGTAACAAGGCTTCTTTCAGGTA
>CAYYBA010000007.1:28050-33010 GCA_964470205.1 uncultured Gammaproteobacteria bacterium | reverse complement strand
AACCACTATTTCTTTTCACAAAGAAGTTTTAAATTCCGCACCTTTCATAAAAGGTGAAATTAATACTGATTTCATTGATAAACACCTTAATAAGGTTAAAAATAATGAACTTAAACATTGATTTTAATGAAGAAACTTTTAATGTTATTAAAGATGTTGCAAAAATAGCGAAGCAAAATAACACGGAAATTTATTTTGTCGGCGGTTTTGTGCGCGATATCCTTTTAGGCTTTGAAATTAAAGATATAGATATTGTAGTTCAGGGTGATGCAATTGAATTTTGCCATAAGCTTGAAGAGGCAAACGGGGAATATAATATAAAATCAACGCACGAAGATTTTAACACCTTAAAAATGAATTTAAAAGGTATTGGCATTGACTTTGCATCCACACGGGAAGACGAATATCCTAAAAGCGGCTGCTTGCCCTGCATTACAAATGTCGGGTGTTCTATCGGGTGTGATTTAAAAAGGCGCGATTTTACAATAAATTCAATAGCAATTCTAATAAATTTAAGTGAAGATGATGAATTGACTTTTGAAGTTTTAGATCCTATGTGCGGGATTAAAGATTTAAAATTAAAAAAAATAAGAGTCTTGCATGATAAAAGCTTTATTGACGACCCTACAAGAATCTTGCGGGCTCTTAATTTTGAATTAAGGTTTAGGGGCTTTCGTTTAAGCCATCACACCAAAAAGTTAAGAGAACAGTATCTGCATGCGCCCGATAGAGAAGGTTTGAGCCTAAACAGAGTTGATCTTACTTTAAAAAAGCTTTTATCAGACCCAAAACGCGCAAGTATCGCATTTGAGAGAATTATTAAGGAAAAACTTTACAAAATTTACACCGATTCGACAATTGTGAAACCGAATTTGGGAAAAAAGATTGCAAAAAGTATTGAACTTATAAATCCTGAAAACCCGGAAGAAGTTTATTTGATGGGGCTCAAAGACCATTATGTTAAAGCAATGCTTGAGAGCTATAAAATGGAAACTTTAACAACAAATTATGAAATTTACAAACGTTTCAAAACTTGCACTTTGCCGAAATTTTGTTTATACTTAGCTGTAACACAAGATAAATTTGCCTTCAAATTTTACAGGGAACTAAAAGATATCAAAATTTTAACTACGGGTGTTAACCTTCTAAAATGCGGCTATAAGGAAGGCAGAGAAATCGGCGAAATTTTAGAAAAATTATTGGAGGAGAAATTAAATAACAATAGTTTTAAAAATCAAACGGATGAAATGATATGGGTAAAAAATAATTTTTAAAAAAATTTGAAATTATTTTGTTTATGTGTCATCTTTATATTAGGGGAATTTTTTTAAAAACTTGGAGATTAAGAAATGCCATTGCTCAAAAATTATTTTGTAACAAAAAATGAAAGCGAAAAAGAAAATTACGCAAAAAGTATAGCGTCTAAAATGTCTACACCGTATATGCGCAAGAAATCTTTTGTTGATTTGACCGGCATTTTGTGCGCTATTGAATATTTTAAATCTATTAATATTGATTTTGATACAAATAACTCTCTTCATAAAATATCCTCAGTTTTTGAAGAATTTTCTATTGCCGATGTTTATTATAATAATTGGCGTATAGATGTTATAACCTGTTTCAATACAACCCCTATAAGAGTTCCAAAATTTCATATGGATTACGATATAGCAGCAGATTACTATCTTGTTGTTAAATTAGATCCTAACCTCAGGGATTACAGAGTTTTGGGTTTTATAAGGCCGGATGACCTTTTAACTTCTTCACGCGATTATAAGTATTATTACCCCGAAGGCATTTTGCCCACTGAAACTTTGGTGCAGGAAATTACAAGCCGCAGAGGAGCGCACAAAAGAATTACGGGCAAACATTCCGACTGTGAAGCTTTGTTTTTGCGCTTTATTGATAATGAACTTTCGACCGGGTATAAAAAAACTTTTATAAAACATATTTTAACCTGTGAAACCTGTACTAAAAAATTTGCGGATTTTGAAAGATTTAACAATTTATCAAAATGCGCTATGCATTTTCCCTATATTGTAAGGGCTTATTATAAAAGAATTGTGGCTTTTGGCGAAAATGCTTTTAAGCAGTCAAAAATCCGCTTGGGTTTCTTGAATAAAATCCGCTTTGTGCAAAATTCAATAACGGCTTTGCAGAATTTTATGCAAAAAATATTTTACGTTGAAACTGAAGAAGATATTAAAATTGCACAAAACAGCAAAGACGCCATTGATTTGATATTTAAAAACAAAAGACAGTTTGATATTAAACCCGCTGCAGTCAAAGAAATTTTGCAGAGGAAAAAAGTTACAGGTTTAATTATTGCCGTTGTTATTTTTGTATGTTTAGTGACAGGAGGCATTTTAAAATCGGCACTTACACCTCAGGTACAGGAAAAACCCCCGCTTTTGGAGCAGCCTGTGGAAAGCTATAACCCGAATGAAAATGCGGTGCCTGCGTCTGACCCTGTTAACTACGAAGATAGCGCTGATGTTTCGCCCTTTGATGATATGATGGCAAAACCGGTTTCAAGCGGTGATTTTGACGCGCAGGTTATATCGAGCGTTAATAAAATTTCCTGGGAAGTTCCGAAATCTGTTGCAAATAAAGGGCAATATACAAGATTTTTACAGATTGCAGGTAAAAATATCAAGCTGAATTTGCAAAATGATTTACTTTTAACTAATGATGTTGCCAAAAATAAAGAAATTAGGGCTGAAATACAATTTATCAACGACGGTACTATTATGAGTATGAAAATTTCTAAAGGTTCAGGTTCTGCGGCAATTGATAAAATTGTGGAAAAAAGCATTTTTGAAACGTTTTCATATATGAAACCTCCTAAAATTAATTTAGGAGCTGTAAATTTAACCCTTGTAATAAGTTTGTAATAACTATTGTAAATTTTGCAATTATATGCAATAATTATGCTAAAAACAAGGAGCATTATGAGCATTAAAGTATCTGTTACGGGCGCTTACGGCAAAATGGGCAGCGAAGTTATTAAGGAAGTTATTAACAATAAAGACCTTGAACTTGTTTGCACGGTTGACAAATCCAACATAGGCGCTGATGTTTACCAAGACGTACATATTGAAGGCGATTTAGCTTTAGCGCTTAAAGATAAAAAGCCTGATGTTGTTGTCGATTTTACACAGCCTGCTTCTGTTTTTGAAAATGCATCTCTTTATTTGAATTTAGGCATTAAATCTGTAATAGGTACAACGGGTTTATCGCTTGGGCAAATAGATGAACTTAAGGCATTGTCTGAATCAAAAGGCACAGGCTGCATAATTGCGCCTAACTTTTCAACGGGGGCTGTTTTAATGATGATGTTTTCTAAAAACGCAGCAAAATATTTTGATAACGCAGAAATTTTAGAATTTCACCACAATCAGAAAAAGGATGCTCCCTCTGGTACGGCTATAAAAACAGCACAGCTTATGAAAGAAGTTAAAGAAGACTTTTTAAGCGGCAACTGTCAGGAGGAGGACATCATCATCTCCGGTGCAAGGGGCGCTAACGCTGATGGCAATATTCAAATACATTCAATAAGAATGCCGGGTTTTGTAGCATCACAAGAAGTTGTTTTCGGTGCATCCGGTCAAACCCTTAGAATACGCCATGATTCAATAGACAGAAAATGCTATATGCATGGTGTGGTTTTAGCTATAAAGCATGTTTTTGAAAACAATAAATTTATATACGGATTGGAGAATATTTTATGACACAAAATTCCTTGCCTAATCTGGCGGTTTTAGGTGCTACGGGAGTTGTCGGGAGAGAAATTTTAAAAATTTTAATTGAAGAAGATGTTAAATTTAATACAATAAAATTTTTAGCTTCAGCCCGCTCTGCAGGTAAAAAAATTGAATTTAAGGGCAAGGAATATGCAATAGTTGAAGCAACAGAAGAGGCATTTGACGGCGTAAATATTGTGTTAGCCTCAGCAGGCGCTGCCACAAGCCGCGCGTTAGCGCCAGAGGCACTTAAGCACGGATGCGTTTTTATTGATAATTCAAGCGCTTTTAGAATGGAGCCCACAGCCCCTTTGGTTATAGCCGGTGTAAATGATGAAGATTTAAAAACACATAAAGGGCTTGTGCCAAACCCTAACTGTTCAACATCGCAGCTAATGCCTGTTTTAAAGCCCCTAAATGATTACGCTAAAATTAAAAGACTTATAGTGTCAACATATCAGGCAGTTTCAGGCGCCGGCTTAAAGGCAATAAACGAATTAACAGAGAGTACAAAAGCAGCCATGGAGGGCAAACCCTTTCAAAACGAAGTGTTTAAGCATGAAATCGCTTTTAATGTAATACCTCAAATTGATGTATTTTTAGAAAACGGCTATACAAAAGAAGAAATGAAGGTTGCCCAAGAAACGCGCAAAATCTTACATTTGTCTGAAAGTGTACCAATTTCATGCACTGCTGTTCGCGTGCCTGTTTATAGTTCGCACTCAGAAGCCGCCAGTATTGAATTTGAAAGAGAAATAACGCCTGATAAGGTGCGCGAGATTTTAAAAAATACTCCTGAAATTGTGGTCGCGGATGAGCCCCAAAACTATATTTACCCGACCCCAAAAATGGCAGCGGGCAAAAACCCTGTTTACGTGGGGCGGATTAGAAAATCGCTTGCTTTTGATAACGGCATTGAACTATTTTGCGTGGCGGACAATTTAAGAATAGGCGCTGCGCTTAACACCGTAAGACTTGCTAAAAAAATTATAGAAATGAAATTATATTAAAAAGGAGATATTTATGGGACTAAGGTATGATGCAGGTGAACTTATAACCGCAATGGTAACGCCTATGAACGAGAAGCGCGAAATTGATTATCCCGCAGTTGAGCATCTGGTAAGGCATTTAATGGAAAACGGGTCTGACGGCATTTTGGTTGCAGGAACAACCGGTGAATGCCCGACTTTATCACATGATGAAGAATATGAACTTTT
>CAYYBA010000007.1:20929-28040 GCA_964470205.1 uncultured Gammaproteobacteria bacterium | reverse complement strand
ACTGCCTGCGGCGGTGCTAAATTAATTGCAGGTGCAGGCTCTAACTGCACAAGAACAGCTGTTGATAAGTCTAAAAAAGTTGTAGAAATCGGCGCAGATGTTATATTATCTGTTGTGCCGTATTACAATAAACCTAACCAGCAAGGTATTATTGAACACTTTGGCGCAATTGCAAAAAGTGTTGATGTGCCGATAATTATGTATAATATCCCGTCGCGAACAGGCATTAATATGTGCCCTCAAACAATTGCGTTTTTGGCAAAAGAATACCCAAATATTATCGGTTTAAAACAAAGCTATAACGATATGGACACTTTAACTGAAATAAAAAAATTGTGCCCGGAAGATTTTGTTATTTATTCGGGCGATGACAGCTTAACTCTTCCAATGCTGTCTTTAGGAGCCCATGGCGTGGTATCTGTAGCATCTCATCTTGTAGGGCAGGAGATAAAATCTATGATACACAATTTCAAAACAGGGCAAACCCATGCTGCACGAAATATGCAGATGACGCTTTACCCATTATTCAGGAAGCTTTTTATGGCGCCAAACCCTGTGCCTGTAAAAGCAGCGTTATCAAGAATGAAAATGATTGAAAATTTTGTACGCAGACCTCTTTTTGAATTAAATGAAATTGAAAGAGCAGAACTTTTTGAAGTGTTAAGCAAAGTGCAAGAACAGCTTAAAAATGAATGCGGATGTTAATTTATTAAAAATTGTTACAATAAAAGCAAGTTTTAAAAACTTGCTTTTATTTTTCTTAAAAAACTAGCAAAAAATTTTTCTCCCGTGTTTTATATAATTGTAAAAAATACACTTCAAGATTACAGCATGCCGATTAATAAAATTTCAAACTTAGAATTACCTAACAACAGCTTAAAACCGATTAAATGCCCGCGTCTTTTATTTGATGCGGGCATGCTATTTAAAAAAATCAGCATGCCAAATAATAACCAAGTCCCTTACATACAGCCGAAACAGCATATCTAGCCATTCACACATTTTAAAACATAATCATAATATTCATTTTGTTTATAAGGCGCTACATTTTTAATTATTTCTTCCCTGTTCAGGAAACCCTTTCTATATGCAATTTCTTCAAGACATGCGATTTTAATGCCCTGATTTTCTTCAATTGCTTGAACGTATACCCCTGCTTGTAATAAAGAACGGTGTGTTCCCGTGTCAAGCCAGGAAAATCCGCGCCCTAATTTTTCAACCCGGAGTTTTTTGTTTTTAAGATAGATATTGTTTAAATCAGTTATTTCAAGCTCTCCGCGCGCAGAAGGCTTTAAACTTTTTGCAATTTTAACAACATCGTTATCATAAAAATATAAGCCTGTTACAGCGTAATCGGATTTTGGTTTTGGGGGTTTTTCTTCAATGGATACTGCATTGCCCCTATTATCAAATTCAACAATCCCAAAACGGTTAGGGTCTTTGACACGGTATGCAAAAATTGTTGCCCCGCCCTTGTTTTGAGCATTATTTGCAGCATTTTGCAATATTGCACTAAACCCATGACCGTAGAAAATATTATCACCCAAAACAAGTGCAACGTTGTCGTTTCCTATAAATTCTTCACCCAGAATAAAAGCCTGTGCAAGACCATCAGGGGAGGGCTGTTCTTTGTAAGAAAAACGAAGCCCAAATTGTTTGCCGTCACCCAAAATTGTTTTAAAATTAGGCAAATCTTGCGGTGTTGATATAATTAAAATTTCTTTGATATTTGCAAGCATTAAAACAGATATAGGGTAATAAATCATAGGTTTATCATAAACCGGCAAGAGCTGTTTGGATATTGCCATAGTGTTCGGGTAAAGGCGTGTGCCGGCACCGCCTGCAAGTATTATACCTTTCATGCTATCACCGCCCTCTTGTTTTCAATGCTTTTTATCCACTCTTGATTGTTTAAATACCAATTTATTGTTAATCCTATACCTTCTTCAAAAGTAACACAAGGCTGCCAGCCGAGTTCTGTTTGAATTTTGGTGTTATCTATGGCATATCGCCTGTCATGCCCTAATCTGTCCGCTATATATTCAATGCTTGTTTCATCTTTATTCATAGCATTCAAAAGAATTTTTGTAATTTCAAGGTTCGTTTTTTCGTTGTTTCCGCCTATATTATAAATTTCCCCCTCTTTTCCTTTATGCAAAACAGTATCTATGGCGCTGCAATGGTCATAAACATAAAGCCAATCGCGAACATTTAACCCGTCCCCGTATATAGGAACTTTTTCGTTGCGCAAAAGTTTTGAAATAAAGAAAGGAATAAGCTTCTCTGGATACTGGTAAGGCCCGTAGTTGTTAGAGCAGCGCGTTATTAAATTAGGCATTTTGTAAGTTTCAAAATAAGCGCGGGTTAGCATATCAGCACTTGCTTTTGAAGCGGAATAAGTCGAATTGGACGCTAATGGTGTAGTTTCGCTGAAGTAGCCGGTTTTGCCCAAAGTGCCGTAAACTTCATCTGTCGATACCTGCAAATATCTATGGATTTTGGCTTCTTTTGCATTTTGCAAAAGGTTTAGCGTACCTTTTACGTTTGTGTCGATAAAAATTTCAGGGCCCGTAATGCTTCTATCCACATGGCTTTCAGCCGCAAAATTTATAACACAGTCGATATTTTTCATAATTTCTTTTACAAGTTTTTTATCGCAAATATTGCCGTGCAAAAATGTGTAATTAGGGTTATTTTTAACATCATTAAGGTTCTCAATGTTACCCGCGTAAGTTAAAGCATCCAGATTTATAACCTTGTAATCAGGATACTTATCTAAAATATGCCTCACAAAGCAGCTTCCGATAAACCCTGCACCACCCGTGATTAAAAGTTTCATAAAATCATCCCTTTTAACTGTTCTTTCAAAATTATACAGTTAAAAAATAAATTTTACAAATTTTATTTGTGAGCTGCTTTTAATTGGGCTTCTTTTTTAGCTTGAATATTATCTTTAATTTTTGTTGCTGTGTAAGCTCCAAGCGCAGCAGCTGCAGCTGTTCCAAGGTACATTAAGTAAGCCCAAGAATTATTGTTTCTAACCGCTTTAATTAAATTTTTATCTTTTAAGAATTTATTTGCAAGTTTTTGACCCTTAATTGACGCCATACCTTCTTCTAAAAGAATTGGCGACATTGATAAAAACGCGAGTTTGCCGCTGTTGTTTCTTATAAAATTGTTAATTTTTCCTGCTGTTGAAATTTTGCCATTTTCATCAGGCTTTTTATTTCTTGTAAGAGCGCAATATGTTATAATTAAGGAAGGTATAATTAGTGCGGGAACCCTCATTTTTTGAAGCCTCAAACCCCATTTGCTTAAATTTGTATTCATTGCATGCCCTATTTCGTGAAAACCGCTAGTTGAAAGCTGCTTTTCGGGCATTAAAATCTCTTTTGTTTGCGGATTATAAAAAGCATTTGCCCCTTTCTTAACCATTTCTTTTGCACTCTCTGCCGTTGGCGGCGTTAAGCTTATTTTTAATCTTTCCCATAAACTGACTCTTTCATCCGCTAATTTAATTAATTTAACACCTTTGTCCGCAAGACCTGTTTCTTTTATGGCTGTGTCATAGGCGCTGTGGATTGCATTTATTTTATCCTGAGGCAGATTATTTATTTTATCCAATCTGTTAAAAACGATTATGCCTGCGGGAACTGTTGGTAATGCAGCAGTTAGGCTGCCCGCTAATGATGCAGCGAGCAACCCTTTTGTTGACTTTATTTTTGATTTTTCTGTATTTGTTCCTTTATCTTGGAAATCCGTTTTTAAAATGCCACCTAAAACCATTTTGATTCCTTCACTTATAATGTTATAATATATGTGAAGTATTGAAATTGATTGAATTAAGAAGTATTTTAATAAAACTTTACAATACTTCCGATTTTATTAAATCATCTTTTATTTTATCTAAGCCCGACTTAATTATGCGAGAAATTCTTGAAGCGGATATCATAAATTCATCAGAAAGCTCGTGTAATTTCTTTTCTTTAAAAAATTTTGCCTCTATAAGATCTTTTTCACGTTTTGGCAATTTATCAATAGCTAATTTAATTGACTGCGATATTTGCCCAAACTCTACATTTTCTTCGGGCGTTTTTCTTATATCTTTAACTTCAAAGGATTTGTCGCCCTCCAGGAGCTCTTCTGTGGATAAGATTGTTTTATAAATTGCTTCTCTTATCTCTTGCCTGTCCATATCCGTGTTTGGAGCTGCGGCATCTGTTTTTACGCCATGCCATCGGTAACGGCGCCTCAATTCATTTCTTATTGCCCATTTAACGGCAGTTGAGATATAAGATTCATTGTACTCATTCATTTTGCTGTTGCTGATTAATATATCAACAGTCTGAATTCCGATATTTATAAGTTCTCCAAACTCTATTAAATGGTGAGCATTAATTGTTTTATACTCTGCCTTCGCAATACGATTGATTAACTCAAGGTATTTGCGCAACTGTACATTTTTTTCGATTTTAATTTTGTAATTTTCCATTAGACCAACAACATTATTCAATAGGGATATCATGATATCAAAAAATAAAACAAAATACAAATATTTATTGCATAAAAAATTTACAATTATACACATGTTTTTAATGTACAATAAAATGTTGTTTATTAAAAATTTGGGGGCGCAATATGGAGTTAGAAATTATACGGAAAACAGACGCAGAAGTTGCAAAGTATATTGAGCTGGAATTAAAACGCCAGAGGGACACTATTGAACTTATTGCAAGCGAAAATTTTACATCTGAAGCCGTTATGGCGGCATGCGGCAGTGTTTTAACAAATAAATACGCCGAAGGCAAGCCATACAAAAGGTTTTATAACGGATGCGAAAATGTTGATAAAATTGAAGAATTGGCGGCTAATCGCTGCAAAGAGCTTTTTGGCTGTGACCATGCCAACATGCAGCCGCATTCAGGCGCTCAGGCAAATATGGCAGTATTTTTATATGCACTCAAACCCGGTGATAAAGTTATGGGTATGGATTTATCAAACGGCGGGCATTTAACGCATGGGTCTCCCGTTAATTTTTCGGGGCTTTATTTTAACATTGTAAGCTATGGCGTTGATAAAAACGGTGTTATTGATTATGACGCCTTAGAAGAATTGGCATTGCGTGAAAAACCGAAGATGATTATAGCAGGTGCAAGCAACTATTCTAAAATAATTGATTTTAAAAGGTTTAAAGAAATTTCGGATAAAGCGGGCGCACTTTTAATGGTTGATATGGCGCATATTGCAGGGCTTGTGGCAGGCGGTGCACACCCAACACCCGTTCCTTATGCTGATTTTGTTACCACAACAACGCACAAAACGCTTCGCGGACCGCGCGGCGGCATTATTATGTGTAAAGAAGAGCATGCGCAAGGTATTGACAAGGCAGTTTTCCCGGGCATTCAAGGCGGGCCTTTAGAACATATCATTGCGGGCAAAGCCGTTGCACTAAAAGAAGCATTATCCGATGATTTTAAAGTGTGGGCGCATCAGGTTGTTAAAAACGCTCAAACGCTTGCGGACACTTTAATGAAAGAAGGAATTGACATTGTGGGCGGACAAACCGAAAACCACCTGATGACCGTTGATTTGAGGAAATTAAACAAAACGGGAAAAGATATTGCTAATATGCTTGAAGAAATAGGTATTACGGCAAATAAAAACACTGTTCCCGATGACCCGCAAAGCCCTTTTGTAACATCAGGTGTTAGAATTGGCACACCTGCCGCAACTACGCGCGGATTTAAAGAAGCGCAGATGGTTGAAGTGGGTAAAATTATTGCAGATAGCATTTTTGAGCGAGATAGCAAAGAAAATTTAAGGGCAAGAAGCTTAAAGCTTTGCCGCGAATTTCCGCTTTATTAATTCAGAGTTTTGAAGTAATCCTTATCTGTTAATGCCCTATAGGTGCACCCTGCACCGTTTAAATCCAATGTTGAAGTTTTAGAACAATATTGGTCTGCAGGGAAATATGTTCCGGGAGCCCCCATGGGCACAAGTTTTCCGTTGTTCATAATCTGAAACATAAGAAGGTCATGCCCAAGCAGATTGGGTGCCTTGTTACGTCCATTTATATCAATACTTAGCATATGAGGAACACCGCAGCAATTTTGTATAAAAACAGTCATTCCGCCTGCAAGATCCACCATACCTTCATCAAAATATGCTGTGTTTATTACTCTATTTTTATTGCATGTTTTATATTTGTTTAAAGTACTTGTATAAGTGAGACCTGTGTAGCTTGCGCTTGATTTTACATATTTTAAAAATGTAGACATAAGTGTCATATACTCATAATTTTCAATTGTAGACAATTTGCCCTCTTCTATATTCATCCTGTTTACAATTTGGCTCATTTCAGACTGCGCCTTTTTAAGAGCACTTTCATATTGCACTGCCCTGTAATTGCGCACAACGGCAGGAATTGTAAGTGCTGCCACAACGCCGATTATTGCAAGGGTTATTAAAACTTCCGCCAAGGTAAAACCTTTTGCGCTACATTCAACTTCTTCCAAATTGTCTTCCTTCGTACAACTTCTAGATTATAAAGTAATTTTTAGGATTTTGCAAGAATTACTTTAATTCTTTATTTAATTATATATGGTGTTACACATTGTGTCAACTCCTGATACACCATTAATTTTATTTACTGAATAAACTAAAATAACAAAAAGAAGGGATATGAAATGCTAAATCTTAAAAAAGAAGTTGGGGCTAAAATTGCCAAACTGAGAAAAACAAAGGGGTGGACACAGGAAAAATTTGCGGAAATAATAGATATCAACATATCCTCTTTAAACAATATCGAAACAGGCAACAGCTTTCCCCAGCCTTCAACTTTTGAGAAAATTATTGCAAAGCTTGAAATTAAACCGCAAGACCTTTTTACTTTTGATGAAATTAAAAGTAATAATGAAATCTATGAAGATTCAATTAAAAAAATTAAGTTTATTAAAAAAGACAGTGAAAAACTGCACATAGCCTATGCCTTTATAAAAAATTTAATTTAAAAAATAGATGTGCGCGCAGACAGTTATTTTTTTTGCAAAAAATTTTGTTCACGACTTTTAAACCTGATGTAGCAAAGAGATGAAAAAGAACAAAAAACGTG
>CAYYBA010000007.1:0-20919 GCA_964470205.1 uncultured Gammaproteobacteria bacterium | reverse complement strand
AACAGTATAAGCATTAAACCTTTGATGGGCATAACTTTTAAATCTACCCCTTCCCCTCAAGACCTGCAAACGCATGAGGAAGATTCTGTTCTTGGATTTGATGACGAGCATTCAAAATATTTACGTGATTCTGTAATAAGACCGCGTGTATCCGAGGCGTATGAGGATACTTTTCACAAGTACGGCGGCAGGATGAGCGAATATGAATTAAAAAAGACTATGAACACTTTACTTGCAAAGCCAAAAGTTGTATCCCAAATTGCAACGGGAGACCTTGATGCTTATGACTTAGCTTGGTTTGGCAATAAGTGTTGTTTGGGCTCAACCTTTGTTGGCAAGCCGCATGGGCTGGCTAAGCTTAAAAAAGCAGGCATACAAAGAGTTATAGACCTTGTAGGTTATTCAAATTATGACCAGGATTGTAAAGACACCGGTTTGGAATATTCCACATTTCGCTCGGGAGCAAGCATATTAGAAGAAGAAGCATGTCAAGATAAAGAATCTTATTTACAGGGTAAGAAAAGTGATTTAGAATACCTGGGCTATTACAGCAAAAAAGAGATGGCAGAAAAATTAAAAGATTATGGCGAAAAATTTGACAGAAGGAAAGATGAATTTATTGAGCAGCTTATCAAATTTGTAAGCACAATTAATAAAGGCTATGTTTATATGGGATGCGAATGCGGCACTTCTACAACGCAGAACGCTCTTTTTATAAATTCTCTTTTCAACCCGAAATTTGAAGATGAAGACTATTGCGGCGGAACTATTCCAGGTGATCTTATGTATTATGCCCTAAACAATTTATATCATAATTTAACCGATGATCATAAAAGGCGTCTTGGTTTTACCAAAGATTTTGAACAGAGGCTTGTTGAAAGAATTGAAGATTTAAAATATGAAGAGGATTACTAAAATTTTGCACCACAAAAATACGCCCGTTTGCAGGCGCATTTTTAACGTAGTTTTATATCAATCCAAGTAAAATACCGTTACAACCTTGTGTTGCTCTTCAGCATATTCAACAGCTTTGTGCAAAGTGCCGGATGTGTGGGATAAGAAACAAATCAACTGCTGGCATTCATCAATAATTTCGCGGTTGCAAATCCTTGAAGCATCGGATAGTGTCATCATTGACCTGTCAGGGTGCTCAATAATGTTGGGCACGCCAATTAACTGGTCTTGAACGTCAGATGGCTGCTGGCCTATTGTTTGCGGCAAAATGATTTTTAATTTTTCAGGGTTTGCTTTCAAAGCCCCTCTTATTGCCGCGGCATTTGTACCCGATGAGCCGCCCGATGTGATGATTGTGTTTCCTTGCATAACTAAAGAAGTTGTTAGTGTTTCGATGATCTGCTGGTGTGTAATTGCAAGGTTTCGGCTTCCGATAATTGCAATTTTCTTAGCACTTTGTCTTATAGTGGCCAGTTCTTGAGATAACGTGTCGACCTTGTCAATGTCATCTTCGCTAACGCGGTCTAAATCATCAAGCGGAACCACTATTGAAGGCTGTTCGTTTTTTTCTTTACTCATTTATTTCCCTCATGCTTTTTTTGTATTATAATAATAGCATATTTTTGCCAACTTTGGCAAATTATATATTTTTTAAACGGAGGGGATCAGTGAAAAATTCAGGAGCTGCAAGCTTTTTAGACCAACTTAACAAAGAGCAACTTAATGCCGTAAAAACAAAAAGCGGCGCAATTTTAGTGCTTGCAGGCGCAGGCAGCGGGAAAACAAAGGTTTTGACATCTAGAATAGCAAATTTAGTACATGAGGGCGCAAGCCCTTACAGCATTTTGGCTTTAACATTTACGAATAAAGCTGCAAAAGAAATGCAGGGGCGCCTATCCTCTTATTTGGGCGAAGACACAGTAAGGCGTATGTGGGTAGGCACTTTTCACAACATTTGCGGGAGAATTTTAAGAAGGCACCTTGACAAATATAAAACAAAAGACGGCAGAGCCTGGAGTAACAACTATATTATATATGATGAAACAGACACAAAAACCGTTATAAAAAATGCCGTTAAAAAATTGAATCTGGATGAAAAAATTTATGACGTTAAACTTTTAAAAACCGTTATTTCAAATGCCAAAAACCAGATGCAAGACGCATACACCTTCTCCACCCACGCGCGTGATTATAAAACAGAAAAATACGCCGAAATTTACACGGAATACGAAAAACAGCTGGCACTCAATAATGCCATAGATTTTGATGACATGCTTCTTTTTGCCGTTAATATCTTAGATGAAAACCCGCAGGTACGCGAAGAATATTCAGCGCGCTTCAGCCATATTTTGGTTGACGAATTTCAGGATACAAATAATGCGCAATATAAGCTTATAAGAATGCTTTTTAACGATGCTAAGGCCAAAGACGGATCTTCAAGCATACTTGTTGTGGGGGATGTGGATCAATCTATTTATTCCTGGCGCGGAGCGGATTTTAGAATTATTTTGGGTTTTCAAAAAGATTATAAAGGTGCTAAACTAATTAAACTAGAGCAAAATTACCGCTCCACGCAAAATATTTTGGATGCCGCAAATAAAGTTATTGAAAATAATGAAGACAGGATTTCAAAAAACCTTTATTGCACAACGGGTGCGGGCGATAAAATTCAAATTTATGAAGCGCAGGATGACAGGCTTGAAGCAGGGTATATTGCGCGCATGGTAAGACTGTTAAATGAAGATTGTATAATAAATTACAAGGATATGGTTGTTTTATATAGAACAAATGCCCAATCCAGAAACATAGAAGAAGCTTTTATGTCGCAGGGGCTTCCGTATAAGATTGTGGGCGGTTTGAAGTTTTATGACAGAAAAGAAATTAAGGACATTATTTCTTATTTAAAATTTGTTTATAACACAAACGATAATGCTTCATTTAAGCGCATTATAAACACGCCCAAGCGCGGAATCGGCGATAGCACGGTTAAAAAAATACTTGAACTTGCGGATGAAAACACCATAAGCGCATATGATGTTATTAAAAATATTCAAAATTTTGACGATTTCAGCCCCCGCCACAAAGGCCTCCTGGAAGGTTTTACGGCTATGATTGAAGATTTTATTCACAAACAAGGTGAGATGTCTTTGAGTGAATTTGTAACTTATATTTTGCAAAACAGCCGCTATTTGGATGAATTAAAAGAAGAGGATACTATTGAAAACCAATCCAGAATTGAAAACTTGCAGGAATTTATAAACGTTGTGAGCGAATTTGAAAATGATGAATTTTCTTTTGTAGACAGTGAAGATCTAACGGTTTTGGGAACTTTCCTAACGCAAGTTGCTTTAGTATCTGATGTAGACAGCTTTAGCGAAGAAGAAAAGGCCGTAACATTAATGACACTGCATAGCGCCAAAGGTTTGGAATTTCCCGTTGTATTTTTGGTGGGGCTTGAAGAGGGGCTTTTCCCGCATTCTCGCGCCGTATATGATTTGAGTGCCAAAAGCGAATTGGAAGAAGAGCGCCGCTTAATGTATGTGGGAATTACACGTGCCAAGAAGCGTCTTTATTTAACTTATGCAAAGCGTAGAATGTTTTGGGGCGATATTAAGACATTCCCAAAAAGCAGATTTCTGGATGAAATCCCCCAAAATCTGACGGCTTTTGAAGGGGATGAGAATACACTAACGTATGTTAAAACAAGTTTTGTTAAAAGTATAAGGCAACATGATATTAAAAAGCCCTCAAACACTAATTTGGCGTCAAGCTTGAATACTGTGAGAAATGCTTCAAACGCGCCAGTTTCATCTTCCGGTTTAGCGTCAAGCCTCAAAAATATTGCAGCATCAAATAATTTAGAGCCAAATTTAGCGAAAAATACAAAAATTTCTGCAAAGAAACAAGCTTCACAGCCCAAAAAAGAGGCAGATATAAAAGATATCATTGAAAAATGCAAAAAAAGCGCTCAGGCAAAAAATATAACGCCAAACTACAAAATTTACCCTGCAGGGACGCGTGTTTTTCATTCTTACTTCGGTGTGGGGCATATAAAAGCGGTTGAGGGCGATACATACAGCGTACAATTTACAAAACACGGTGTAAAATCAATAGATACAAGTACATCCGCACTTAAAATATTTTAAAGCCTGAAATCAAAAAGGCTTACAATTTCAAGGTTCAGCGCAAGTGCAATTTTTTCAAGGTTTTTAATGTTTATGTTTAATTCCCCGCGCTCCAGCATACCGATAGAATTTGTGTTTAATTCTGCAAGTTCGGCAAGTTTTTCTTGCGAAAGCCCTGTCTTTACTCTTTCATATCTTACTTTTTGCCCTAATTTTAATAAAATGCCGTCTTCTTTATTTTTCATGATAAAATACCATTAACTATAATATTAAGTTTATATCCTTATTTATTGACAATCTAGTAAACAACATGGTAATATAACTAATATATTAGTTATATGAATAAGAGGTTAAGTATGATTAAAAAAAAGATATGTTTTTATTCAGGTTTTACTTTAGCCGAAGTTCTTATAACACTTGCTATAATAGGTGTTGTGGCAGCGCTTACAATCCCTTCTGTTGTTCGCAATTATCAGGAGCGCCAGATTGTAACGCAGCTCAAAAAAGCGTATTCCTCTCTATCTCAGGCATTTAACCTTGCAGTTTTGCAAAACGGCGATCCTACAGGCTGGGATTTAATAGGCATGAATTCAGCGCAGGGCAATAAAAATTTAAGGGATAAAATGGTGCCTTATTTAAAAACCATAAAAATTTGCCAGGATGGTGAAAAATGCTTTAGCGATAAAAGAAGAGATTTAAATGGTGTGGAGAGATCAATATCGTTGAATGATGCGAATGTGTGTAGCAATATCCAGCTATCAGACGGCACAATGGCAGCTTTTCGTGTTTGGGATAAAGATTGCAAACTTTCAAATATGTATTGCGGCCAAATTACAGTTGATTTAAATGGATACAAACAACCAAACCAGTTGGGAAGAGACATATTCGCTTTTTATGTTTTACAGGATAGGATAAAACCTTTCGGTTATCCCGGCGATAAATATTCAATAGGAAACTATTGTAATATCACAAAATCAAGCGCAGAAGATTTTTCCAATGGTTTATCATGCGCTGCCTGGGTTATAATTAAAGAAAATATGGATTATTTACGCAAAGTAGTTTCCTGGTAGTTTTTATTGGGGCATTTTCTACTCCTCTTTACAAACTAATTTAGTAAAATAACTTGAAATTGCAAAAAAATAATAGTAAAATTACATGAGTTAAATTAAGAAAAAAGAGGATTTTAATATGGGAGTTCACACACAAATAGCAATAGCCGTTTTACTTGGTGCTAAAAGAAATTGGCATATTTTTTTCGGGCTTATAGCTGGTGTTGTTATTGGCATGCTTTTCCCTGCAGACCAATATCCGCTTGTTCATAGAATTGTTGATTTTATAGGGCAGTGCTTTATAAGTATAATCCAGATGGTAGTAATACCTTTGGTTATAAGTGCTATAGTTATAGGTATTGCGAGTATCGGAGACAGCAAACAGCTTGCTAAATTCGGCAAAAAAATGATTCTTTATTACGGTATTATAACAGTTGTAGCAGTTACAATAGGCGCTATTTTAGCTCTTGTATTTAAACCCGGACTTGGCGCTAATGCTTTTATAAACTCAGATGTTGCACTTCAAATGCAGAATATTGTAAGTTCAACAATGGCGGGCAATTTGTCGAATCCTGCCCAAATATTTCTAAATTTAATTCCCAAAAACCCTTTTGCTTCCCTGGCTGAAGGGCAAATGGTGCCAATTATAATTTTTATTCTTATTTTTTCAATTGCCTTGGCAAAAGTCGGGGAAATTAACCGCCCCGTTGTTTCTTTCTTTGAAACTATTTTTGCTGTCACCATGAAAGTAACCGACTGGATTATGGTGTGGGCAGCCCCCGGTGTTTTAGCCTTAACAGCTGCTGCTGTTTCAAGTTTCGGGCTTTCAATGTTTGGAAATGTTTGGAAATATTTGGTTGTGTGCCTTGTAGGGCTTGCTTTACAAATGTTTGTTGTATACCCTGCCCTATTGAAAATATTTTCGAAAGTACCTGTGGGCAAATTATACACAGCAATAACAGAAGCTATTATGGTGGCTTTTGGTACTGCAAGTTCTTCTGCTACCTTGCCCTTAACAATTACATGCTGTGAAAAACGCGGTATTTCAAATAAAATCTGCTCTTTTGTATTGCCGTTGGGTGCTACTTTAAATATGGACGGGACGGCATTAGTGCAGACAATTGCCGTTATTTTCTTAACACAGGCGTACGGAATTGAGCTTTCATTGTTGCTTATTATACAAATTGCATTTTTGGCAATTATTGCTTCAAGCACATGCGCAGGAATTCCGGGTGCCGGGCTTATTACCATAGCTCTGGTTTTGAATAGTTTAGGGCTGACGCCGGAACAGCTGGTTGCAGGTTTTGCTTTCCTATTCGCGCTTGACAGGTTTATTGATATGGTGCGTACAATGGTAAACGTCACATCAGACGCCGTTGTGGCCGCCATTATTGCTGATAATGAGAATGAGATAAATTACGATTTGTTGAATAATCCCGATGCTTATAAGGATTCGGTTTAAAATTGAACATTAAAATATTAATACAAGGTAAAATTAAAGAGCCGTATTTTAAGCTTGGTATAGAAGAATTTCAAAAGCGCCTTTTGGGCTTTGTTGATTTGAAGATTATTGAAACCGACAAACTTTATGAATATTGCGCTAACAAGCCGAACTTATATATTATAACTTTGGAGATTGAAGGGGTGCAGCTTTCAAGTAAAGATTTTGCACAAAAGCTTAAAAATATACAACAAGAAGGATATTATAGCGAAATTGTCTTTTTAATAGGGGGCTCGGAAGGTTTGGATGAGAAAGTGCGCGATTTGTCGAATTTTAAATTTTCAATGTCTAAATTAACTTTTTTGCATCAAGAGGCAGCATTTATTTTAATTGAACAAATTTATCGCGCTTTTAAAATATTGAATACTGAGGTATATCATAAATGAGAATAGTTGACTTAATACAGAAGAAAAAAGAAGGCAAAAAACACACACAAGAAGAAATTTACTTTTTGGTTGAAGGCTATATGAAAGGTGACATAGAAGATTATCAAATGTCAGCATGGCTTATGGCAGTGTGTTTTAAGGGATTAGATATTGATGAAACAGCATGGCTTACAAAAAGTTATATTGACAGCGGCGAAATTTTGGATTTTTCACATTTTTCACCCAATGTAGCCGATAAACATTCAACAGGCGGGGTTGGCGATAAAGTAACGCTTGTTTTAATTCCGCTTCTGGCGTCATGCGGCTTAACTTGCGCTAAATTAAGCGGCAGGGGCTTAGGCTATACGGGCGGTACTGTTGATAAACTTGAAGCTATTGAAAATTTTAACTGCGAAATGAAAACAGATAAATTTATTGAACAAATTAAAAAAACAGGCGCTGCAATTTCAGCCCAAACGCCTAATTTAACACCTGCGGATGGCAAAATATATGCACTTCGCGATGTTAGCGCAACTGTCGATAATAAATCGTTAATTTGCGCATCTGTTGTATCCAAAAAAATAGCATCAGGCGCAAATCATATTGTTTTAGATGTTAAATACGGCTCGGGCGCTTTTGTGAAAACTAAAAAAGAAGCTCAAGAGTTGGCGCAATTAATGATTGACGTGGGGCACAAGTTAAATCGCAATATCAAGGCGGTTATAAGTTCAATGGAACAGCCCCTGGGAACACATATAGGAAATGCGCTTGAAGTTTTGGAGAGCATTGAATTTTTAAAAGGAAATTATCAGAAGGATTTGCATGAAGTAACATTTAAAATTGCCTCAATGCTTTTGGTGAGTGCAGGCATTTGCAAAGATGAAAAAGATGCCGTAAAAATGCTTGAAGAAAAAATTAAAAGCGGGGATGCTTTAGAAAAATTCAGTGAAATTATTATAAATCAGGGAGGCAACAGCAAGGTTTTAGAAGACTATTCGATTTTAAAAATCGATTCTAATAAAATTGCTGTTTATGCGCTAAAAAGCGGTTATATAAAAGGGCTTAAGGCCCTTGATATAGCGCATGCCTGCAAAATAATAGGCGGCGGCAGGGAAAAGAAAACAGATAAAATAGATTTTGGCGTGGGTGTGGTTTTAAATAAAAAAATAGGCGATAGGGTGCAAAAAGGTGATGTTTTAGCTACAATTTACGCTACAAAACAAACACAAGAAGCATATAAAATTGTTGAAGGAGCATATGAAATATCGGATGCAAAACCCGATAAAGAAGAATTAATTTATAAAATAATGGAGTAACAAAGTAATAAGCCAAAATAAATTGAGGAAGAGTGTTATGTATAAAAAAGCCTTTAGCGCCGCCTGGCAAATCAAAGATTTGTTCGCTCGCTGCGTTCGGCACTTCGCTCGCAACGGCGGCTGGGAACGGTTTCGTTTCGTTGGCAAGGCTCATTGCCTTCCCAACTTCAACTCACACACCAACGGTCGGCTTGCTTTCACTAAGTGCACAGCACTAAGCTCAAGCTTCGCCTTTACCCTCGCAGAAGTTTTAATAACCCTTGCAATAATAGGTGTTGTAGCAGCGCTTACGATTCCTGCTGTTGTTAAAAATTACAGGAACACACAATATAAAACCCAATTTAAAAAAATGTATGCAACAATTCAAAACGCTTACCAAAAAACAGTTTTTGACTTTGGTTATATGCCAAAATGCTACTATGACATAAGAAACCCAAAATATGAATTAGGCGATTGCGATGCTTTTTATAAGCAGCTTGAAGAAAATTTGAAAATTGCGAAAAAATGCAACGGCAATGCATTAAGCGGTGGATGTATACCGGAATATTTTAATTACGCCACAGATGACAGCGGCTGCCCGGGGTTTACTAAAAATAGTATTAACAATATTGATATAGTATACGTTTTAGCGGACGGAACAATATTGATACGCTATGTGGGAAATTATCCTCTTTTTTTATTTGATATAAACGGCAAAAACCTTCCCAATAAAGGTGGTTACGATTTATTCGGATTCAGATTTGTTTATGATTCCCTTAACCCAAAAACAATAATTGAAAATGCTGGCTCTTGCCTACCCGTGGCAGAAGGCGGCAGGTTAACCACAGAAATGCTTAAATGGGTTTACCAATAACTAAATCTTCTCGCCAAGCCCTCTGAAATCCACAAAAAGCCCTAAACGAAAATGTATACCCGGCTGGTAATACCCTTTATACATGGTAATTTTTTGATTTAAAAGGTTATACACCTGCCCTTGAAGGTAAACGTTCATTTTTTTATAGCTGAAAAGTTTTACTTTGCCGCCGAGCGCTACATCAACATATCCTCCGACACGTTTATCGCCTGTGTATACTCTATCTGTAGCGCCTTCAACACTTGTAAAAAGAGTTAACCTTTCATTAGGCGTATAATAAAGCGTGCCGTTAATTCTGTTTCTAGGTACTCCCACCAAATCATACCCTGTTTGTTCATCTTGCGAATCAGTATAAGTATAATTTAAAACAGTTTTAAATTTTTCATTGGGTTCCCACGTAGCACTTGCTTCATAGCCGTTTAATTTAGCACTGCTCACATTTATATATTTTCCCGGCCAGCCGCCGTCCCAGGCAATATAATCTTTATATTTGCTGTTAAAATACCCGAATTCAAACCTGAGTTTTTCATCCATAAAGCTTTGCTCTAAGCCCACATCCCAACCTGTTAAATGTTCTGCACCAAGGTTTTCATTGGGATTTTGCATGCCCGGAATATACCCGAACATCTGCTCAAAAGTGGGCGCATTAACGCTTTGCCCCCATGACCCTCTTAATTTTGAATAACTGTTTTTAATTTTAAATGTCGGCAGAACAATTGCAGCAGAAGCGTTTGGAGTGACGTATGTACCGAACATATTGTTGGCCACCATTCTGGCACCGCCCTTTAAGAAAAAGATATCTTTAATATTAATGCTATCTGATGCGTAAACATCATTTTGAAACATTGAGCCGTCAAAAGAATAATCGGCAGGCGGTGTATACCAGCCCCAGTAAGTGTATCCGCCATCTGATGTGTCTGATTTATATTTTGAATATTCCATATTGTAACCTAAAGAGAAGGTATTCCAATCTTTATAGCGGAAATTGTGCTGTGAAACTAAATTTAAACGTGTGCTTCTTTTATCGGTCGTAGAGTCATATAAATCATTCAAACCTAAAGGGTCATCAGGGTCTTGAAATTGATAAAAATTGTATTTATCTGCATAAAGCCCGAAGCGCGTTGAAGAATCGTACCAATCGTTTGGTTTTATGTCAAATATAGATGTTGACATAAAGCTTAACTGTTTTGAATAATCGTTATTATCCTGAATTAAAGTGTCGCCCCAGCCGTTTACGCCAACACCTTTTTGAGCATTGGTGAGGCGAATAATTTGTCTTAATTGTTCCTTGTCATCCCAGAGTTTGTAGCCGTAGTTGCCTACAACGGAAAAATTTCTGTAATAATCGTTATTAACATCGCTGAGCCCGCCATCAGGCCTTTGTATTCTTGCGCCGCCGTCTGTTTTTAGAAAAGTGACACCCAGATAATAATCTTTCTTCTCATCCGACCCGCCATACATAATACGCTCTTTAAATGTGCCTAAATTGCCAAAATCGCTCTGAATCTGCAAATCGGGCTCCCCGTGTCCACGGCGTGTAAACATCCCGACCAAACCTCCTGATGCCTGAGCGCCCGAAAAATTGCCCTGCGGCCCGCGCACAACTTCAATTCTTTCAATGTCATCGGATAACGTATCATTAAGGTAAAATGCATTATTTCTGGGGCTGTCTGCCCGCACTCCGTCAATTGTAACGCGCACTCTGTCTGTACCGCGTATTCTAAATGACGTTACATCCCCTATAGAACCGCTTCTTTGAACGCTAACACCTGTCATCTGGTTCAAGAGGTTTGAAATCACGGGCGAGCCCTGATTTTCAATTTCATCGGAGGTTATAACTTCAACCCCTGCGGTTGCATTTTTCTTTAATTCAATAGAATTTGCGGGCGAATAAACCTCATTCTTTTTTAGAGTGCCTTGAAGCTGGGTTTTTGCCGCAGGTTTTTTTGTATCTTTTTGCACATCAGCTTCTTGAATGGCAAAAGCCGGTATGTATAGCGCATAAATCAAAACCAAACAGTAAATCTTCTTTTTCATTAAAATTCCTTTATGCTCGTAAAGATTTATTGCTATTAAATATTCCGGCTTGAAGTTGCCCTCTCACGGTTGCGGCACAGCCTTGGCTTTTAACCAAGTTTCTTTAATAACAACTTAATTATATTATATTTATAAAAAGGGGTCAAGAAAAATTACCATGGATAATTATCAGGCATTTTCCACCCGTCTTTCATAATTAAAGAAGCGCAATACCACCCGCTTTTATTTTTATTGCAGGCGTCATCATAAGAATCGAGCGTCAAAAGATCTTTATGCATCAAATATCCTGGCGGCACAAACTTCCCGTCTACAACGTATTTTATATTATAAACAAAAACAAAAATATCTTTACCGAAAGTATTGGGCTTCTTTTTTCCGTTAATATCAACATATATCACCGCATATTTATATTCACCATTTATTGTAATTAAAGCTATAAGGGTGCCGTCAGTTAAATAAAATCTGGCAAAATTTCTGTCAAATATATAAGGCGCGCCGTTTAATTTATAAGCCTCCATACCGCAATTAGCGCTTATCTCGGTCCCGCAATTTTTTGAGACTTTAAGGTATGGAATTAAATAAGTGTCTGCAAATGCGACAGAAGCATCTCCATTCCAGGAGCCAACCTCCCATGACGTGATAGGGCCATGGTCTAGTATTGCAAGGTTTGTGGTATTGGATAATGCACTGTAAACTTTTTTAAGCTGTGTAACGGTTTGGATTTTCTTGTAATTTTGAATAACAGAAGGAATTGTTAACGCTGCCACAACACCGATTATGGCAAGGGTTATAAGAACTTCCGCAAGGGTAAACCCTTTTTTCATTTATCCGCCTTTCTAAAAATGGGTTATGACATGCTCCATTTTGTTTTTAAGTATATGTGAAAATAGTAGATATGTCAATTAAAGATGAACAACTTGTGCTTTTGGGGCGGCAGATTAAGAAAATGAGAAAATCAAAAGGATTTTCTCAAATAAAATTAGCCGTTTTTCTTGGCGTTACGCGAGAACACCTCTCTAAAATCGAGCGCGGGGCGGCGTATCCGAGCGTTAAAATTTTATTTAAAATTGCGGATATTCTAAATATAAAATTCTTAGATTTAGCGGATTTTTAATATTTGTTGTAAAATGGCATAATATAAGAGGAATTAACAATGCCACAAACACTTGCACAAAAAATTATATCCGCGCACAGCAGTAAAACCGTTGAACCAAATGAGCTTGTAATAGCGCACGTTGACGTTTGTATGACACAAGACGGCACAGGGCCTTTAACTATACAGGAATTTAAAAAATTGGGGCGCGAAAAACTCGCAAACCCCAAGCGCACAATACTTTTTATAGACCATGCGGCGCCTAGCCCCAGAAAAGAGCTTTCAAACACCCATATGGTGATACGTGACTTCTGCAAGGAATATGGCGCTGTTTTATCAGACATTGGCGAAGGTGTTTGCCACCAAAGGCTTGTGGAAGAGTTTGTAAACCCGGGGGAAATTCTTGTGGGGGCAGATTCTCACACCTGTACATCAGGCGCTTTGGGCGCTTTTGCAACAGGCATGGGGTCAACCGATATTGCAGTGGCTTTTGCATTGGGTAAAACGTGGCTTAAAGTTCCTGCTTCTTATAAAATTATTGTAAAGGGCAAGTTTCAAAAAAACGTCTGCGCCAAAGATTTAATGCTGCATTTAATAGGCAAAATTGGGGCAGATGGCGCAACATATAAAGCCCTTGAATTTTTTGGCGATACAATTGAAAATATGGATATGTCAGAGCGTTTTACCCTCGCTAATATGGCGGTTGAAGCGGGCGCTAAGGCAGGGCTTTTTGAAACGGATGAAAAAACTCTATTGTGGCTTAAAGCACACGGGCGCGAAGATAAATTTAAGGAAATTAAGGCGGATATGGACGCGCGTTATGAAAGAGTAATTGAAATTGATGCAGGCAAAATCGAACCCACAGTTTCATGCCCGCACAGCGTTGATAATGTTGAATTAGCACGCAATTTGCACGATGTTAAAGTTAATCAGGTATTTATCGGCACATGCACAAACGGCAGAATTGAAGATTTAAGAATTGCGGCAGACATTTTAAAAGGTAAGAAAAAACACCCTGACGTGCGGCTTTTGATTGTGCCATCATCACAGGAAGTTTATCTGAAAGCCGTTGAAGAAGGGCTTTTAAAGATTTTTATTCAAGCCGGCGCAAGCTTTCTGCCCGCAGGCTGCGGCCCTTGCGTGGGTGTACATGGCGGAATTTTGGGCGACGGAGAAGTTTGTGTTGCAACGCAAAACCGCAATTTTCAAGGGAGATTGGGCAATACTGAAGGCTTTATTTATCTGGCATCCCCGTACACCGCAGCAGCAAGCGCTATTAAAGGGTATATAACGGAAGCCTAAATTATTTGTAAGACCATTTCATCATATCTTGGGTTGTTCTGCCTTCTTCTGCCACAAATTGCGCACAATACCTGTAAGATGTGTGATAGGTTACGCTCACATAAAATCCTTTATTTGTATCGTAATAAAGATAAAATGGAAAAAGGTCAACTCCGGGCATATTCGGCCCTTTTGCGCCATTAATATCATACCCGAAAATGGGCATGCCATGGGCATAACCTATTAAAATGCTCCCGTCTGCTAAAATCCAAACATTATTAATATTATTCATATAATTTTCACTAAAGCCCACACAACTGCTGCCTTCGTAATATTTTTTATACTTTGGCACACAGCCGTTTGCAAGAGCATTATTGTTACAGTATTTTGTATATTTTAAATTTTTTGCAAATGCACTGAAAAATTCAGAGCATCCGCTATATATATCTGAATCATTGTAACATAAAGGCACAGCGCCCATATCTACGATTGTTTTTTGCAAAGCAACAGACATCGCCGCATAAGCCTTTTTAAATTGAGCTTTATACTGTGTATCCCTGTAATTGCGCACAACAGCAGGAATTGTAAGAGCCGCTACAACACCGATAATTGCTAATGTTATTAAAACTTCTGCAAGAGTAAACGCTTTGCTATGGGTATTGAGTGACTCGGAAGATAATTCTTCCATTTTATCTCCTTTTTGAAACTTCTAAAATACTCATTTGCAATTATAACATATGCTTCCTTATTTCTCAATGTTTAAAGTTTTTCGTTTACATATTTTTTTTGTCCATGCTAGAATTATATTTAGAAAAAGGAAAAATAATGGATTTTCATATAGGAGAACACTGGACATACAGCTTTTTTGGCACAACAATTCATTTAGACACATTAGTTACAATGTGGTTTACAATGGGAATCATCATGCTGTTGTCTTTTGTTGCCACTCATAATTTAAAAATGGTGCCAAACAAGCTTCAAGCATTTTTTGAAAATGTTGTTACAATTTTTGTGGGTCTTACAAAAGATATGGGCAAAAATGCGCGCAAACACACCGTTATTTTAATGTGTTTGTTTTTGTTTATTTTGCTGGGAAACTTGATAGGGCAATTGCCCTGGAAGCTTTTTCATCTTCCGCATGGTGAATTTTCTTCTCCCACAAACGATATAAACATAACGGCAGCTCTTGCGGTTGTTGTTGTATTTTATTATATAATTCAAGGGGTTATTGAAAAAGGTCCTTCGTATTTTAAGCACTATTTTCAGCCTGTTGCTTTTATGGCGCCTTTTAATATTTTGGAAGATTTCATAAGGCCCCTGACTTTAGCACTTCGGCTTTTTGCAAATATTTTAGCAGGCGAAATTTTGATTATGGTTTTGGGAGGGCTTGTTTTGTCGATCTTAACTCCTCAAATGGTGGCAAATGCTATGTCGCATATTTTTAACGGTGTTTTGCCCGTTATGCCTGCTTATAACTTGAGCCTGTTTTTAGGTTCTTTGGCGCCGCTGCCAATTATGTTTTTTGAATTGTTTGTGGCGTTTATACAAGCTTTAGTCTTTACACTTTTAACGTCGGCGTATATTCAGCTGGCAGTAGAGAAGAGTCATTAATGGTAATAATAAAAAGGAGAAAACAAAATGGAAGCAGCTTTTAAATTTCTTTCAATGGGTATAGCAATCGGTTTAGGTGTTATGATGCCCGCACTTGCTTTAGGTATAGCCACAAAAGCAATAGTTGAAAGTATCACGCGTCAACCTGAGGTTGAATCGCAAATTTCAAAATATTTCTTTATCGGCGCCGGGCTTATTGAAGCATGCGCTATCTACGCACTTTTGGCAGTTATTTTGATAGGTTTTGTTGTTAAATAATGCTTGAATTTGACGCCACATTTTTAATAGCAATCGCAAGTTTCATTATCTTTATGGTGATAATGAATAAAATTTTGTACAAACCGATAACAAAAATTATCGGTGAGCGTGAAAAATTTTATGAAAAAAACAGAAACATCTTAAAAGAAAAAGAAAGCGAAATTGAAGCTATTGAAAACGACAAAAAGGAAAAACTTGCAAAAACACATCAAGAGGCGTCAGAGCTTGTAGTAGGCAAAACAGCAGAAATTAAAGACAAAAAGAGTAACGCTATTAAAGCCCAAAAAGAAGAAAACCAAATAAAGCTTGTGCAGCAAAATGAAATTTTGAGTACAGAAAAGCAAAAAGTTTTAGAAGAGCTTGATGATAAACTTGCCGATTTTGTCAAAGAGGTGGCGCAAAAAGTGCTTGAAAAAGAAGTCGAAAGACCTGATATTAAAGGAATCATAAAATAGTAATGGAGATTTTGCAGGAAATATATATAAGAATACTAGAAGGCAACCTTATAAATTTTATTATAATGGTATGGATTTTAGCGCTTATTTTTAAAAAAGCAAAACTGGGCAGTATTTTCGACAAAATGGCGCAGGATATAAAACAGAAAGTCCAAACAACGCGCGAAGCTGCGGAGAATATTTTAAAAGATTACGAATCAGCCAAAGCAAATGCCGCCCAAATTCCGCAAATACAGGAAAAGATTCTAAATAAAGCGAATATAACAGCTCAAACACTGGAAGAAAAAGGGCACGAGGATTTACAAAAAAATCTTGATAATTTGGCTCTGAGCCTTAAGAAGACTTTGGAAAATACCTCCGAACGCTTTAAAGAAAAAACAATAGATGAAGTTTATTTGAATGCAGTAGATTTAGCACAGGGCTATATAATTAACGCTCTTGATGATGAAACTCATAAATACTTAATTAAAAAAGCAATCGAAAAACTGGGAAGGGTCGAAATTTAGTGGAAGATACATACGATATTAAAAATAAAAAAATCGTGAAAAGGTATGCCAAAGCACTTGCGGAATTTGATGAAGATTTCACATACGATCTTAAAACAGTCCTGGACGCTTTAGAAAAAAACAAAGATTTGGCCGATTTCTTGAATCACCCGATTGTTGATATAAACGACAGAAAAGATGTTTTAGAAAAAATTTTTAAAGACAAGGTATCAGCACAAGTTCTTGATTTAACTTATGTATTGCTTGATAACAACCGTTTTTCGCTTTTTGAGGCAGTGTGTATGTCCTACAAAGATGCGTTAGATGAAAAAAACAACGTTATGAAAATTGATGTTATAAGTGCTGTTAATTTAGATGAAGAAGATAAAGAAGCGTTATTTAAGAAACTGCAAGAAAAAACAAGAGGCAAAATAATTTTAAATTATCATACAGATGAGAGCATTTTGGGCGGATTATTACTAAAAGCCCAAGATAAAGTTATTGATTTAAGTTTAAAGAAGAGATTTGAGAATCTGAAAGCGTAGAGGAAAGAAAAAATGGCAACAATTGAAAGCAGCGAAATTTCTGCAATTATTAAAAACAAAATCGAGAATTACAAAGACAAATTACAGGTCGAAAACGTAGGCTCCGTTGTTGAAGTAGGTGACGGCATAGCGCGTGTTTGGGGGCTTAGAGAGGTTATGTCATCCGAACTTGTGGAATTTGACGATGGCGAAAAAACTTTGGGCATTGCCTTGAACCTTGAAGAAGATAACGTCGGAGTTGTAATTTTAGGTGATTACACAAAAATAAAAGAGGGAACGCAAGTAAAAACAACCGGTAAAATTGCATCAGTTCCGGTGGGCGAAGGTCTTATAGGCCGTATTGTTGACCCTACCGGTGCTCCTATTGACGGTAAGGGCGACATTAAATATAGCAAAACACGTGCAATTGAGCATGTAGCACCCGGGATTATTGAAAGAAAGTCTGTACATCAGCCTCTGCAAACAGGGCTAACCGCAATTGACGCGCTAACACCTATCGGGCGCGGGCAAAGGGAACTTATTATAGGCGACAGACAAACAGGAAAAACCGCTATTGCGATTGACACTATTATAAACCAAAAAAACGGTGATGTTATTTGTATTTATGTTGCAATAGGGCAAAAAACATCAACTGTTGCGCAAATTGCAAAGACTTTAGAAGAACATGGCGCTATGGATTACACAATTATAGTATCGGCTCCTGCTAATGAAAGCGCACCTTTACAATATATTACGCCTTTTGCAGGCTGCGCTATCGGGGAAGAATTTTTAGAAGAAGGCAAACATGTTTTAATAATTTATGATGATTTAACAAAACACGCGCAAGCGTATCGCTCAATGAGCTTGCTTTTGCGCAGGCCTCCGGGACGTGAAGCTTATCCGGGCGATGTTTTTTATCTCCATTCAAGGCTTTTAGAGCGTGCTTGCAAACTTTCAGATGAAAGAGGCGCAGGTTCTCTGACGGCACTTCCTATTATTGAAACACAAGCAGGAGACGTTTCGGCATATATTCCGACAAACGTTATTTCAATAACAGACGGGCAAATTTTCTTGGAAAGCAATTTGTTTAACGCAGGGCAGCGTCCTGCAATAAATGTCGGAATTTCTGTTTCTCGTGTCGGCGGTAATGCGCAAACTAAAGCCACTAAACAAGTTGCCGGGCAGTTAAGACTCGATTTGGCACAATATCGCGAACTTGAAGCATTTGCGCAATTTGCTTCAGATTTAGATCCTGCCACACGCGCACAGCTTTTAAAGGGCGAAAAACTAACTCAAATTCTTATCCAACCTCAATATAGGCCGCTTAGCGTAGCAAAACAGGTGAGCATCCTGTATGCTGGCAATAAAGGCTTTTTGGATAATATTGAAAACAAAAATATTCAAACTTTCAAAGAACAGTGGTTTGACTATTTTGAAGCCGAGTGTGGGGATTTAGCCGCAAGGATTAATTCCGGCGCAAAATTAGAAGATGATGATATGGAACTTTTGAAGAACACATTGAAAACGTTTAAAAAGGATATTTATAAGGCTGTATAATGTCAAACTTAAAAAACATAAAAAATCGCATATCAAGTATAAAAAACACGCAGAAAATAACCAAGGCCATGAAAATGGTGGCAGCTGCCAAGGTTAAAAAGGCCGAACTTGCCGTAAAGGCTTCACGCCCGTTTACTTTGGAACTTTTTAAGCTGTTTGTTCAGATTGATATAACTCTGGAAGATAAGAATTTTGAATCAATAGAAGCACAACGTGCACTTGATAATTACCCTGAACTCTTACAAAATAGAGAAGGTAAAACAGCAGGTCTTGTTGTAATGACTTCAAATAAAGGGCTTGCAGGTGCTTACAGCTCCAATGTTGTTCGCTTTACGGTCAAAAGAATTAAAGAGCTAAAAGAAAAAAAACAGGATGTTAAAGTTTATTTAGTGGGACAAAAGGCGTTTGCTCCGTTGAAAAATCTGCAAAAAAGTCTGGGTTTTGAAATTGTCCAAATGTATACAAATGTTATTGATGATTTAAATCCTACGTCCGCTCTTACTGTTTCGGAAGATTTAGCGCAAGCCTATGTTAATGGCACTGTTGATTCAATTGAGCTTATAACAACACGCTATCAAAATATGATGACATATAAAGTTGAAGACTGGACACTTTTGCCTTCTTGTGAAGCACAAAGCTCCATACCGAAAAAATTTCATAAAGACGATAAAGAAGAACAAGAAATAAATGTGTCACCTGATATCGAAATGATATTTGAGCCCGATATACAGGAAATTTTAAGCAAAATTGTTCCTATGTATATTACAAATGTTATTTACCAAGCCATTTTAGAAGCAGGCGCAAGCGAATTAGCCTCAAGAATGACGGCTATGTCTGCCGCTACAAATAACGCACAAGAGATGATAAGGCTTTTAACTATAGACTACAACAAGGCTCGTCAAGAGCAAATTACACAAGAATTAACAGAAGTTGTTTCCGGAGCCGATGCTTTAAAATAATTAAAGTATTGTAGCAGCAGCTTTTTTCCCGGATTTTGTTAAAAAATGTTAAATTATTTTTTAAAATAAGGCAATTATCTTAGATTTTCTTATTTTATATATACATAAAAAGTATATATTATTTACCTGAGAGGAGCACAACTTATGTTAGAAATTTCAGCACTTTACGCTAATGGCGCAAGCGCAGATGATACTGCAAAAAGATTTAATGAGTATACAGGCGCAGAAAACCTTCAAAAAGCCTACAAATACGCTACTGCTATGCAAAGCTTAGCACAGGATAAAAAAGGAAATTATTATTCTACAAACCCGGATATGCCTTTAGAAGATATATTACAAGCATATGATGATGTTCAAGCAATTCCTGCTTTCCAATACCTGAGCGATGAGTACAAGGCTTTAGACCCCCAATCACCCGAAAAAACAGAAGCATTTAAACAAGGTGTTGAAGGTTTAGGGCAAGCTCTTGTGGATGGAGCAGACACAGCAGATGAAAATGGCGAAAAAGACGGCGTTTTGAGTATAGAAGAATTTCTGGCACAGCAAAACGCAGGCGATATCGAAGGATACGACGAGCTCACCATAGAAGATGTAGAAACTGTATTTAATAATTTCGATTTAAATTCTGACGGCTTTATTGACGGCAGAGAAGAAGCTTCGCAAATAGCCATGATGGATTATTCTGACGGAGCAATGGATGGTGCAATTGCGGCCAGCAGCGCCCTATTGATGGATTGGACAGGCGAATACGCAAAATCCAATTTACAAAAGTTTTATGACTTTTTGTTTGGCCAATAATAATTTTAACCAAAATAAGACCGCCCGAATTAAGCCGGCGGTTTTATTTTGTAAACATTTTTATTAAGTTTTGTAACGTTATATACTTTATTAAGCAATTTTATATAAAAAATATACTTTATATATATGTAAGACAGAACATTTAATAAACAAGATTATAAAACGAAACCTAACTTCCTAACCTTCCCTTCCTATAAAAGAATTCACTCCCCTAAAGGGAGTTTTTTTTATGAAGGCGAAGATTTTTTCTTACAGCGCTTGTGCGCTGTTGAAAAAATCGAGCCGACCTTAAGGTGTGTGAGCCCGTGAGGGTGCGGCGTTGAGCCGCAGCCGACAGGGAGAAACCGTTCCAAGCCGCCGTTGCGAGGGTAGTGAGGTACGAACGTACGAGCGCACAAATTTACTAAGTAAATTTGACTTATAAATTCAAACTATGTTATAAATAGTAAAATATTAGTTATAAATTATGGATAAAGCTATGAAAAAAGGTTTTACGCTTGCAGAAGTTTTAATAACGTTGGCAATAATCGGCGTTGTGGCAGCACTCACAATCCCTTCCATTATAAAAAATTACAAAGAAACCGAATATAAAACTCGTTTTAAAAAGATTTATTCCGCTCTTCAAATTTCTTTTCAAAAAACTCAGCTTGACTATGGCACAGCTGCAAAATGCTATTATATCTATAATACTTCCGAAG
>CAYYBA010000006.1:11275-34833 GCA_964470205.1 uncultured Gammaproteobacteria bacterium | reverse complement strand
GTTTGGGAAGAATTGCCCGAATTTGTATTGCCTGTTCTTTCCGTACTTGATGTACTATGTGTTTGTCTTCCTTTTAAAAGATCTTCAATTCTTAAAGTCATGGCGTTTTCTAACCTTTCTCTTTTCATGTAAAATTTAATATAGTCACGTTCAGGTATCGGCATTGTTTTTTGTTATCTTTATTTTTTTTAACAAAACTTTACAAATTTGAACTAAGAATTTGCCGGGATTATAATAGACACATATGAAAAGAAGCTTTAACATTATAGTTGCGCAAGCTGCCTCCACCCCGGGAGATGTAGAGAATAATTTTGAAATTGCTAAAAATTGGATTCAAAAAAATAAAAGTGCGGATTTAATTGTTTTCGCCCAAAGCTTTTTAACGGGCGGCGGCGCGTTTGATATGCACAAAAAATATCCTGTTTTAATCAAAAAAAGTAAAGAATATTTAAAAAAATTGGCACCTTATACAAAAGGTACAAATGTTTTAATAGGCAATGCCGATGAAATTGTTTTTTTGAAGGACGGCAAAATTGAAAAAACCATGCAAGGCTTTGGCACAATTAAAACAGAAGATAAAAACATTGCAGTATACGAGGGCAAAAGTTTTGAAAAAGAAACAGCCTTAAAGGCCAACAGCAAAATTGACTGCGCTATTGTTTGTTATTCAACAACCACAAGGGTTGGCGAAGAATGTAAGAAAAATAAAATATTCAGCACATTTGCACGCAAAATCAATCTGCCTGTAATTTTTGTAAATGCAGTGGGTGCAATTGATTGTCTGACTTACGAAGGCGCAAGCCGCCTGTACGATAACAGCGGAAAACTTTTGGGCTGTGCAAAATTTTTGGAAGAAGACGCGTTCAAAATCGATTTAAATAACTTAAAAAATTCTACTGTTGATTCTTTAATCAATGATTTTCAATATTGCGGGGAGAAATTTTCGCTGGATTATTCAAAAGATTTAAAAAGAACTTATTTGGTAACAATAAAATCCATTAAAGAATATTTCTATAAAAACGGTTTTAAAAAGGCTGTTTTGGGATTATCAGGCGGAATTGACAGCTCTGTATGTGCCGCTCTTTTAAAAGATGCGCTGGGGGCGCAAAATGTTTTGGGCGTTTCAATGCCTTCAAGAATTTCAAGTTCGCACAGCAAGAGCGAAGCTAAAAAGCTTGCACAAAATTTAGGTATTCAATATATTGAAATACCTATTGCAGATATGGTAAATGTCGTTCATAAGGGTATTAAAGAGGGAGGGGCTAAAACAGACTTTAAAAAGGGCGAAAAATCTTACACCCTTGATAATATCCAGGCAAGAACAAGGGCCACTATTTTGTGGGGTTTGGCTAATGAGTTTGAAGGTATGCTTCCTATTGCAACTTGCGATAAATCTGAATCTTACGTGGGCTATGCCACCATAAACGGTGATATGTCAGGGTCTTTTTCGCCTATCGGGGATATTACGAAAACAAAAACCTACGCGCTCGCCAAATTCATTAATACCAAAAAAGAAATTATACCGAATTCAATAATTAACGCTCGCCCGACCGCAGAGCTTGAATTCGACGATAAGACAGGCAAATTCTTAATGGCGGAAGAAGCGCTTATGCCTTATGAATTTTTGGACGAGGTTATCTGGTATTTTGAAAATCAGAACTTGCACATTGATGAAATGATGCAAAAAGAATTTTTATATAAAACAGATAAAGCCCAAAAGGAAGAGTGGATTAAAAAATTCTTTGCGCGTATGCAGGGTGCTTTATACAAATGGACGCTTGAGCCGCCAGGTCCTATTACAGACAAGTGTTCACTGGCTGATTGCGCACATCCTGTCAGCGTTAGAATTCCGCACTAGTTCAACATCGGGCTTTGTGAGCGTCCTGTTATCATTCTTGCAAGTTCATCAGGGTGCTGAGATTTGGCTAAAGCATCTGCCTGGTCAATTTGTTTTGTTTTAAACAGGTCTCTTAGCGCCATATCAAGAGTCTGCATGCCAAGTGCCGCACCTGTTTGAATTGAAGAATATATTTGCGCTGTTTTATGTTCACGGATTAAGTTTGCAATCGCGTTATTTAAAACCATTATCTCCTGTGCCATAACCCTGCCTTTTTTAGTAACACCGTCTTCGGATAATTTTGGCAAAAGCGTTTGAGAGAAAACCGCAACCAAGCTGTTTGAAAGCTGCAAACGTACTTGATATTGCTGGCCTTCGGGAAAAGAATCCACAAGCCTGTCTATTGTTTGGCTGGCAGATGAGGTGTGTAAGGTGCCCATAACAAGGTGGCCCGTTTCTGCAGCGGTAAGTGCTAAAGCCATTGTTTCTAAGTCTCTCATTTCACCTACAAGTATAACATCGGGGTCTTCACGAAGGGCGGCTCTCAGTGCATTTGAAGTAGAGCGTGTGTCTTGCCCCAATTCGCGTTGGTGTACTATACTTTTTTTAGATGCATGGATAAATTCTATAGGGTCTTCAATTGTTAAAATATGCTCTGCACGGTTTGTATTAATATAATCAATCATAGCGGCTAAAGTTGTTGATTTACCTGAACCTGTAGGCCCTGTAACCAAAATAAGTCCGCGCGGCCTGTCTGATATTGTTTTAATAACGGAGGGAAGACCTAATTCTTCAAAAGACGGAGGAGTTGTATTGATACTTCTGAATGCGGCGGCATAAGAACCTTTATCTTTATAAATGTTTACCCTGAAACGTCCAATACCGTGGAGGCCGTAACCGAAGTCAAGCTCCCAGGTTTGTTCAAGTTCACGCCTCTGTTCATTTGATAAAATAGGAAACAAAAGCGTTTCAACGTCATCACTGGATAGAACAGGCAAATTTGTTCTCATTAAAGTACCGTCTATACGAAGCACAGGCGGCAATTCTGCCGATACATGCAAGTCTGATGCCCTTTTTTCTATAACAAGTTCAAGTATTTCTTCTATTAACATATTCTCTCCGCTATTTTAATTATATAATGGCATTTTACACTCTGTTACAACAAAAGTAAAGAAAAATGGGAAAATTTAGGCTAAATTTATGAGAAATAAGGAAGTTCAACAAAAATATATTAGCATAAGAAATTAAAACATGTTAAAATAAATTTATGATATTTAAAAGGGGAAATTACAGATGAGAAGAGGATTTACACTTGCCGAAGTGCTGATTACTTTAGCTATAATAGGTGTTGTAGCGGCACTCACAATCCCTTCTGTTGTTAAAAATTATAAGGCAACGCAGCTTGAAAGCCAGTTTAGAAAAGCTTATTCGCAAGCCACACAGGCGGCTTTAAGAATGCAGGTGCAGCAAGGCGGAAGTGTGTATGATTTTAGCGATGATGTTAATGAATTCAGAAACAAATTTATGAGTTATTTTTCTGTTATAAATGATTGCAAAACTGCCTGTTTTAACAACAGTGACTATAAGAGTTACAATAAAAATACCGCGTATACTTATTTTTTTGCAAGATCATTTATTACAAAAGATGGCATGTATTACAATTTTTATAAAGGTGCATCCCAAAATATTTATATAAGCATAGATATTAACGGATTTAAAAAAGGGCCGAATTTGTGGGGGCATGATGTTTTTACTTTTTATGTGCTGCCCGCTAATCAAATATTAAAACCATGCGGTTATAATGAACCATTCAGTGGCTCATTATGTGATAAAAACAGCACAAGCGGCTATAACGGATCCGCATGCGCAAAATATGCTCTATCGAATAAAAACTATTTTAAAGAATTGCCTTAGGGAGTATAAACGTTAAAATACTATTTAAACTGCTACAATTTGTTAAGAAATTGCCCCTTTTAAAGTGCAAGTATATAATGTAAATTGGAGTAATTGTACACACTTAAAGGGTAAATGAGCAGTATTATAAAGGAAATGACGCAAGAAGAAAAAGACAGTTTATATTCTTTATTTAATTGGTTCGATGAACAAATCGGAACTAAAGTTTGCAATGCCTGCTGCAACTTTTGGGAAAATAAACTTGATATTCACCTTTATTCCATAACAAAAAGTGACACCATTAAAAATGATTTTGTTTCAAAAAACGAATCTTACTACACACATAAAATTCAAATGGAATCAAGGCAAAATACGGTTTTTCGCTTAAGTTCCGGGTTTGTAAGAACCTTTTTGCATATTTATCTGGGTTCATCTTCTCCCCAATTTAATATGTTTGAATTAAGCGAGCTTGAAGTTAAGATTTTAAATGCGTTTATAGATTACCTGTACAAAAGCATAAGCAAGAACTTTACGCCTTACAAAGATGTCGCGAAAAACATCCAAATAGATAAAGGCAATTATAATCTTACTTTTTTGGTGAGAAAAAAAGGTTTTAAAAGCTCAAAAATTACAATTTCTATTCCGCGAAATGCACTAATACCAAAAGAAGTAGTTAAAACAACAAACTTTTTGCCTGAATCTTTTGACAAAATTCCTATTTATGTTGATTTAAAAGCAGGACACACAAAAATAAGACTGAGCGACCTTAATGAACTTATCAAAGGAGATATTGTACTTCTTGAAGAAAGCGATATAGGCAAAATAACGGTTAAAAACGAAGGTTTTGAACTTGATTTTAAAATAAGTCCGGATCCGGGTTTAATAATAGATTTGGACGAAAATGAACACGATATTGCAGGAGGAAATATGAGCAAAAATGTTTGGGACGATATACAAATTGAAGTCAGTGCCGAATTTAAAAAGGTGAAGATGACTTTGGGCGAATTAAAGCAAATAACAAAAGGTATGGTTATAGATTTGGGCGACATTTTCAACAACAAAATTTTTATGGTTGTGGAAGATAAAATTGTTGCAAAAGGCGAGCTTGTCATTATAAATGATAAATACGGGGTTAAAATCGATGAAGTGATATCTGAAAATAACCCGACAACGCCGCCGCCTCCCATAAAGCCCAGCGGGATAAGGCAAAAAATTGAGCAGCAGATAAAAACAGCGCATCAAACGCCAAAGCCTCAGCCAAAGGCGCCTGAAGCTACTGAAGAAGAAAATTTTGACTATTCCGATTTTGAAGACAAAGAAGGGAAATAAATAAAAAAATGAACGGACTTTTAGTATTTACGGTTTATGGCTTTGCAATGGCAGGTGTTGCACTTGTTGCATTTTGGGTTTGGAAAAAAACAAATATAATATCCGCAGGAAGTTTTGGCGGAAACATTAAAATTGAAGACACTTTGAATATCTCGCCTCGAAAATCGCTTTTGGTTGTAAGAGTTAAAAATGAAAAATTTCTTTTAGCATCAGACATTGAGAACACAACATTTTTGGCAAAATTGGAAAGTGAAGATGTTCCGAATTTTCAGAAATATCAAAGAATTGAAGTAACACAAGATGAAAAAGTTCCGACAAATTCACAAAAAATGAAGACTATAAATCTTTTAAAGGAACTGACAAAAAACAAAATGGACGCGGGAGGATAAATGGACGTTTTAATCAAGGATATGAATCCTGTAATACAGCTTTTAATTGTAATGAGCGCATTTTCGCTCCTGCCTTTTATTTTCACCTGTATGACGTCTTTTTTACGTTTCAGTGTTGTTTTTGCGCTTTTAAAAACAGCTCTGGGCACGCAGCAAGTGCCGCCTTCTATTGTTCTGGTAGGGCTTGCAATGGTTTTAACACTATACACTATGGCGCCCACATTTGAGGCGATGTATAAAGCGGGTGAGGCGCCTTATAAGAAAAACGGCGACATAGTGCTTGCCTTGCAAAAAGGATCTGAGCCCTTAAAAGAATTTATGATGAAACAGACGCGCCAGGAAGATTTAGCGTTTTTCCTGGAAAAAACAAGGAAAACTCTGCCCGAAAACCCTGAACAAATAACTATTTGGGAAGTAGCACCCGCATTTATTATAAGCGAATTAAAAACCGCTTTTGAAATAGGGTTTATAATTTTTATACCATTTATTGTACTTGATATTGTGGTTGCAAACATTCTTTTGGCTCTGGGGATGTTTATGCTCTCACCCACAATTATTTCACTTCCTTTCAAACTCTTAATATTTATCGCGGTCGACGGCTGGAGTTTGATTGTTAAAGGGCTTGTGGGGAGTTTTAACTGATGGAACTTTTAATGGAATATCTTGCAAAAGGCTTTGTGGTAATGCTTATGGTATCTCTCCCCTGCGTTTTAATGGCAGCGGGCATCGGGCTTGTGGTCGGCATCTTGCAGGCCGTAACTCAGGTACAGGAGCAAACAATAGCCGCAGCACCAAAAATTTTACTTGTATTTTTAACTGTTGTTATTTTAGGTGCCTGGTATGTGAGGCTTTTAACGGATTATTTCAGAGAAGGTGTAAATTTAGCCTTTGAAGTTGTGCCCAAAAATGAAACCTATGTTTTGCCCTCAGACTACTATAAATACTCAAAACCCTTTATGGATGAGATGCAAGAGGGTTTCAAACAAACATCAAACATGGATGAAATCATGAAAAATCCGGGCAAAATCCCATGGGCTAAAGATAGCGAAAAAGCTGACTATACAAAATCTAACAGAGGCGCTAACCCTGCACCCAACTTCATCGAGCGCAACAAAATAATGGGAAGATAGCGAATGGAGAGTTTTTTAATACAATTTGCCAAAATTTTTCCTGAAATAAGCAATGCGCTGAACGGCGGGCTTATGGTTCTTGCAAGAGTGCTCGGGCTTTTTATGCTGGCGCCTGTTTTTGCAAGAAAAGAAGTGCCCTCTTTTATAAGAATTTCTTTCGCGATTATTTTAACAATAATAACCACAATGATAATCCATCCGAGCGCAATAAGCGCACAAACTCCCGTAATACTTTGCCTGTGCCTTAATTTTTTGTTCGGGCTTTTAATAGGTTTTGTTGCAAACTGTATTTTAGCCGCGGTTATCGCCGGCGGCGATATGGTTAACATGCAAATGGGGCTTTCATCTGCAACGGTTTTAGACCCTTCCACAAAACAGCAGAACTCGCTTATGGGAAATTATTTTGCATTTTTAGGAATTATTATTTTTATTTCAGCAGGCGGGGTCTATTGGATTTTTAATGCTTTTTTGCGAAGTTTTGAAATTTTTCCCATATACAGCACAAATTTTGATTTAACAAGGGTTGTTAATTTTGAATATATAAGTATGCTCACATCCAATGTGCTTTTTATGGGCATGCAAATAGCGGCTCCGGTGCTTCTGGCAACGTTAGGGCTTGATATTATTCTGGGCGTTATTTCAAAAACGGCACCGCAGGTGAATGTGTTTCAATTAAGCTTCTTATTCAAGCCTTGCCTTGGAGCAGCTGTTATGATATGGATTTTACCTATGGTTGTAAATGCCATTAACGACTATTTAACGACCTATGCCAACATATTTTAAATTTAACGCTTTCAGGTAATGAAATACCACCAATAATTTCTTATGATTTACGTATGAAAGAAAATATTTTAAATGCAAAAGCCAACCCCCAAAATGAACGCCAGAAACTTGCCCAGCAATATCTTTCGCGTTACGTGAAAGAGCTTCAATTGCATTTCACTCTGTCGGATAAAGAGCTTAAAAAAGTCATTTTAAGGGCCGGTGCTTCAATAAAAACAGAAAATTCTGTTAATAATCTCCTGAATGTGGTAAAATCATGTTGTAGTAAATTTAGGAGAAAAAAGCAATTTTATGATTTTGAAGACTTATGAGATAGGAAGCGATCTTAAGACAAACAATTATCTTTTATTTGATGAAATATCACATGAAGCTCTCTTAATTGATTGTACGGGAGAATATGAGCGTATAAATAAAGACATAAGAAGTTTAGGGGCAAATTTAAAATACATTCTCTTAACTCATGCGCATTTTGACCACATAACGGGCTGCGATGAATTTCTTAAAAAAACAAATGCTAAACTTTTAATGAGCAGAAACGATACTTACCTTTTGGACAACATTAAAACACAGTGTGAAATGTTTGGCATTCCTATTTTTGAAAAACCCGAAGTCGCCCAATTTATTGATGAAAAAACCGATTTAAAAATAGGAAATCATAAAATTAAAATTCTTGAAACAAAGGGGCACAGCAAAGGCGGGCTTTCTTTCATAATCGACAATATGCTCTTTTCAGGCGACACACTATTTTATGAAGAAATAGGACGCTGCGACTTGCCCGGCGGGAGTTTTGATGAGATAAAAGAAAGTATTACCAAAAAGCTTTTTGCACTATCCCCTTTAACGAAGGTATACCCGGGCCATGGGCTTGCAACCACAATTGAACATGAGATAGAATTTAATTGTTATTTCGGAAAAAATTCAAGATTTTTATAAAATAAGCGCCAAAACCATTAATATCAAAGTGCCAACCTGAATTCCCGTTGATGTATATTTTTGAAATTTGTTACTGTCATAATATTTTGCGGTTTTTGTAGCAGTGGATGCCGCTTGTATCCTTTGAATTCTTGTGGAGTTATCATCTGATGCGAAATCTCTTTGAAAAATTTTGCGCTCCAGACGGTTAAGCCGTACACTTAAAGGGTCCTGGTCATATGTTTTTCTAAAAATAGAATTTTCAAGACCGGAAAGCTGCAAATAAATATCCTGACTGTCATAAGAATACAGGTAATTTTGGGAACCTCCCTGCTCTTGCGGCGCATAAGGAACATAGGTGGAATTAATGTTTGCGGAAAGCCTTTCTAAACGCTGGTTTAAATCACCTGTCTGTTTTGTGGCAAAAACTTTTTCTTCCAAACGGTCAAGACGTTTATAAACTCCTTCATCAGAATATGCTTTGCCTAAAACTTGCAGTTCAAGCTTATCTATAGCAGGATATGAAACATCCCCCTGGGGTTTGTCTTCAATTTCTTTTACAACTGCCAAATCATCTTCAGGAGCACCTGTTATACCCAAAGTCTGATTTATTTTATTGATACGTTCTTGCACGCTGCCTTTAGCAGAAGAATTGCCGTAAATATCTTTTTCAATTCTATCAAGCCTTTTGGCTTCGGTTTCGCTTTGATAATCAAAGCCCCAAAGGCTTTTTTCAATTTTGCTTATTTGAATGGTAGCAGGTTCAAGCGCAAGGGATATGCCGGCCGTAAACAAAAAAATTATTATAAAAAATATCTTCATGATTTGTTTCATAATTTACATTATATCCAAACGTTTTTAAACTTGCTTGCCCGAAAGCACTAACTTTTAAAAACATCATAGCACAAAAAGGTAAAAAAGAAATTTTATTTAATCTTTTGTCTAATATCTCTTTCAATTTCTTTTTTCTTAATACTTTCTCTTTTATCATGCAGCTTTTTGCCTTTTGCAAGTGCTATTTCAAGCTTTGCCCATCCGCAGCACAAAAAAAGTTCAATAGGAATTATGGCAAAATTTTCTTGCTTAACCTTGCCCAACATCTTTAGAATTTCTTTTTTATTTAAAAGCAGTTTGCGCACACGCTCGGGCTCGTGATTGAAGCGATTGCCTTCATTATACGGACTTATGTGGCAATTATAAAGAAAAATTTCTCCTTTTTCTATTTTGGCAAAACTATCCTTTAGGTTGATACCGCCTCGTCTTATAGATTTGATTTCAGTACCGGATAATACCATGCCCGCCGTGTACTTTTCAAAAAGTGTATAGTCATGAAAAGCTTTTTTATTTGTTGCTATAATTTTTTTACCAGGTGTTTTCATGGTATCGATTATAGCATAAAACTAGCGCGGAACATAATTCAAGGGATTTAAGGTCTTCCCGTTAACACGAACTTCAAAATGCAGATGCGGACCTGTTGAATAACCTGTTGAGCCTACTCTGCCTATGTTCTGCCCCCGTGTTACACTTTGTCCGGTACCTGTATTTATGGCTGACATATGCGCATAGAGTGTAGTTGTAGGATGTCCGCCAACTTTACCATGGTCTAAAATAACAACTTTTCCGTAACCGCCATACCAGCCAGCAAATATAACGCGTCCGTCGTTTGCCGCACGTATGGGTGTACCCATTGGAGCACCTATATCAATACCGGAGTGGAAAATTCTGCGTTTAAAAATCGGGTGTGTACGCCAACCGTAATTTGAAGTTATGTTGCCTGAAATAGGACGCAAGAAACCGCCTGTAACAAGAACTACATCGTTATCATCACGTGTGGATTTATTAATAAGTTTTGTTAACTGTTCACTTTGTTTTGCAAGTTCACGCTCAGCTCTCTCCCATGTGGCTCTGTCTGTTTGCAATTTTTCTATATATTTTTGATTTCTGTCAATTGCAACCTGGATATTGCGCTGCTGCTTGTCCATAACTTTAATGTCAGATGCCAAACTTCTCTCTTGAAATTCAATTCTTTCTTTTAAATTCATAATTCTTCGGGTTTTAATTTGTGTTGATCTGATTCTTTCTTTGTCCATTTTCATTATGATATTTTCAAAATAAACTCTATCCAAAAAGCTGTTCAGATCCCGTGAAGACAACAAAAATTCCATATAGTTTTTACGCTGGGTCTTATAAATTTGCACAATTCTTTTGTTTGAATAAGAAAGCTGGCTTTCATAATCACCCATAAGACCCTGTAGTTTTTGTTTTAAATTCTCAAGTTCATCTTGCGTGGCATTATATTTTTCCTTGTTATATTCAAGTTTTTGTTCGGTATCTTCAAGTTTTTGCTGGTTTTTGTAAAGTTTATTTGTTTCAATACGTTCCAAAAGCTTCAAATTGTAAATATTGCGCTGCGCAGCAGCCCTTTTTTTGTCTATTTGCTCAATATTAACAGCAAAAGCACTTTGTAATAAAAGGGTGATAAAAATTAATATTAAAAATTCTTTTCTTACATTCTTAAACATCTATTTCGCAAGTAATGGTAAAACCATAGTAAGACCAACCATCCAAGCGATAACTGTTACGGTTATAACACCTACTATAATCTTTTTATGTCTTCTGAAAAATTCCATTTCGCCTTCCCCTCGTTATCAATGTTAACATTTTACCTTCAACATAAAATATTTTCAAATTTTTGGAAAATTCTTAACATTTATGTGTAAAATTATAAATCTTTAAGCTGTTTGTCTGAATCAAGGAGTTTGGCCAAAGCCTTTGCATCCCCTTTTAATTTAAAGTACTCGCTAAATTTAGATGTTGTTTTAAGATTGTACGAGCGGCCGTTTTTATCTTTTGTTTTTGAAACAAGCCCTTTTTCAACCAAAAGCGCCACATGTTCGTAGGCGTTTGAGCGTAAATCTTTAAGAACGCTCTGGCGAATAGGCTCTTTGAGCGCAATTACCGTAAGTGTTTTTAAAACCGCAGGTGTTAAATCAACAGGGCACAGCTTTTCGACAATATCTAAATGCTCCCCCCGCACCTGAATTATATAGCCGTCTTCATCGTCAATTTCTAAAGCGCCTTCGCGTGAAGAATAATCAAACATTAAATCTAAAAGCGCCTGCTCAACTTCATCTTCCCCAATGCCTAAAAGTTCGGCAATTTCAGATATGTGCATGGCACGTGCGGTTACAAACAAAACTGCTTCTATTTTTGCTTTTAAATTGTGGCTTTCTTCTTCAGGCTGCACTTAGACAATCTCCTGTGTACACTTTTTTACATACAAATTACCGTAAAATTCCTCCTGCACAATTTCATATTTATCTCTTACCGATAAAAACAAAACGGCAATATAGGCTGATGTTTTATCAAAACCGAGCAGACTTAATTCCGTAAGTTCGATCTTTTCCTCATGTTCAAAAATTTTAATCAAATTTTGCTGCATTTTTTCAACAAGCCCTTCAATATACTCCTCATGTGCCATATTCTTAATATCTTTGGCACTCAGTTTTGAGTAATTGTGAATACGTCTTTTTTGTTTATCAAGTGCATTTTGAAGCGCACGTTTTTTTTCAAGTTCTTCGTAAAATTGAAGGTGGCGGATTAAATCTTTCAAAGTTACGTTTCTGGAGTGGCTTAAGCGGGTTGATGTGCGCCGCTGCAATACTTCTTCAAAAGAAATAATGTTGTTTGAAGGTAATTTCATCTGCTCACCGTCAAAGCCGTCGAAACCATCCTCCAAAAATTCGCTCTGATCATCGTCAAGATGAAAATCAAGAACATTAATACCTTTTAAAATATTGGATTTTAATTTTAAAAGAATTGCCGCAAATAAAATAGCACGGCCTGCAAGCTTTAAATTGTTAGCTTTAAGGGTAGCTAAGCGTAAAATATATTTATCGTAAATATCGACAATATCAATGTTCCAGGGGTCAATTTTGCCGGATTTTGCCAAATCTACCAAAATTTCAATTGCGTCAAATTCTTTGTCTTTTTGAGGCATTATATCTTCAAAATTAATAACATCATCCGCTATTTCAATAACATGGCTGTTATTATAAAATTCTTCCTTCGTATTTGCACTACTCATCTTTTAGTTTAACTCCGCTTATTTTTGTAATTCCTTTATTTTTTTGCGTAACTCCTATCATTCTGTCTGAGCTATCTATCATAGGTTTTCTTAAACTTATGACTATAAATTGTGTGCTCTTAGATTCATTATTAATCATCTGCGCAAGTTTTTCAACATTCAAAGTGTCTAGATGCATGTCAACTTCATCAAAAGCATAGAAAGGAGACGGCATAAATTTTTGAATTGCAAAGACAAAAGCAAGCGCTGTGAGCGATTTTTCACCGCCTGACATACCTGCTAATTTTTGTCTTTTCTTATCTCTTGCGGTAGCTTCAAATGTTAAGCCGCCCGAGAAGGGATCTTCTTCATTTTCTAAAACCAAAGTACCTACACCGTCTGATAGTTCGGCAAAAACAGTTTTAAAATTTTCGTTTATTCCGTTGTATGTCTTTAAGAACGTTTCCTTCTTCAATGCCTCATACCCGCACATACGCTCATTAATACCGATTTTTTCTTTTGTTAAGGTGTTAATTTTCTCTCTAAATTCGCTCTGGCGCTTATATGTTTCATCATAATCATTCAAAGCCCGCATATTAACCGGTTCAAGCTCTTCCATGCGCACGCACAGGCGGTTAATTTTTGCAGTAATTTCATCAATTGAAATTTCAACGGGTTCAAGTTTTTCAATTTCAATACAGGCAGCCTCTAAATCCTCTTTCGCAATCTCTAAAATAGGTTCAAGCTCTCTGCGCCTTGCTTTATAGCTTTCAATCTGCTCTTGTATCCTTACTTTTTGATTATCCAGAATGTCTTTTTCTTTTTGGGCACCTAAAAGTTCTTCCTGCATTTTATCGCGTACGTTTTGCAATTCTACAAGGTTTTTGCCTAATTCTGAAATTTCTTCTTCCAAAACTTTAAGCACTTTTTGGACTTCTTCAATTTCAACACCAAAGCGCATCTTATCATTTTCAAGATTTTTATTATCTTCTAAAAGCCTTGCGATATCTGTTTGTTTTTGCTCTATCATTGTATTTTGAAACTTAATGTTGTTGTTTTCCGTATTAATTTCATTTTGAATTTCATTAATTTTACTTTGGGTATTTTTAATGTTTTCTTCAAAGCCTTGTGTTTTTTCCCTTAATTTGTTAAGTTCGCCCTCATCAATAAGTTTTTCAACGCTTACAATATTTTCCTGCAGTTCAAGTATTTTACGGTTTAATTCAACATGTTTTTCTTCATAATTATCAAGCTTGCGCTCAATCTTTGATATTTCGGGTGTGATTTCATTCATTCTGGCAAGTTTTTTTTCAATACTATCCTGCATTTGCTTGTTATTTTTAATTAAATTTTGAAGTTCAAATTTGGCTTCGTTATAGGAATTAGAGGCATTTGAAAAATCCGCTCTTATTTTATCAAGCTTATTTTCAAGGGTGCGTTGTTTGTGCTCCAACTCTCCAAACTGTCTTTCAAATTCTTCCAAACGGGTTTTAAAGGCGGCGAGGGTTTTATCTTCACTTTTGCCAAACATTATGCTTGAGCGCACCCGTGCACCCCCTGTAATAGCGCCTGATTTTTCAAAAATTTCACCATCAAGAGTTACAATTCTGTATTTGCCCATAAGTTTTTTGGCTACCTGCATATCTTCAACAACAAGGGTTTCTGATAGTTCAAAATAAAATGCGTTTGTGTATTTACTGTCAAAATCAATTAAATTAATAGCAAAATCAATAACACCCTTATCTTTGGGAACAGGAAGCCTTGCGGGTGCGGATTTTAATTTTGTAAGGGGCAAAAATGTGGCTCTGTCGCGCCCTGATGATTTTAGAATTTCAATTGCGCGCGATGCCACATGCTCGTCATCCACAACCACAAACCTTGAGCGCCCGCCTAAGGCAACCGATATAGCATCGGAATATTCCCCTTCAACACTAATTAATTGGCTTAAGGGGGCATGGACTCCTTTAAGCCCGCTGTTTAAAACTGTTTCAACGCCAGCCCCAAGCCCGTATTCTTTAAACGCCTGTTTTTTTGCTTCCATCTCGGAAATTTTGCGATTAGCAAGCTGAATATTATGGTTAGCGTCTGAAATTTGATTTTTGGTTTTATCAAGTTCATCTAAAGTATTTTTTTGTAACGTTTTGCAATCTTCAAGCTCTTTTTGAAGGGTTGAAATTTGAAGTTCCAAACTTTCCTGCGCTCTTATAAAGTTCTTGCCTTGCGCTTCATAGTTTTCGATATTATCGCTGCAGTCTTTAAGTTCATTTCTTAAATTATTCAACTGCCCTTCAAGCGGAAGTTTCTCTTTTAAAATATTTGTTTCTTCATCTTTTAAGGTGTCAAGCGCACGTCTTAATTCATTTCTTTTCTCAATATGCTCGCCTGCGGTTTTCCCAAGTCCCGATATTTCTAAAAGGGCTTGCTGAAGTTCTTCTTTTTGAACTTTAAGCAGATTGCCCAAATTTGCCAAAACAAGTTTTTTATCTTCAATACTTTGATTGGTTTTTTCAATAATTGAATTATGATTTTCAATGCCGCATAAAGCATTTTCAATGGTTTTTTTATTGTCCAAAATAACTTTGTCGCTGTGCGTTACAGACATCTGCTTGCGCTCTATTTCGCCTTTTTTCTCTTCAGATTGCCTTTTAACTTCAAGCTGTTTATCTTCGCCTTTCTGGCGGATTTCATCGGAAAGTTTTTTAAATTCAATTTTTTGTACTTCTATTTTTTCGCTTAACTTGGCACTGTCAAGCTCTGTTTTTTTGACTTCTTTCTGCGCATTGAGGATATTTTCATGCACGATATCCAAAGAGCGCTTGGTATCAAAATATTTGACAACGTTAATTTTGCCTTCAAGCGATGTTTTCTCATCCTTCAATTTCTTATATTTAAGTGCCACTTCGCGCTCTGCAGTTAAATTTTCAAGCCTTATATCAATTTCATTTAAAACAATGTTTGCTTCATTCACGCGCGTCTCAACCGTTTCAAGCTCATTTTGCGCCATTTCGAGTTTTCTGTCAAAATCGGCAACACCGGCTATTTCATCAATAATTTTACGCCTCTCGTTAGGGGAACAGTTTGTAATGCCTGTAACATCGCCTTGCATAATGACGTTATAGCTGTTTGGGGTAATATTATATTTTTCAAGTTCAAAGTGGATTTGTGACAAAGATGTGGGCTTATCGTTTATATAATATGTACTGACATACCCTTGCGAAGATTTTTTGACTTTTCTTGAAAAACTTAACTCTTCGCCCGTTTTTTTGTTTACTTCAAAGATAACTTTAACATACACTTCATTTCTGCTGTTATGGGTTGAGATTAAATCCCCAACGCCTTTTTCAGACCTTAAGGCACGCGAAGATGAAAGCCCCAAGGCAAAAAGAATACTGTCTATTATGTTACTCTTGCCTGAACCGTTAGGGCCTGAAATCGTTGTAAAGCCTTGCAAAAAAGGAATGTTAACCTTGTTTGCAAAAGATTTAAAGTTATCAATTTCTATTTCTTTTATGCGCATTTGTTGTGTCCGGTTTTAAAATATATCTCCCCTTTTTATATTACACAACAAAAACAGGTAGTATGTCAAATTTTGTAGCATTTTTTTATAAAAAAATCTGTTACGATCTTATTTTAAATAAAAAATAAAATTATAATATTTACACTATAAGATTGATTTTTAATTAAATAACGAAAAAAGTACTCCACAAAATTACAAGAAAGTTGTATAATAATGATTGGTAATCTGTAACGTTATACATAAAGGATAAATTATGAAGGATTTAATTACAAAAATAAAAGATTTTAAGATAGTTCCCGACAAATTCAGAAGTTCTACCACATTTAATGTCAAAGAACTTTTTGATGACGGCTTTGAAATTGAACTTTTAAAATTGACAGAGGAAGAACTTAAAGATTATGTTGTTGGAGGAAATGTTGAAATATTCGGTTCGGGCAAAGAAGGCTTAATATACTTTGTAACAGATATTACGAATAAGAACTGGAACATTTTAACAATCAAATATCCTGAAAGCTTTAAAGATATTCAAAGAAGAGAATATTCAAGGGTTAGTTTCGGCGGCAATATTGTTTTTGCGGATATGCCGGAAGTTGAAACAAAGTCTGTAGATATTTCAGCAGGCGGCTTGAAATTTATATCAGCAAAAAAACTTGAAGTGGGCCATGGTTACGATATTGTCTTAAACTTAAATAACAAACTTGAAATTAAGTGCGCCGTAGAACCTATAAGAGTAAAAGAACACGATGAAAACGGCAGAGAAATGTATTTGGTCAGCAGCAAATTCTTAAATATTGAAAGTGTGGATAGAATTGCTTTAATCCAATACACATTTAGAATTTTACTGGAATCTGAGAATAAAGGATAAAAAAGTGACAAAAAAAATGCCTGTCAAAGCGCATAAGCCCATTGTGGAAAACAGATTTGGGTTTTATTCAATGCTTTTTACAAGCGCTCTTATAACATTCATCATACTATTTGCAGCAGGATATTTCCTTTCTTATATGGACCACCTGTCACTTAAATATTCGGAAAGCACGGAGGGAGCCCTTACAACTCTCATTACAAGCACTTATGCAAAAGACTGGCGGGAAAACAATTTTGAAACATCCCAGTACATGATAAACAATTTAAAACAAAGTAACACAATCAAATATGCTTATGTTGTAAATAAAAAAGATAATACAGTTATTCAAACAACAGATCCTCATATCAGAGATAAAACAACCAACAAAATTGTACAAAGCTATTTGCAAAAAATAAAAAAGAATGTTTCAGAAGTTGTTCAGGAAACACCTTATTACAACATTTACATAGGTTATATCCAAACAATGCAGTCTGAAACAGATGTCGACATCTTGCTTTTAAATATGCAGACTTTCATTGTAGGCTTTTTGGTTTTAGGACTTATTGCAAGTGCAATTATGTCAAGTATTATAAACAGACCTCTTAATAATTTAATTAAGGGTGTAAATGAATTTTCAAAAGGAAATTTCGACAACAGACTGCAAAAAACAAATATCAAAGAAATCAACGAACTTGTAGACGCTTATAATGACATGGCAGATGAACTGCAAGAACTTTATTCATCTCTTGAAGCAAAAGTTCAGGAAAGAACCGTTGAGCTTAAGAATACAAATGAAGAACTGAAACAGACACAAGTAATGATGGTGCATTCCGAAAAAATGCGCTCTTTGGGCGAATTGGTTGCAGGCATTGCGCATGAAGTCAATAACCCCATTAACTTTATATACGGAAACATTATCCACCTTGAAAGATATTCAAAAAATATGCTTGAATTAATTGACAAATACTCTCAGATTGATGAAATTCTGCCTTCAAATAAAAGACAAGAACTTCAGGATATGAAAAAAGAAATTGGCGTAGAATTTTTAAAAGAAGATATTAAAGACTTGATTGAAAGCTGCAAAGAAGGAACAGAGCGCACCAAAAAAATCATATCAGACCTTAAAAACTTTTCCCGTCTTGAAGAAAATGTTTTAACCGAGTTTGATATACCAAAAGAAATTGAGACAACTTTAAATATTTTAAGAAACAAATTAAAAAACAGAATAACCATACACAAAAACTACCCTGATGATTTACCGAAAATTGAAGTTTACGGGGGGCAATTAAATCAAGTATTGATGAATATTTTGGATAACGCCCAATACGCAATAGAAGGTACTGGAGATATTTATATAGATATAGCTTTTGAAAGAAAAGATGTTATAATAGAAATTAGAGAGACTGGAAAAGGAATAGACCAAAAGAATTTGAATAAAATTTTTGAGCCTTTTTTCACAACCAAACCAATTGGAGAAGGAACTGGCTTAGGGTTAAGTATAGCTTATAAAGTTGTGCAGAACCATGGCGGTACAATGAATGTTACAAGCGAAATAGGAAAAGGAACAACTTTCAAGATTACCTTGCCCACAAAGCCTGATGAGGATAAAAATGGATAAAAAATATAAAATTTTAGTCGTAGATGACGAACCGGATAACCTGGCGCTTTTATATAGAACCCTGAGACAGGATTATGAAGTAACAAAGTGCCTGTCGCCGCTTGAAGCTTTAAAAATTTTGGATGAAGAAGACTTTCAGGTTATAATTTCAGACCATAAAATGCCTGATATGGATGGTGTTGAGTTTTTAAAACTTTCCCAGGAAAAATCGTCTTCGGCGATAAGGCTTTTGGTAACAGCTTATTCGGATGTTAAAATATTAATTAACGCAATTAACTATGCAAAAATTTTCCGCTATATCAAAAAACCCTATATGCCGGATGAACTTTTGTATACGGTGCAATCAAGCCTGGAATTTTATCAATTGAAGATTGATAATGAAAACTTGATATTTGACTTAAAAGATCTGTTTGCGGGCACAATTAAATCAATAACAGAAGCGCTTGATGCCAAAGATTCCTATACTTTAGGCAAAAGCAGACGTGTTGCTTTTTATGCCACAAAAATTGCTCAAAATTTAAATTTAAGCGATGCAGAAATAGGAAAAATCGAACTTGCGGGCTTATTGCATGATATAGGCATGATAGGGGTTCCTGAGGATATATTAAATAAAACAGACAAATTAACCCCCGAAGAATACGAAGAAATTAAAAAACATGTTTTCCACAGTATCAAAATCCTGGAAGACATAAAACAGTTAAAAGATGTTATTGATATTGTAAAATATCACCATGAGTATTATGACGGGAAGGGCTATCCTTATGGAATGAAGGGTGAAGAAACGCCTATAGGGTCAAGAATAATATCCCTTGCAGATGCATGGGAAAGTTTAAGGTCAGATAGAACTTACCGCAAAAGAATGCCTGAAGAAGAAGCTTTGAAAATTATAAAAGAGCAAAAAGGCATACAATTTGACCCTAAACTTGTAGATGTTTTGGAGTATATAATACCGCAGGCAAATATAGAAATTGAAGAATACGAAAAAATAATAGAAGAAGAGGCTCAAGACATTGCAAAGAACGGTTGAAGTATTCACAGGAGCCTATGCCAGCGGCAAAAGTGAAACTGCTGTAAACAGGGCGCTTCAAAGCATTAAAAAAAATGAAAAAATAACTCTTGTCGATTTGGATACCGTAGAACCGGCTTACTGCCTGCGTCCTCTGGTGCCTAAGCTTGAGGCACTCGGGGTTAACGTTATAGCACAAACTGATTATTTCGGTCTGGGCGAAACAGGAAGCTACGTTACGCCCAAACAAATAAATTGCCTGCTTGAAGAAGGCAATATTATAATTGATGTAGGCTACGGCGCAAGCGGCCTTGATATCTTAGATATTATAGTAGGCATTGACGAAGAAAAGGATTTAAGAATTTATCTGGTTGTAAATACCGCAAAATTTGAAACTTCGACCATTGAAAATATACTTGAATATATTGAATTTGCTTCAGGCTTAAATAAAAAACCCTGGAAAAAGTTCTCGGGCTTTATTTCTAACACTCATCTGGGTAATGAAACCACAAAAGAGGACATTATAAGGGGCTATGAGATTTTAAAAAAAGTTAGCAAAGAGACTGAAATCCCGATTATAGCAATTGGTTCTGATGAAAGTTTAAAAGAGAAGCTGGGCGATAATTATGATAATGTGCCCGTTTGGTATTATAAAAGGATGATGCCCGAAGCGTTTTGGTAAGGAGCCGCGGCTTGAGCTTAGTGCTTGCACTTAGCGAAAGCAAGGCAACCATAAGGTGTGTGAGGCGATAGCGGATTTGTGAGGAACAAAGCCGCAGAGCCGAAACCGTTCCATGGCGCCGTTAGGAGCTGCGGAGCGTATGCGAGGCTGCGACTGAACAAAATTTGAAGCCGAAGGTGCACAAAATTTTGTCAGGCGCAAAGGAGGCTAAGAATGGCTTGCGTACTCTTTATGTACTTTTTTCTAAAAAAAGTACATAAAGAGTGTAAATTACGCGGCTTTATGCTTGAAAATCGAGGAGCGAGAGCACCTCTCAGGCAAGAAAGTTACTGCCCCACATAAAATTGTGCGTTAAAGGAAGCTTTAATCCTTATAGTCCCTGCTTCTGTCGGAGTATCATCAGAGGCGCCTTCACCCGCATCCATAGTGGTTTTCATCATATAAGGTCTTGGGAAAGCTGTTTGTGTAGAACAGCTTGTTTGCGCTTGCTTTAAGGATAAAATTCTTAAACCGATTGATTTTGCAATAAAATCCGCGCTTGTTTTGGCTTCTTTGCCTGCTTTTGCAATTAAATCATTGCAAATTCTTGAATCAACATCAACAGAATATCTTAAAGCACCAACATCCGTGGCACCTGCGCTTATTCCCGTGCTTAAAATTTTACCAAGCTTTGAAACATCTTTAACTTTAACTTCAAAACTGTTCACAACCTTGTAATTTTCAAATGTTCTTTTATTATTTTTATAAGAATAAACTGTATCTAAATTAAAGCCTGTTGTTTTTATGGTTTCGCCGTTTTTCTCGTTAATAAGGGGTTTAATTGCCGCAATTGCTTTGTTTGTAATTTCCTTATTTTTGGCACTTGCCTTATTTGCGTCAACATCTGACGTTTCAACAGAAAAAGTTACCTGTGCAACATTAGGGGCAATTTCATCTTCAGCCTCCGAATAAACACTTATGTAACCCGGATCTCTTTGTTTTTCACCAACACTCGCAGCAGCAAAAACTGCAGTTGTACCCATAAAAAGGATAGTTAAAATTGTTAAAATTCTTTTCATAATAAGCCCTTTCTTTTAATTTTCCAACATTTTTATAAATTCGTTTTCATTTAAAACTTCAACGCCCAAACTTCTCGCTTTATCAAGCTTGGAACCTGGCGAAACACCCGCTATAACATAATCCGTATTTTTGCTCACAGACGAGGGCGTTTTGGCCCCGAATGATTTTAAAAGCTCTTGTGCCTTATCTCTTGAATATTTTTCCAATGTGCCTGTTATAACAAAACTTTTGCCTTTAAATTTTTTGTTCTCATTTACGGTAAAGATATTTTTGGGTGAAACGCCGAATTCAAAAAGTCTTTTTAAGACTTTTTTGTTATATTCGTTTCTGAAATATTCCCAAATACTTTTTGCAACCTTAACGCCGATGCCTTCAATCGAGTTTAGGTCGTCTTCTTGCGCAGTTTGAAGTTCTTCAATGGTTTTAAAATGCTGTGATAAAACGCTTGCAACCTCGCGGCCTACATGCCTTACACCAAGAGCATTTATAAACCTGTCAAGCTGGCAGTCTTTACTTTTTTCAATTGCATCTAAAAGGTTTTGGGCGGATTTTTGTGCAATTAAATCAAGCGTCAGCAGTTTTTGCATATCTAAAGCATAAAGGTCGCTGAAATTTTCAACATAGCCCTTATCAACAAGCTGCGATATTATGCTCTCCCCCAGCCCTTCTATATCCATACAATATTTTGAAGCAAAATATTCAATTCTGCCCTTAATTTGCGCGGGGCAATGCGGATGGTTAGGGCAATAGTAAGAAACTTCGCCTTCAATTTCAACTAAAGGGGTATGGCAAAAGGGACATTTGTGCGGAATTTCAAAGTGTTTTGAATTTGCGGTTTTTTTGGCTTTTAAAACTTTAGGGATAATTTCTGCTGCTTTTTTAACCAAAACTTCATCACCTACCCCGATATCAAGCCTTTTGATTTCATCAAAATTATACAGGCTTGCACGTGAAACAACACTTCCTGCAAGGCTTACGGGCTTCAAAATTGCAATCGGTGTCACAGCACCCGTACGGCCCACGCTTATTTCAATATCTAAAAGCTCTGTCCAAACTTCTTCAGGCGGGAATTTAAACGCTGTTGCCCACTTTGGAACACGCGCCGTAAAACCTAATTCTTCCTGCATTTTAATATCATTAACCTTTACAACAATACCGTCTGTGGCATAATCCAGGTTGTGACGCGTCTGAGAAACGCTTTCACAAAATCTATAAGCTTCGTCAATGCCGTGTACAACCGTTACTTTACTTGTTTTAAAACCTAATTCGTGAAGTTTTTCAATGGTTTTTGAATGCGAAATACGCCCCCAGGAATAATTATCGGCAACAGCGCCGTATATAAAAATTGAAAGTTCGCGCCCCGCGGTAATTTTGGGGTCAAGCTGGCGAACAGAGCCTGCTGCAGCATTTCTTGGATTTGCAAAAGGCCTAAGCTCTTCTTTTTCTTGAATTTTATTCAATTTTTCAAAAGAAGATATCGGCATATAAATCTCGCCGCGCGCTTCAATATCAAGTGCTTCAAAAAGCTTTAAGGGAATTGCTTTTATGGTTTTTAAATTATTTGTAATATCTTCCCCGACAAGCCCGTCGCCGCGTGTTAGCCCTTGTATAAATTCGCCGTTTTTATAAATAAGCGATACCGCAAGCCCGTCAATTTTAAATTCACACGCCAGGGGAATTTGAGGTGCTTGCTGTGCGCTTGCGCTTGTCCAATTATAAGCTTCTTTTAAAACTCTTTCATACCATGCCCTGAGCTCTTTTTCATCATTTGAATTATCAAGGCTGTAAAGACGATTTTTATGTTTAACCTGCTTAAATTTCTCACTCACAGCGCCCACACGCTGAGTAGGGCTTGTAGGCGTAATTAATTCAGGATGTTCTTTCTCTAAGGCTTCAAGTTCGCGAAAAAGAGCATCGTATTGGTAATCTTCAATTTTCGGATTGTCTAATACATAATAGCTGTAAATATGCTCGTCAATTTCCGAACGCAATTTTTCAATTTTTTCTTTGATATCCATAAAAGATATTTTAATATAAAAAACAAAATAAAGGAATAGTAATCTTTCGCCTCAACTTGCTATTCCGCAAAAAATTCACTCATTTTTATTCCTAATTTATAAGATATTTTTATAAGGATTTTAAGCCCGGGGCGGTTGTGCTTGTAAGCATTTTCAATTTTTGTGATACTTTCTCTTTCAACATCCGCCAATTCTGCCAGTTTTTCTTGCGATATACCCAAATTTTCACGAATCTTGCGCATATTTTTGGCAATTATTTTATAAACTTTTTCCTGAAACTCTTGCATGATTTTTATTTTAAATGTATTATATTTTTAAAACAGTGTTAAAATTAAACACATAAGGAGAAGATGAGTATGATTAAAAAAGGTTTTACTTTGGCAGAAGTTCTTATAACACTTTCTATTATCGGTGTTGTTGCAGCACTTACAATCCCCGTACTTTCAAGAAAAATCGAAGACACAAAATTCAAAAC
>CAYYBA010000006.1:0-11265 GCA_964470205.1 uncultured Gammaproteobacteria bacterium | reverse complement strand
GGCTGCAAAAAAAGCTTATTCCTCAGCAGCACAGGCTGTTATGAATATAAAACAAGATAACGGCGGAACCTTAAGCGGATTATTTGATAATGGAGGTTCTTTTTCACCGGCATTTAGAAAATATTTTAAGGTTATAAGAAACTGCTCTCCCGCTTGTGTGGCACCATCAAACGCTTCGGATGTCTATAAATCATTATCCGGAAACGGCTTATACACATGGTATATGGATGACGGGCAATTTGTAACAGCTGACGGCATGTTTTGGGGGTTTGAAAATTGCGGAGTTACCCATGCCGTTTATAACGGTTTTATCGGCATGACAGTTGATGTCAATGGGTATGAAAAAAAACCTAATGTTTTGGGAAGAGACACATTTGTTTTTGAACTTATTGATGATCAGCTGTTGCCTTCAGGCGCACCTGGAACAAAATCTCCCAAAAATGTGCTGCCGCCGGATCAACTATGCGACAAAAATGTCTCAAATAACATTCAAGGCTGGGGGTGTATGGCAAAGGTTTTACAAGGGATTGATTATTAAAAGAGCCGCAGCAAGCTTGTAGACTTACGCCTTTAAGATGATTTATTTTTTCACAAAATTATTGTAAAATTTCACCATGAGCATTTTAAAATTATTGGAAAATAAAAACCATATAACCCTTTTTACAACACCTACACACGGACAAAAAACGCCGCATTTACGCTGGCTTAAAGGGCTTTACAAACATGATTATTCCGAAATTGAAGGCTTTGACAACCTGGCTCAGCCTGCTTGCGCTATTTTAACAATACAGGGGATAGTTTCAGAAATTTATAAAACGCGAAAAACATTTTTTTTAACTCAAGGGTCAACTTTAGGGATTTTAGCTGTATTTAAAGCATTATTAAACGAAAATGACCGGGTTTTAGTTGCACGCAACTGTCATAAATCTGTTTTTTCAGCTCTAACTTTAACGGGAGCCGTGACCGATTGGTTTATGCCTGAAACCATAGAAGATTGGGGAATATACGGAGAAATTAACCCCAAAAAATTAGATGACAATCTAAAATTAAATTCCTACAAGGCATTTGTCTTAACAAGCCCGACTTATGAAGGAGTCAACTCAGATATTAAAGAAATTTCAAATATTTGCAAACAGCATGGGGTTTATTTAATAGTAGATGAAGCACACGGGTCTTTATACAATTTCTCAAAGCTTTTGCCAAAAACCGCAGTTGAGCAGGGAGCAGATTTCAGCGTAAATTCGCTCCACAAAAATGCAGGTGCGCCAAACCCCTGCGCGCTTTTACATGTGGGAAAAGACTGTGCGGATTTTGATACACAAAAATTACAAGATGCTCTTAATTTATTTACAACATCATCGCCCTCATACCCTATGCTTGCCGCAATTGAAGCTACCATTGATTATTTGAATAAAAAAGGCGAAAGTGAAGTTGAAAAATTAATCAAAAATATTAAAAATATTAAAAAGCCCTTAAGCCACGCGGGCTGGGAATTTTTAGAGTCAGATCCCACAAAAATTTTAGTTAAAAAAGAAGGTGTAAACGCCGCATTATTGTCCAACATTCTTTATGAAAATTTTCAAATTGAGGATGAACTTGCAAATAACATATCTCTTTTATTTTTATGCGGTATCGGAACTTGTAAAAATAAATTAGATAAATTAAAAGATGTGCTGCTATACGTCAAAATTCCGCGTCAACAAGTTCCTGCACAGGATTTTCAGCCCTATCCTTTTACAAAAGTACAGCCGCATGAGGCATGGAATATGAATTATGCCTTTGTTGAAAAAAAAGACGCGCTTTTAAAAGTGAGCGCCCAAACAATAGTGCAATATCCGCCGGGATACGCAATTTTATACCCGGGCGAAGTCATACAGGAATGGCATTTAAACTATTTGGATAATAAAGTAAAGGTGTTAAAACATGAATAGCAACAGGCGCGCAATTATTATTGTTATTGATTCTATGGGCGTGGGCGCGCTTGATGACTGCGCACAGTATAATGATGATGCTACCTGTAACACCTTATGCAACATGGCATACGCCGCAGGCGGGCTTAAAGTGCCGATTTTAGAAAAAATGGGTTTAGGGAATATTGCGCCTGTTAGGGGGGTTGAACCAGTTGATAGCCCCATTGCCTCTTATGGCATTTTAAAAATGAAAAGCAAAGGCAAAGACACAACAACAGGGCATTGGGAAATAGCGGGGATTGTGCTTGATGAACCTTTTAAAACCTATAAAGAATTTCCCCAAAGCTTGATTGAAGAATTCATAACAAAAACAGGATGCACGGGTATCCTTGGAAATTATGCCGCAAGCGGCACTAAAATTATTGAGGATTTACACGAAAAACACAGAGAAACAAAATACCCCATAATTTACACATCGGCAGACAGTGTTTTTCAAATTGCTGTTGATATTGATATAATCCCGCTTGAAACACTTTATAAATGGTGTGAGATTGCGCGAAAAATTCTGGATAAAGGGTGGGGCATTTCACGCGTTATAGCACGCCCTTATCAAATAATAGACGGCAAACCCACCCGCATAGGTAAATTTAGACGGGATTTAAGCACCCCCCCGCCTGAAGGAACACTTTTGGATGTTATAGAACATGCCGGCGGCAAAGTTTTAGGGGTTGGAAAAATTGAAGATATATTTGTCAAAAAAGGTGTAACACAAGCAATTCATACAGGGTCAAACCTTGAAGGGCTTGAAGCAACTTTGGAGGCGTTAGATAAAAATTACAGTTTAATTTTTACAAATCTTGTTGACACTGATATGCTCTACGGCCACAGGCGAGACCCTAAAGGATACGCTGAAGCCATTGAAGAAATTGACAACTATTTAGATAAAATACTCAAAAAATTGGGTGAAGATGATATGTTAATTATAACGGCAGACCATGGGTGCGACCCTACAGCCGCAGGCACAGACCACACACGCGAGCAGGTGCCTGTTATAATTTACGGGAAAAATATAAAGCCTGAAGAAATAGGGGTCAGGGATTCTTTTACCTACATATCGGACAGGGTCAAAAAATGGCTCGGGGTATAAAAAGCTTCGTTAATACTTTTATTTAAGCGTCCGTTAGCGCCTAAAGTATGTAGTTTCTTTAAATTTTTATTAATAATTTGCAAAATTATATTTAACAAGTATAATAAAGCATGTCAAATTAGTATTAGACAATTATTACAAATATGAGGAAGAAAACATGAGTACATTAGACAGAGTAAAAAAAGTAGTAGTAGACCAACTGAGTGTAGACGAGGCATTGGTTACTCCGCAAGCAAGTTTTACATCAGACTTGGGAGCTGATTCTTTGGATACAGTTGAATTAGTAATGGCTTTTGAAGAAGAATTTGGATGCGAAATTCCGGATGAAGAAGCTGAAAAAATTGCGACTGTTCAAGACGCAGTTGACTATATTGACGCTCACTTATCGTAAGTGAAACACAATACTAGGTTTAAACAAAAAGTTGCATCGCGATAGTATCAACTTGTGACTTTTTGTTGTATTACTTCGTTAAAGGAACAGTTATGAGCAGCAAAAGAAGAGTAGTTGTAACAGGTTTAGGTATGATAACTCCATACGGAGTTGGTGTTGAAGCTTTTTGGTCAAGTATGTTACAAGGAAAAAGTGCAATCACAAAAATTGAGGGTATGAACTTGCAAGGTCAAAGTGTCTTAATTGCGGGAGAAATTAAGAATTTTGAAGAAATGCAGCTTATAGACCACAAAGAAGCAAGACGCACGGACAGATATAACCAGCTTGCAATAGTAGCCCTGGGTGAAGCTATGAAAAGCTCAGGACTTGAAGAAAACAAATTTGAAGACCCTTACAGGGTTGGGGTTGTTGTAGGTTCGGGTGTAGGCGGATTTGACACATTTGAAAAACAGCACCATGTAATAATGGAAAAAGGCCCCACAAAATGCACGCCTTTCACAATTCCTATGATTATTAACGATATGGCCGCAGGCAGAATTTCAATAAAAATCGGCGCTAAAGGGATAAATAAAGCGGTTATAAGCGCTTGTGCCACATCAAACCACTGTATAGGAGATTCTTTCCGCTCAATTCAATGGGATGAAGCAGATATAATGATAGCAGGCGGGGCTGAATCTGTTATAACACCTCTGGGTATAGGCGCATTTACAAGTTTGAAGGCACTTTCAAAAAGAAACGATGAACCCGAGCGCGCCTCACGTCCGTTTGATAAAGACCGCGACGGTTTTGTTATGTCCGAAGGCTCTGCTCTTTTAGTGCTTGAAGAATTGGAACATGCCAAAAAAAGAGGGGCAACAATTTACGCGGAAATTGTAGGCTACGGCCAAAGTGCAGATGCTTACGATATAGTAGCTCCTGACCCTGAAGGTGCGGGTTCTATGAAAGCTATGGAATTTGCGCTCAGAGATGCCGGCATTAAACCTGAAGATATTGATTACATTAATATGCACGGTACAAGCACAGGGCTTGGAGATATAGCGGAATCACAGGCTATTGCAAAGATATTCGGCGACAGGGAAGCGAATAAAAAATTAAAAGTATCTTCAACCAAAAGTATGCACGGGCACCTTTTGGGCGCAACGGGTGCTGTTGAAGCTGTTGTTTGTATTAAAGCAATGGAATATAGCAAAATTCCGCCTACGATTAATTTGGATAATCAAGACCCTAAAGTTGCAAATCTGGATTATGTGCCGCACAAAACAGTTGAAGCTGAAGTAAATTACGCGCTTTCAAATTCTTTCGGATTTGGCGGGCATAACACAAGTTTGGTGTTTAAAAAATATAATGGATGAGCAAGGGGTTGTATTATCCCCCCAACGTAGGGCAACAAGTTGCCAACAAAGAGTACGGCTCATAAATTCGCCTACTCCTTGCCAAGGCGTGGGGTCCCTGCCACAAAGAGGCGAAAATGAAAATTGAATAGGTGTCGATGTGGCAAGTACAAGCGGTGAAGTTCGCTTTAAGCAAATGATTAAGTATCATTTGCGCTCGGACTGGAACAGTAGCCGAAGGCTTCCGCCACAAAGATGCGAAAATGAAAATTGAATAGGTGTCGATGTGGCGGAATGGTAGACGCGCATGCTTGAGGTGCATGTGGAGAGATCTGTGGGGGTTCAAGTCCCCCCATCGACAAATTCTATGCCTCCGCGCTTTAAAAAGGACTTTTCAAGTCAACAGATTGGCTTGATTAATATCTTCAGGCTCCTGCCGCTGTGTGCGGGAATGGACAGAAATTTCTTAGCGAACATAAAGAGCGAAACTGTTTGAGGCACTTTTTTGAATTAACAAAAAAGTGCCGAGTTGTTGAGCATAAAAAAAGTGAATTTAGAAATTTCGGTAATGGAGCACTCTGCGACGATTTTTTGGTACTTTTTTCTAAAAAAAGTACGGATAAAAGCGATGAAGTGCGCTTACAAGATCCTGAAACAAGTTCAGGATGACGTGGGGCGTTCATAGCATGACGCGCGAGCGTAAAACCTGCATACTTTTTGCAAACATCCATATCATATTCCCTATTTTAAGTATTAAAATAAATAATATATGTATTATAAAACACATTTTTGTATAAGTCAAGATGATAAAATAAAGCTATGGACATAAGTTTTTACAATAAAGAATTAGCAAAAAATATAAGGGTATTAAGGGCGGAGCGTAAAATATCGCAAACAAAACTTGCAATGATGGCAGGAATTTCGCTGGAAGCTGTGGGGCAAATTGAGCGCGAAGCCGGCAATCCCACGCTTTATACAATTGTATCAATAGCCCTTGCGCTTAAAGTTGATTTAAATACTCTTTTGCCAATTAATATGCCAAAAAAATAATCAAAGCCCAATGGTTTTTATAATACTTTGCAAAAGTGTCTTTCAGCTTAATAAAACTTATTTGTAAACCTTTTAAAATAAGAGCAATTTTTTGTCTCAAAAAGTTTTTAAATATGAAAGGCATAGAGAGTTTTATTTGGGAATGGATATTAATAGTATAAGTTACAAGCCGTATATTAACAACTATACAAACACTCAAGCTATCTCAAATCCAACTAAAATCAAATATAGTGTTCAAGATGAATTGGTTTTAAATAAATCAGCGAATGAACAAAACAGCGTCTCAACCGAAGATATTCGTGCTGATTTAGAAAAAACGAAATCCCAACAAAGTTTCATGGGGAAATTCTGGGATGGTTTTAAGAATTTAACCGGGCTTGGTGCCGGCTCAAACAAAGCCAAACAAGCTATAACCGATTTTGAAAATGGCAAAATTTCACAGGAGGAAATGCAAAAAAAGGTTAACGGGTACAAAGAAGGTCAAAAAATGTGCATTGACGTCATCGGTGATATAGTATCGGGCATTTTGGCAGTCGGAGCTTTTGCGTTTGCTGTTCCCAGCGGTGGAGCTTCGCTTACGCTTGGAATTGGACTTGCAGCAGCGGTAGGTTCAGGCACTAAGGTTGCCATAAAAGGCGGGGATGCGCTTTTGACGGGCAAAAAATATTCCGGACAGAATTTATTATACGATACCATAACGGGGTGTATAAACGGTTGTTTGGCACCTATTACGAACGGTATTGGCGCAAGTTTGACCAAAACAATAGGCACAAAACTCGGTTTAACTGTTGTTAAAGAAGGCACAGAAACAGTAATAGAACAAGGTGTTAAACAATCAATAGGACAAGGCCTAAAATCAATGATTGTAGAACAAGGTGTTGATGTAATAGGAGGAACTATCGGCAAACGTGCATTAGCGCTTGGGGCAGGTATGGCGGTTGACGGAGCCTTGGGCGGAGCCGCAGATAATATAACAAGAGCAACTCTAAATGGTGAAGATATAGTTAAAGCAGGCATACAAGGGGCAATAGGCGGTCTTATCATGGCGCCTGTGATAGGCGGCGGTTTTAAAATTGCAGGAAAAGCCGGAAAAGCAATAAGCAAAAAGATGTCCAAAAATTCAAGCAATGAAATTCAAGAAGCTGTTACTTCAAACAGTATAAAAAGTGCTGATACCGCTAAAAAATCACTTACACCAGAGGCTTCCGCAACTTCTGCCATAGATGAAGCAGGTAACGGCGCAAAAACTCCTGCAGCAAAAGCTGTTACGCCTGAAACACCAATAGAACAACCTGCACTAACACCTGCAATAAATGAAGCAGCTGATGGTGCAGCAAAAGCCGGAGAAATAATCCCGGAAATAGGCATATCTCAAACCCCGAGTAATACCCCAACGGTTATAGATCTTTCTTCGGGAGGATCTTCAACTTATAAAGTTACACAAGGAGAATATGCGTTTATTGTAGATGAACCGTCAATAACAAATTGCGAAATTTCTGCCGTCGCTGTTAGAAGGTTATATGATGATGCCAATCTTATGAGAGATCTGCAATGGCACAACGGGGAAGCGGGCGAGTATATAAATGAAAAGTTTGGCTATATATATGACAGCTTGACAGAGGAACAATTAAGCCGATTACCGTTTAAAAATAAAGGTGAATACATAGCACAGTGCGTAAAAAAAATAAAGGAAGACATGGAGCAATTAAGAAAAATATGTGCTGGGCAAAGAAATCCCTTAGAGCAGGATTGCACATATTACAGAGGTGTAAGTTTGCATAAAAGCGGCATTGAAAACCAGGCACAATATGCAAAATTAATGACAGATTGCAAAGTCGGCGATATTATTATTCCGGATTGGGGAGGCGCTTGCGTATCACCAAAGTTAGAAGTTGTCGCAGGGAATTTTATGGACGGCTGTTTATTAAAAATAAAAGCTCCTAAAGGCTCCCGCCTATTTAGCGGTACTGCTGAAGAAGTAAGATTTCCGCCAATGGCAGAATATAAAGTCTTATCAAATAATCTTATTAACGGCTTGCGAGTTGTAGAGCTTGAATATATAACTGTTTAGCATAAATCTGATTGTGATTAATTTTACAGCCCCATGGCTTTTATAATATCTTTTATATCGGCACTTGTTTTTTCAACAGGCGATTTTGCATATTTTATGGCAGAATCAGGGTCTTTTAAGCCGTTGCCCGTTAAAGTGCATGTTATAACAGCATTTGGCGCTAACGTATCTTTTAGTTTTATAATCCCTGCAATGGTGGCACAGCTTGCGGGTTCTGCCAGGATACCTTCATTTAGCGCAAGCAGGTTGTAAACGGCAATAATTTCATCGTCTGATACCATATCAATTGTGCCAAGGCTCTCGTCGCGCGCAGCCTCTGCCTGCTTCCAGCTTGCGGGGTTGCCTATTCTTATAGCCGTTGCAATCGTTTGCGGGTTTTCAATAATGTGTCCTTTAACAATTGCGGCACTGCCTTGCGCCTGAATTCCCATCATTTTTGGCAATTTTGAGGCTCTGCCAAGTGTCTTAAATTCCTTGTAACCTTTCCAGTAAGCCGTAATATTTCCCGCGTTTCCAACCGGTATAAAGTGGTAATCGGGCGTATCTTCAAGCGCTTCAATTATTTCAAAAGCGCCTGTTTTTTGCCCTTCAATTCTATACGGGTTTATGGAATTTACAATTGTGATAGGATAATTTTCACCTATAACGCGTACTGCCTCAAGTGCCTGATCAAAATTCCCCTGAATTGCAATAACGCGCGCGCCGTACATCATCGCCTGCGATAATTTCCCAAGCGCTATGTAGCCATCCGGTATTAAAACATAGCAATTAATGCCGGCCTTAGCACTGTATGCTGCAGCTGCGGCCGATGTGTTGCCTGTTGACGCGCAAATAACAGCGCGCGAACCTTCTTCTATGGCTTTTGATACGGCAAGCGTCATGCCTCTATCTTTAAAGCTGCCTGTGGGGTTTAACCCTTCAAATTTCAGATAAATTTTAAGGTCTTCGCGCCCTATTATGCGCGGCAGATTTTCAGCCTTAATTAAAGGGGTGTTGCCTTCATTTAAAGTAATTATAGGGGTTTTATCGCTTACGGGTAAAAAATCTTTATATTTATCAATTAAACCGCGATATCTCATTGCATTACCCTTATTAAATTATCTACTTTAATGCAATCTTCACCTTCGCACACTATATCTTCAAGCTCTTTAACCGCTTTTTGCATATCTTTTTCGCAGCATTTATCCGTAACCACAACGATTTTTGCGGTTTGGGCATTAATGACGCCTTTTTGAATAATGCTTAAAATATTTATTTTATTTTTGCCGCAAATTGTGCCGACAAACCCTATTGTGCCATAGGTGTTTCTAGCCGTAATTGACATATAGTAGCTGTTTTCGGTTTGTGATATATCAAGCTGCATGGCTTTTTCACTGTGCAAACAGCGCGTCATGGGCAAAACGTTTTCGGATGTATTAATTTCAGATGCCAGCACCAAAATATCGCCTACAACAGAGCTTGCGGTAGGGAATTCGCCCGCACCGGGACCCGTAAACATAACTTCCCCCATAGGGTAGCCTTTGATTAAAACGGCATTAAGTGCATTGTTAATGCCTGAAATTATATTTTCTTTTTTAACAAGCATAGGGTGCACGCGCACATCAAGGGCATCTTTTTCAATTCCTTTTATGACATCTTCTTCAACCCTTTGCGCCAGCCCTATGAGCTTAATTTTATAGCCTAATTCGTCTGCATATTTAATATCTTCCGCCGTTATTTTAGAAATGCCTTCTGTGTAAATTTTATTTATATCAATTCTTTTTCTGAAAATTATATTTGCAAGAGTTGCAATTTTATAAAGAGTATCATACCCGCAAACATCGCCTGTAGGGTCTGCTTCGGCATAGCCCAATTCCTGAGCGCGCCTGAGGCACTCGTCATAAGTAAGGTTTAATTCTTCCATTTTAGTTAAAATATAGTTTGTGGTACCGTTTAAAATGCCCGCAACGCTTTCAAATTTGTTTGAAGCCATCGTGGTTTTAATGGGCATAATTAAAGGAATACCGCCTGCCACCGCGGCTTCATATAAAATAACACGGTTATGTTCGCGTGCTAAATCAAATAAATACGCGCCATGTTTTGCCAATAACTCCTTATTTGCCGTTACTATATGTTTTCCGTTTTTAATGGCTTGTGTCATCCATAAAAGTGCCGGTTCACACCCGCCTACCACTTCCACAATCACATCAATTTCAGGGTTATTAACAAGTGCCATGGGGTCATTGGTAATATTTGCAACTTCAACTTCGCGCTCTTTGTTTAAATTTCGAACTGCAACGCCTGAGATTTCAATGTTATCAAAATTCTTTAAAACCTTAACAACGCCTGTTCCGACTGTACCTAAACCTATTAAACCGATTTTAATTTTCTTGTCCATAGATTTATTATACAATAAAAATTTTGAAACAAATCAAATCTCTTTTATAAAAAAATTTCCGTTATTGGGCATTTTGGGTATATCTTCTCTTTTTACCACAAGTCCGCATTTGGAACAGGCAAGAATTTGCTTTGTGGAATCAATAGGCACAAAAATGTGAGAGCAGGGCTCTTGTTCTTTTTTGACTTTAATGTCAACATGTTTTCGGGCAAAAATGCCGCTTTTATTTTTATAATCGTCTTTCAATTTGAAAAATAATTCGACAATATACATATTCTTTATTATAATGTAAGTTATGGAAAATGGAAGTTCATTAAAAAAATTCATATCCTCAACAGTTTCTTATCACAATTTCAGAAGCGCTGTTGAACTTGCACAGAGCCTCGGGTGCGGAATTGAAATAAGCAGATTCGGCAAGTTAAGAGAAATAGAAGAAAAGTTTGACAGGTTAAAGGCAGAATATAAAGAGATTTTAAAGGATTTTGAGGGGGACATAGCCCTTCACGGATTTTTTTCAAATCTTTCAATAGCATCTAAGGACCCTATGATTAGAGAAATTTCAGAAAAAAGATACTGGCAGAGCTTTGAACTTGCGGCGGAATTAGGTGCAAAAACGGTTATTTTTCACACCTGTTTTAATAATTTATTAAAACACAGGGAATATCAGGAAAATTTCTTTTTAAAAAATATAGAATTTTACAAAAGTTTTGTTGAAGAATTTGAGAGTGAAGGAATTGTTGCCACTATTGAAAACGTACATGAAAAAGATAATACTTTTATAAGAAATTTAGTTGGGGCAGTAAATTCGCCGAATTTAAAGGTGACGCTTGATGTGGGACATGTTAATTTGCACAGCAATATAGCACCGTCTGATTGGATAAAAGATTACGGAATTATGCTGCATCATGTGCATGTGCACAATAATTTCGGCGATGAAGACTCTCATAATTCTTTAAAACACGGAACAGTGGATTTTAGGGCAATTATA
>CAYYBA010000005.1:12073-36334 GCA_964470205.1 uncultured Gammaproteobacteria bacterium | reverse complement strand
TAAACTTATTGTGCCCTTTGATAATTTAAGAGAAGCAAGTTTTGTGGACGGGGTTGAAATTTTGGGTGCTAAAAATTTGTGTGAACTTGTTGAGCACTTAAATTCAGGTGAATCGTTAGTGCAAATCAAACACAAAATTGATGAGTACTTAAATGAAGATACTGAATTTGACATTGACTTTAAAGATATTAAAGGACAAAATATTGCAAAAAAAGCGCTTGAAATAGCAGCAGCGGGCGCACATAACATCTTAATGTCAGGCCCTCCGGGCAGCGGCAAAACACTTTTAGCAAAAGCTTTTCCTTCAATTTTACCTGTGCTTGAAAGAGAAGAAGCCATTGAATTAACAAAAATTTATTCAATAGCAGGTTTGCTGGACCGCCAAAAACCTTTGGTTTCAAAAAGACCTTTTCGCTCACCACATCATAGTGCAAGTGCTGTAGGTATTATAGGCGGAGGTTCCAACCCAAAACCGGGTGAGATAACCCTTGCACACAGAGGAGTTTTATTTTTGGATGAGATGGTTGAATTTCCGCGTATGGTGCTTGAAGTTTTAAGGCAGCCTCTGGAAGATAGGGAAGTTACAATTTCGCGCGCGACCACAAGCATAAAATTTCCTGCAAATTTTATTCTGCTTGGCGCTATGAACCCTTGCCCGTGCGGGTTTTTAGGAGATAGCAAAAAACAGTGCATTTGCACAGAGCCTCAAATTCAAAGATACCGCTCAAAATTATCAGGGCCCCTAATAGATAGAATTGACCTGCAAATTGAAGTGCCGCGCTTGACGCAAGATGAACTTTTGCAAATAAAACCGTCGGATGAAACATCTGAAATGATAAGAAAAAGGGTTATTGCGGCGCGCAAAATTCAGCTGGAAAGGTATAAAAACCTGCCGGGCAAAATTAACTACACAAATTCCGAATTAACACCAAAGATGATAAATAAATTTTGCAAAATTGATGATGCCACGCGTGCAATGCTAAAGGACGCAATTAACCGGTTCAATTTATCTGCAAGAGCGTATGACAGGATTTTAAAAATATCGCGTACAATAGCAGACTTAGAAGGGGCGCACGATATCACCCAAAGCCATGTGGCGCAAGCGCTTTGCTTTAGGGGTTTGAATTAGTCCCAGGGGTAGTCGTCTTTCATCTGCCACCCATCTTTCATAATAAGCGCTGTGCATAAGCGCCCGTTAGCATTTCTATTACAACCGCTGGGCGTATTGTTTATTAAAAATTCCCTGTCTGCTGTATACCATTCCGGCATAAATTTTCCCATAACATTAGGACTCCCATGCACAACATAATAATTATAATAAAATATATCTTTTCCGAATGTATTTGGGGTTTTTTGCCCGTTTAGGTCAATATAAACATTAATTCGTTTATCAGTGCTGTTATTTTGCACAAAAACAGCTATAAGTGTTCCGTCTGTTAAATAAAATCTTCCATAATGCGAATCTAAAGAACCCGAGCCCGTGTCTAAATGTTTCCATTTAAAAGCACAATCATCCGTTGTTTTTGTTTCGCAATTTTTTTGAACTTTCAAATACGGAATTAAATATCTGTTGGCAAAATCAATAGCTGCTTGCCCTGTTGCATTTTCACCCACTTCCCACCCTGAAGTCGGCCCTTCATTTGCTATTGCAAGATTTGTGGTGTTAGAAAGCGCGCTATAAACTTTTTTTAATTGTGTTACGGTCTGGGTTTTTTGATAATTGCGCACAACCGCGGGGATAGTGAGTGCCGCAACAACCCCTATTATTGCAAGAGTAATTAAAACTTCCGCAAGGGTAAATCCGCTTTTCTTCATTTCGCTCTCCTTTTAAAATATCAATGTGATTGATTGTGTTTAATATCAGTATAGCTGATAATAATTGAATGGACAAGGAGTATTTACAAAAGTTTGCAAAAAATTTAAAAAGAATAAGAAAAGAAAAAGGTGTTACTCAGGATATTTTTCTTAATGTAGCTGGAATTTCACGCTCAACTGTCGGAATGGTGGAGACTGCAAAAACTGATATAACTCTTTCAAAATTAAAAATTATAGCAGATACCTTAAACGTTCACCCGAGCCGACTTTTAGACTTTGACTAATAAAAAAGTGCGGTTAAGCCGCACTGAAGTTTAAAAAGGTTTTACATTATATTAAATCTGTTAAAATTCAAGCCCTGCTTCTCTTGCAGCGTCTGCCAAGGCCTTTACGCGCCCGTGAAACAAGAAACCGCCCCTGTCAAAAATAACGCCTTTAATGCCTGCTTTAACTGCTTTTTTTGCGATATCGGTGCCGACAGCTTTAGCACTTTCAACATTTCCGCCGTGTTTTAGGTTTAGTTCTTTTAATTTTGAAGATGAACTTGCCAAAGTTATTCCTTTAGTGTCATCAATAATTTGAGCATAGATATGCTTAAGGCTTCTGTATATCGCTAATCTCGGATATTCAGATGTTCCTTGAATTTTATTTCTGATTCTTAAATGTCTTTTTTGTGTTTGCTCTTTTTTAATTTTTACTTTAATCATTTTATTTTCCTTTCACCGAAACCCCTTCAAGCTTAGCGCAAGCGGGTTTATACCGGCAATTTACTTATTATTTCTTACCTGCTTTACCTGCTTTTTTACGTACAAATTCGCCTTCGTAGCGTATACCTTTGCCTTTATAAGGTTCAGGCGGACGTTTAGAGCGAATTAGCGCCGCAATATCGCCTACAAGCTGTTTATTTGAACCTGAAACCGTGACTTTTGTATTAGCTTCAACTTCAATTTTAATGCCTCTGGGCGCTTTAATTAAAATCGGGTGGGAATAGCCCAAAGCCAAATTGATATCACTGCCTTGCATATTGGCACGATAGCCTACGCCCAAGATTTCAAGCTTCTTTACAAAAGGTGTTTTAACACCGTTTATTGCATTTGCAACAAGCGTTCTTGAAAGCCCGTGCAGCGAACATGATTTCCTATCGTCATTTAATCTTGTTAAGGTAACGGTCTTATCCGCTTGTTCTACCTTAATTTCAGGACGCACTTGAACTTCTTCTGTGCCCAGGGGCCCTTTTGCAATAACTTTGTTGTTTTCTATTTTTACTTCAACACCATCAGGTATTGCGATAGGATTTTTACCTATTCTTGACATAATTTTCTCCTTTTTGCGGTATTTGTTATAACTAACGAAGCCTTTCTACCAATTGCACTTCGCCTTATTTAAGCGGTTGCTGCTACCAAACGTAGCAAAGAATTTCGCCGCCAAGCTTTGCTTCTTTAGCTTTTCTATCTGTCATAAGCCCTTTGCTTGTAGATATAATAGCTATACCCATGCCATCATAAACTTTAGGTACGTGTTTTGCTTTTGTATATGTTCTAAGCCCGGGGGATGACACTCTTTTCAAGCCCGTAATTACAGGGGTTGTACCTGTATACTTAAGGGTTACGACAATATCTGAAAATTTGTCTTTTTTGACAACTTCATAATTGGCAATATAACCTTCTTCTTTTAATAATTTTACCAGTTCAATTTTTAATTTCGACGCAGGAATTTGAACCGTATCATGTTTTACGGTGTTTGCGTTTCTTATTCTTGTAAGTGCGTCTGCTATCGGATCTGTTACCATTTTATTTTCCTTTATCTTACTACTTGCAAGCACATCTTGCAGTTTAGTTGTACGTTTTGTTATTCTTAAGATGCGGCGCTGTCATACGCGCTGCAGCTGTGCTTTTACCAAGAGGATTTTGTAACACCCGGAAGTAATCCGCGGTGCGCAAAATTTCTTAAGCAAATTCTGCAAAGACCAAAATCTCTGTGAAAGCCATGCGGTCTTCCGCAGTTTGAGCACCTGTTGTGCAGCCTTACTCTAGGATATTTGCCTGCAGCAACTAACGCTTCTCTTTTGTGTTCTTTGTTAATCATTGATTTTTTTGCCATTATTTATTTTCCTTTTTTACTTCTTAAACGGCATACCTAAGTGTGCCAGCAAACTTTTTGCTTCTTCATCTGTTTTAGCTGTTGTTATAATTGAAATATTCATGCCCTTTACTATATCAACTTCTTCATAATGAATTTCAGGGAATAAAGATTGTTCTTTCAAGCCGAATGTATAGTTGCCTCTGCCGTCAAAACTTTTAGGCGAAACGCCCCTAAAGTCACGAATACGCGGAAGAACAACACAAACCAATTTTTGCATAAAATCATACATTCTATCGCCTCTTAGCGTTACCATTGAACCTACCGGCATCCCTTCTCTTAATTTGTAAGATGCGATTGATTTTTTTGCTTTTGTAACAAGGGCTTTTTGACCTGCAATTTTTGTAAGCTGTTTTACAATACTTTCTGCAAGTTTGGAATTATGAGAAGCTTCGCCAACCCCCATATTAACCACAATTTTATGCATTCTCGGAATTTGTAAGTCATTTTTATACTTAAATTCTTCTTTTAACTGTTTCTTGATTTCTTTGTTGTATCTGGTTTTTAAATCTTTTGTCGTTGCCATTTTATTTTCCTTTTTCTTAGCCTTTGAAATTTTGCACGGTTGCGTGCCTGTCAAACTTCAATGCCCCAACTTAATGGTTAGTCAATTTCTTTGTTGCATTTTTTGCAAACACGGACTTTTTTATCACCCTTAATTTCGCGTGATATTCTTGTTGCCTTCTCGCAAACGGGGCATACAAGCATCACTTTTGAAGATTCAATAGGGCGCTCCATTTTAATAAGACCGCCTTGAATGCCGGCGCCCGGATTTGGCCTTTGGGCCTTGGTTTTAATATTAATGCCTTCAACCAAAACTGTGCCGTCTTTTTTGATAACTTCTTTAATGTTGCCGATTTTGCCTTTATCGCAGCCGGATATAACGGTTACCCTGTCACCGACTTTTACATGTACTTCTTTTACCTTTTTTTCTTGTGTCATTTTTATTATTCCTTTAAATTACTTCGGGAGCCAAAGAAACTATTTTCATATAGTTTTTGTCTCTTAATTCTCTTGCCACAGGACCAAAAACACGGGTACCACGAGGAGTACCGTCCTTGTTAATAATAACAGCCGCATTTTCATCAAACCTTATAACAGAGCCATCGTTTCTTTTAATGTCTGCCTTTGTTCTAACCACAACCGCAGTAACAACTTCTGATTTTTTAACTGTCATATTCGGTGTTGCCTGCTTAACGGTTGCAACAATAACATCGCCAACATGCGCGTATTTTTTGTTTGACGAGCCCATAACTCTTATACACAAAAGCTCTTTGGCACCTGTGTTATCTGCAACTTGCAATCTTGTTTCTTGTTGTATCATTTTTATCTACCTTTTTATCTAATTTGCTTTCGTGACAATATCTTTCAAAGCCCAACAAACAGTTTTTGCAACGGGACGATTTTCAACAATTGTAACAATATCGCCAACACTTGCTCTTCCTTCAATATCTTGAGCTTTATAATTTTTTGTTGTTTGCATAATTTTTTTGTATTTTTTGTGAGCTTTATGTTCCAAAACCTTCACTACAATGGTTTTATCCATTTTGTCACTTGTAACAGTACCTTGTTTAATTTTCTTAGGCATTTTGTTTTTCCTTTTTTAATTCTTTTTCTTTAATAACTGTTTTTGCTTGTGCAATTGCCCTTTTGGCTTGTTTAATTTGGGCAGGATTTTCCAATTGATTCATTTTATTGTGTTTCATTCTTAAAGAGAACAAGTCTTTTTTAAAATTCAGAACAAGTTCTTTTAATTCTTCGATTGTTTTTTCACGCATTTCTGTAAGTTTCATAATTCAACCTATTTTTCTACAATTTTAACTTTAATCGGTAATTTTTGAGCACCTAATTTAAGAGCCTCTATTGCTTCTTCTCTTATTGAATACTCAATTTCGAATAGCACTCTGCCGGGTTTAACAACGGCTACCCAATATTCCGGGTTGCCTTTTCCTTTACCCATACGGGTTTCGGCAGGTTTTGCGGTGATTGGTTTATCCGGAAATATTTTTATCCAAACATTGCCGCCGCGCTTGATTTTTCTTGTTATTGCACGCCTTGCAGCTTCTATTTGTCTTGCTGTAATCCAGGCAGGTTCAGTTGTTGTCATACCGTAAGAACCGAATTCCAAAGTTGTACCTCTGGTTTCATGTCCTTTCATATTGCCTTTCATTTTTTTACGAAATTTTGTCTTTTTGGGCATTAACATTTTTTATCTTGCTCCTATTATTCTTGTGAATCAGCTTCTTGAGGCTGTTCTTCTGATTGTTTTCTTCTGTTGCGCGGTTCTTTATTTCCGGCCAATGAAGGCTTTTTAATTTTAATATTTTGATCAGCCTTGTCACCCGGATCTAAAATACCTTTAAATATCCAAACCTTAACACCGATTTTGCCCATTACGGTATCAGCTTCCGCAAAACCGTAGTGAACATCTGCTCTTAGGGTTTGAAGAGGAATTCTTCCTTCTTTTGCCCATTCGGACCTTGCAATTTCAGCACCGCCCAAACGTCCGGAAACCATAACTTTTATACCTTGAACGCCTGCTCTCATTGTGCGCTGCATTGTCTGCTTCATTGCACGTCTGAATGCAATTCTTTTTTCAAGCTGAAGTGCAATGCTTTCCGCAACTAACTGTGCGTCTACATCAATTCTTGCAACTTCAACAATATCTATTGAAACGTGAACATTATTAATAAGCTTCTGAACAGCAAGCCTTAATTCGTCAATTCCTTGACCGCCGCGCCCTACAACTATACCGGGTTTTGCTGTCATTACTGTAATGTTAACGCTTTGCGCTTTTCTTGCAATAACAATTCTGCTGACACCGGTTATGTACAGTTTCTTTTTAATAAATTTTCTGATTTTTGCATCTTCTGCTATAAATTCAGCATATTTTTTCCTGGCGTACCATTGGCTTATCCAAGGTTCTATTATGCCTACTCTAAATCCGGTTGGATGTGTTTTTTGTCCCAAAGTTCTTCTCCTAGTTACTTGTAAGTTTTATCGTTAAGTGTGACGTTCTTTTAAATCTGCTGTACATTCTGCCCTGCGCACGGGTTTTGCCTCTTTTATAAGTTGTGCTCTCATCGGCAAAAATTTCAGAGATTTTAAGATCTTCGGTTTTTGCGCCGAACTTTTGTGAAGCATTGGCAATTGCCGCATTCAAGTTTTTTTCAACAACTCTTGCTGCAAAGTAAGGCATATATTTCAAAATTCTTGTAGCATCTGCCACTTTTTTGCCTCTTACTTCATTTATTATACGGCGGATTTTTCTTACCGTCATTTTAATATCAGTTTGTTTTGCTGTTGCCTGTTGCATTGTTATTTCCTTTTTTATTATCACTATGCGCGTTTTGCAGTTTTATCCGAACCGGCGTGACCTCTGAAAAGCCTTGTCGGTGCAAATTCGCCTAATTTGTGCCCTACCATTTGTTCTGTAATATAGACAGGAACATGGGTTTTACCGTTATGTACCGCAATTGTGTGTCCTAACATGTCCGGTACAATCATTGATGCTCTAGACCAAGTTTTAATAACTTTTTTGTCTTGAGTTTCATTTAATTTTTCAATCTTTTTAATTAAAGAGTGATGTATATATGGACCTTTTTTTAATGAACGAGCCATGTATTTATGTTCTCCTTACCTTATTTTTTTCTTCTTCTTACAATCATTTTGGACGATTGTTTTTTGGCGTTTCTTGTCTTAGCGCCAAGAGCCGGTTTGCCCCAGGGAGTTTTCGGGTGTCCGCCCGGACCTGTTTTGCCTTCTCCGCCGCCGTGGGGGTGATCAACAGGGTTCATTGTAACGCCGCGAACAGTAGGCTTAACGCCTAAATGACGGGTTCTTCCGGCCTTTCCTGTTTTTAAGTTTTTAAATTCACTGTTTCCAAGAGTGCCTATTGTTGCATAGCATTCTTTTCTTACCATTCTCATTTCAGAAGACGGTAATTTAATTGTTACATAGTTTCCTTCTTTTGCCATTAACTGTGCGCCTGCACCTGCTGAACGCACCATTTTTGCACCTCTGCCCGGTATCATTTCAATATTATGAATAATGGTACCCAAGGGAATGTTTTCTAAAGGAAGCGCATTACCTGTTTTAATATCAACATCAGGACCTGAAATAATTTTATCGCCTACATTTAAACCTTCGGGTGTTAATATGTATCTTTTTTCGCCGTCAGCATAAACTACAAGAGAAATTCTAACGTTGCGGTTCGGGTCGTATTCAATGGTTTTAACAAAACCGATTATGCCCACTTTATCGCGCTTAAAATCAATAACACGATATGCCTGTTTGTGTCCGCCGCCTATGTGGCGTGTTGTTATTCTGCCTGTATTGTTTCTTCCGCCTGATTTGCTAAGAGATTTTAAGAGTGATTTTTCCGGGGTCCCTGACGTAATTTCGGAATAATCGGGTCTTAACATACCTCTTTGGCCATTTGATGTCGGATTAATTTTACGAGTTGCCATTGTCTTACACTCCTGTCAATTCTTCTATAGGGTCACCGATTATTGTAACAACGGCTTTTTTCCCTGATTGTGTTCTGCCGAATTTTGCGCCCATTCTCTTTTGGTGAGAAGGCATATAGGCAGTTGTTACTTTCTTAACTTTGCGATTTGGATAAGCCTGTTCAATAGCCTGGGCGATTTCAACTTTTGTTGCGTTTTTGTCAACTTCAAAAGTATAAACGCCGTTTTGCACATTTGCCATTGATTTTTCAGTAATTACAGGCTTTTTTATAATATCGTATAATTTTTCCTGATTTGTTCTTGATTTGCTCATTTTAACTTAACCTTTCAGTTATATCTTTGATTGCGTCTTTTGTAACTACAACGCTTGTTGCTTCAATTAAGTCTTTTACGTTTAAATTTGTGGGTAATAAAAGTTTAACATTGGGCAGGTTTCTTGCCGCCAATTCAAGATTTTTATTATTATCCGATTTAAAATCAGCTATAATCAATATCTTGCCTTGCGCATTAATATCTTTTAGAATTTTTGCCATTTCTTTTGTTTTAGGCTCGATTTTTGAGAAATCTTCAACTAAAACCAAACTTTCAAGCCTTGCAGATAAAGCAGATTTTATTGCAAGCTGTCTTGCTTTTTTGGGCATATCTGTCGCATAATCTCTCGGTTTAGGCCCAAAGATAACACCGCCGCCTGCAAATAGAGGGCTTCTTGTTGACCCTGCGCGTGCTCTGCCCGTGCCTTTTTGTTTCCACGGTTTTCTTCCGCCGCCTGCAACTTCTGCTCTTGTTTTAGTGCTGGCGCTTCCTTGACGCGCATTGTTTAATTGTCTTTTAAGAGCCAAATGCATAACATGAACGTTGGGTTCAAGCGCAAATATATCACCCTTAAGTTTTAATTCGCCTACTTCGGCACCTTTTATATCTACTAATTTAACTGTTTTATCTTTAACTTTGCTTTTAACCATTTTTTACCTCAATCTTACTTGGCCGCCGCTGGCTTTACTGTAACTAATTTGCCCTCAGGACCCGGGATAGCGCCTTTAATTAATAAAAGGTTCTTATCTGTATCTATTCTTACAACACTCAATTTTGCAACGGTAACTTTTTCATTGCCCATATTGCCTGCCATTTTTTTGCCTTTATAAATACGGCCGGGTGTTGTGCCGGCACCTATTGAACCGGGTTCTCTGTGGTTTTTAGAACCGTGAGCCATAGGCCCTCTTGAAAAATTGTGACGCTTAACAGTACCTTGGAAGCCCTTACCGATTGATTTACCTGAAACATTTACTTTTTTAACTTCGTTTAAAACAGTTAAATCAACTGTATCGCCTACTTTATAATCTTGCGGATTGTCTACTCTGAATTCTTGCAAATGTCTGAAATTATCAAGACTGTTTTTCTTGAAATGTCCGATTTGTGCTTTAGTCAAATGTTTTTCTTTAGCCGGCACAACACCTACTTGAATTGCATTGTAACCGTCTGTTTCTATTGTTTTAACTTGGGTCACAACAAGGGGGTCAACTTTCACCACCGTAACCGGTATTGATAAGCCTGACTCGTCAAAAACTTGTGTCATACCAAGTTTCGTACCTATAACGCCTATTGTCATATTTTACCTTTCTGTTGTAAGAGCTATGTTTAAGCTTTGTTGATGGGGCAACTCCGCTTTTTATAGATTACATTTAATATTTAGTTGTCATTAATTTTTATAGTTTAACTTCAATGTCGACACCTGCCGGCAAATCCATTCTTGAGAGTTCTTCTGTTGTTTGTGCTGTCGGATCGTAAATATCAATTATTCTTTTATGAGTTCTCATTTCAAAATGTTCACGGGATTTTTTATCAACGTGAGGAGAACGAAGCACGCAATAAATTCTGCGTTTTGTAGGCAACGGCACAGGACCCGACACTGATGCATCGGTTCTTTTAGCGGTTTCAACAATTTTTTGTGCAGAATTGTCAATCAATTTATGATCATACGCTTTTAAGCAAACTCTTATTCTTGGTCTTTTTCCTGTTGTATTCATTGTTTTTCTTTGCTTCTCTTTTTTTACTTTGTAATAACGTGAATTCAAATGTATAACAAACAAAACTTAACGTCAATAGATATTTTTAATTTATCGTTAAATTTTGTAACAATTCCTTTGACATGGTAATATAAAAATATGGAAAAGACAAAGAGAAAAAATGTAATATTCGCCTTAATTGCTTGTGCGATAATACTTTTTGGGTTTTTTTTACGCTTAAAAATGCTGAGTGTCAATTTAGAATTTTGGCATGACGAATCTTCTTTGGGTTTAAACCTTTTAAAAAACGGCTATCTGATTTATTTTAAAGCACTTGATTATGCCCAGGCGGCACCGCCTATGTTCTTAATATGGGAAAAATTTCTTGCTTCAACTTTCGGGTTTAAAGATATTGTTATAAAAATAACGCCATTTTTATTTGGCGGTACTTCTTTAATTTTATTTTATTTCTTTGCAAAAAAGTTTTTAAATTCAGGTTTTGCAATTTTGCTCTCCCTCTATCTTTTTGCAATAAATACCCCCTTGATTTTATATTCAAGCCAATTTAAGCCTTACGGAATTGAAGCATTTTTTACAATTTTAATAATTTTAATTGCAATGAATTTAAACTTTGAAAAAAGAAATTTGAAGTGGGCATTTTTATTTGCTTTTATCCCCTGGTTTTCTTATGCGAGCGTTTTTGTTCTTGCGGCTGTCAATTTAATTATCTTTACAAAAAACATAAAAACGCATTTTAAAAACGTAATTTTATTTTTTGTGCCGCAAGCCGTATCTGCCCTTATTTTGTATTTAGGTGTTATAAAAAATTGCCAGAATTCTGAAATTATGCACCTTTTTTGGGGGAAATATTTTTTAAGTATAAAGAGTTTTGTGCCACTTTTTTTAAACTCATTCACGCAAATTTTTGTTTCGGCAAAAGGTGTTTTGGTAATTATGCTTGCCGCGTCATTTTTTATAGGCGCATTTTTGTTTTATAAAAAAGACAAAGAAAAATTTGCTTTTTTAATTTTGCCTATAATTATATTAATGTCGGCATCGTTTTTGAGGTTTTATCCTTTCGGAGAAAGGCTTCTTTTGTTTTTAGCACCGATTTATATCATACTTATTATAAAACCCTTTGATACGATTTTAAATAAAAATAAAATCCCGTTTTTGCTGCTGTGTTTGGCTTTTGCTTTTGCGATATTTTACGGAAGTGCCAAAATCAAACTTACGATTCCAAAAGAACATGGAAACGCCATATGCAATACTGTCAAAACAAAAAGCGGCAAAAGCGACATTTTCTACATTTACCCGAAAAGATTTACAATCCGCTATTATTGCAGCTTAAATAATACCGATGTTCAATTTAGGGAAATATATGATATTGAAAATTTTGCAAAAAATAAAACTTATTGGCTTGTGTCTTTAAATAATCAGGAGGGTTACCCGAAACCTTTGGATAACAAAGAGCTTGAAGCAAAAATGAAAAAGTACGGGAAGTTTGAAACTTATATTTTACCCTCGGGTTTTTTATATAGATTTTTAAAAATTAAGTGATATAATTTTCTTATGGAAAAATTTATAGCAATATTTATAGGGGGCGGAATAGGCTCAAGCGCAAGATGGCTTGCGAACGTGTTTTTCGATAAATACACAAAGGGCGAATTTCCTTATTCTACACTTTTTGTAAATATTATAAGCAGTTTTATTTTAGGCTTCTTAAGCTACTATTTAATGGAAAAATTGCACGTTGCCGAAGAGTGGCGGCTGTTTTTAACAATAGGTTTTTGCGGCGGTTTTTCAACATTTTCAGCTTTTGCGTTTGAACATTTTACTATGCTTCAGGGAGGAGAAATTTTTAAGAGCATAGTTTATATGATTTCAAGCTTATGTCTCGGAATAATGGCAATAGTTTTCGGTATCTTAAGTGCAAAATATATATAATAATCTAACAAGAGGTAAGGACATGCAAAAACAAAAAGCCGAAAAAGGTTTTACCCTGGCGGAAGTATTAATTACTTTGGCTATAATCGGTGTTGTGGCGGCTCTTACGATTCCTTCTGTTGTACTTAATTATCAAAAAACCCAAACCGTGACAAAATTAAAAAAAGTGTACTCCGAACTCTCAAATGCCGCAAACCTTGCAATAGCAGAATATGGATTAATGTCAGAGTGGGATATGCCTGATTCAAATGGAGCTTCAATAAAAGAATTTGCCGATAAATATATTACACCCTATCTAAAAATTTCAAAAAATTGCGGCAGGACAACAGCTTGCACAAGTATCCCGAGAAAAACCTTAGGCGGTGATATCAGCACACATTACACTGATCCGACCTCAGATTACAATTGTAAATTAATTTTAAACGATGGTACTTTAATATGGATTACAACAGCAACAAGTAATCAAAAGATAAATGCGTATATATATGCTGATATTAACGGTGATAAAAGCCCGAATGTCGTAGGCAAAGATGTCTTTGTTTTTGAAGTAAATAAAAGCTTTCAAGCTCTGGAAGCATTTAGGGCACATACATTGAGAACTAACGGGAGGGCTTGGATGATGGGAGGCGGCACGTCGGACCAGTGTAACAAAAATGCTACTTTGATAGCGGGTGGCTCTTGCGGGGCTTTAATTCAAGCAGACGGCTGGCAAATTAAAGATGATTACCCGTGGTAAAACGCATTTTGGCTCCTGTCAAATTTCTTTCAGAAATTTGTCCGCTCCTTCGTCTCACAAAGCTCGCCTGCGTCGCAACGTCGCCATCGTAATGCTTCGGCCGGGCTTATCGCCCGACCTACACATCGGCTGCCGCATTGACTATCCCTGGTAATTTTTATGTTATAATGCCCTTATGGAAAAATTAAACTTTCTAACCGCGGGTGTACCGATTATAGCAAAAGAATATGCCAATGCCTGTAAAACCTTGCGTGAGCTGGGGCTTGACGGCATGGAATTGGAATTTGTACATGGGGTGCGCATGTCAGAAGAAAGCCGCAAAATTCTTCAAAAAGAAAAAGGCGATTTAATTTTTACAGCCCATTCTCCCTACTATATAAATTTAAATGCCAAAGAAAAAGAAAAAGTTGAAGCAAGTGTTGATAGGATTTTAGACACGGCACGCGCCGCGAATGCTTTAGGGGGCTGGTCAATAGTGTATCATGCCGGTTTTTACTTAGGACAAGAAAAAGAAACCGTCTTTCAAAATATCTTAAAACAACAGGGAATAATTATGGATGTTCTTGAAAAAGAAAAAAATAAAATTTGGGTGCGCCCCGAAACTACGGGTAAAGAAAGTCAGTGGGGCGATTTGGATGAAATCCTCAAACTTTGCAAAAATTTTGATAACATGCTGCCCTGCATTGATTTTTCCCATATCCATGCGCGCTCCGGCGGAAAATTCAATACTTATGACGATTTTTGCAATATTATTGAAAAAACGGCAAATGCTTTGGGTGATAAGGCACTAAATAATTTTCACGCGCATATAGCCGGAATTGCGTACAGCCAGAAGGGTGAAAAACATCACCTTGTTTTGGACGAAAGCGATATGAACTATAAAGACTTACTCAAAGCCTTCAAAAAGTTTAATGTAAAAGGTGTTGTTATTTGCGAAAGCCCCAATATTGAAGCTGATTGCAAAATGCTAAAAGAATTTTATTTAAGCTTGTAAAAAAAGCGCAAATTTTAAAATTTACGGGTTTTATCAATTTACCACTTATTATAAAAGGAATGAAGGAAGAAAATGAGAATTAATGCAGTTAACAACAATCAGCCGTCTTTTGGCATGGCAGTGCGCTTAGGTCCGCAAATGCGCAAAACAATAGATAATTTAACCAAAATACAACATGTGGAAGGTATAAATGATTTTTTGACATATCTTCATAACGATATGTCAAATTTTGACTTTGATGTTTTTAGGAGAGGACGTCTATTCAAAGGCGTTAAAATAGGTATTCTCACTAAAGAAGTAAGAGATAAGGCAGGTGAAATTATACAATATCCTGATGGAAGAGGTATTGTGCTCACATCAGTCAATGAAATATCACGCTACCCCAAAGATGTAGCAGGGCGCATAGGCAAGTCTATAGCGCGTCAAGAATTCGGAATAAACAACAGACCTGCAAGAATCTTTGATAAGTTTAAAGCGTATATAAATCAAAGTTTTGCCAATGCACCAATTATTGAACAGACAACAAGCAATGCAAAAAGACGCGGCGGACAAAGGATATTCCGTTAACCGCATTTTTCAACGGTTAACCTTTCAACCCACCTTATAACGCGTGTCGGAAGGTTTTCTTCTGTTTTTGCAATGCCGTCAACCAAAATTGTAAGCATTCCCGCATTTTTCCCTGCCAAAATATCCGTAATGGGCCTATCCCCTACAAACACTACTTCGCAGGGCTTTAGGTCAAGTTTGTTTAGGGCTTTTTCATTATTTTTTGTCTGCGGTTTTTCTGCAGGATAGTAAATTTTAATATCAATTTTTGCCTGAACTTCATCAATATATGCTTTTTTATAGTTATTTGAAATAATTGCAAATTTGAAATGCTCGCCCAAAATCTCTAAAAAAACCTTTGTTTTATCCGTAAAATGGGCGGATTTTGATTTTGTAACAGTGCTGTCCAAATCAAAAAATATTCCCTTAATACCCTTCTCCATAAGTTCCTCAGGGTCTATATCGTAAATACTTTCCAAATCATAATCGGGTTTTATTTTTCCTTTAAAAAGCGGCAGATATGCTTTAATTTTTTTAATCAGATTCATTTTTAATCCCCACTGTTCTACCTAAAGCCCAATGCCAATTTTTAGGCTTATTGCTTAATTTTAGCCAAACAATATCGTTTGTATTTGCAACGTCTTTTAAATTTTTAGCTTCATCTTTAATTTCTAAAACGCGCGCTAAAATTTTCTCATCAGGCGTTATAATTTCAATTTCATCGTTGAGTAAAATCTTATTTTTAATTTCAACCTTATAACTCTCGCTATCATAATCCAAAAATATGCAAAGAAAATCCGCCCCTGCAAGCCCTTTTGAAATATCGTAGCTGTAAGTTTCACAATCATTGCACCCTAAGAAAAACCCTTGCGTGTAGCCGCGGTTGCCCACTTTTCTTAAATCCTCAAAGCCAGTATCTGCCGTTATTTTATTATCCATAACCTCTCTGTAGGCTTTCGCCACAGCGCTTACATAATACAGGCTTTTTGTGCGCCCTTCAACTTTAAAAGAATCAACACCCGCCGCCTCTAAATCTTTTAAATAATGCACAAGACACAAATCTTTTGGGGATAAAATGTGCGTCCCGCGCGGGTTTTCAATAATTTCATAGTATTCACCCGGGCGCGTTTCTTCTAAAAGCTTGTAGCTCCACCTGCAAGGCTGCGCACAGCCGCCCTGATTGGCTTTACGTTCATTTTTGGTCATATAGTCGCTCAAAAGGCAGCGACCTGAAAAACTCACGCACTGCGACCCGTGTATAAAATGTTCAAGCTCAATATCGGGTACATTTTTCCTTATTTCTTCAATTTGTTTTAAGGATAATTCGCGCGCCAAAATAACCCTTTTTGCGCCTAAACCCTGCCAAAATTTAACAGCTTCACAATTAAGAGTATTAGTTTGGGTTGAAATGTGTATGTCAATGCCCGCCAATTCCTTGCGCACAACGTCAAACACCCCAAAATCGCTTACAATAACGGCGTGCGGGTTTGCTTCTTTTATAACGTCAATGTTTTTATATAAATTTTTAATGTCATCATCAAACGCAAAAATATTAAGCGTTAAATAAACTTTTTTATTGAGTTTCCTTGCTTCATCTACCGCCATTTTTAAATTTTTCTGCGTTATTAATTCGCCCTTTCGCATTGTACGAAGGGAAAAATCCACCATGCCTAAATAAACAGCATCTGCCCCATAAGCAAAAGCGTATTTCATTTTTTCAATATTTCCCGCAGGCAACAAAAGTTCAGGTTTCATAAGACGATTATAGCATAGGGGCATTTATAAATCCAATTTTGAAAACACACCTATATCTAAATTCAGCGCACGTGCTATTGTATATAAATTTTTAAACTTAATATTGCTCAGCCCGTTTTCTATGGCGCTTATTGCCTGCACACTCAAACCCGTTGCTTCCGCCAGCTTTTCTTGTGAAATGCTTTCTTCTATGCGCTTGAACTTAATGGTATGACCTAATTTTACAAGTAATTTATCTTTCATATTGTAATTTTAAGTTACTTGACATTTGTTTAACAATCATGTATACTTTAATAAATTAAAGTATACATTAATATATTAAAGAGGTGGTTAAAAAATATGAATAGCAAAAAAGGATTCACCTTATCGGAAGTATTGATAACATTGGCAATAATCGGTGTGGTGGCAGCTCTTACCATTCCTGCTGTTGTAAAGAACTATCAAAAAACACAGACTGTTGCAAAGCTAAAAAAGGCGTGGTCCACCATAAATCAGGCGTATAACAATTCTCAAGCGCAAAACGGAATGTATCAGACCTGGGACAAAGCTTTTGATATCGGCGCTAGGGAATATTTTAACAGATACTGGAAACCTTATTTTAAGGTTGCAAAAATTTGTACCAGCTATTCTGATTGCGGATTCAAAGCCTCTGCACCCTGGAAAGGAGCCAACGGCATCGACACCGGTATGCTTGTTGTTTGGGTAGAAGCAAGAACAACGTTTTTAACGCCCGATGGTACGCTTTTTCTAATTTTTTCAACAGGCGGTGATGCAACTGCTCCTAACGACAGTGTTTATGTTGATTTAAACGGCTCAAACGAGCCTAATATACTGGGCAGGGATTTATTTTATTTTATAAGAACAGATAAGGGGATTATGCCTTTTTGTTATAATAGCAGTATGGCCGGCATAAATAGTGAATGCTCCAAAACAAACAGCGGCACTTGCTGTGCTGCAAAAATTGCACGCGAAGGGTGGGAGATTAAAGACGATTATCCGTGGTAAAGACTTGCAATTATCTTTCCTGAACCTTCACCTTGCCATGCACCGCTTTATCTATATTCAAGCTGTCTGATAAACTGTTTTCAAGTTCCTGTTTATTTGATGCCGTGTAGAATTTCCCGCGCGTTGTAAAAGCAGTACACTTTAGCTGGTCATTGGCATCCGCATCATAAATGTCAAACGCTATAACATCAATTGTAATGTCATCACGCATTCTCATAAGGCTTATGGCATAAGTACAGGGGCTTTCATCACAGTTTTCGCCGCCGTCCGTTAAAAGAATAATCCTCTTTTTGCCTGTAACTCCTGCAAAATCAGTGTTAACGGCTTGTTTTAAAGAATGTGTTATAGGCGTCCAGCCTAAAGCGCGGGTTTTATAGAGCGCCGCTATTATATTCTGTGCGTTATTTGCTCCAAAAGGAACTGCCAATTTTGAGGCTGTACAGCCGTCCATATACGTAAAACCGGCTCTATGCCCGTAAACCCTTAAACCCATCTGCACATCGGGAGAAATTTTGGGCAAAAGCGTTTCAATGGTTGAAATTGCCTGCTCAAGCTTAGTTTGAGCCCCAAGTCTTTCGTTCATGCTGTTTGAATAATCCATAATAAACAAAACTTTGGTATCAGGGTCAAATTTGCTTATAGTGCTTTCAGCTTGTTGCGGCGTATAGGTTTGGTATTTGTAATTAGGACCGCCAAGCGCTTTTAGGGAAAACTTTACAAATAAACAAATAGATATTAGAATAAAGGGAAAGATTTTTTTCATACAATTAATATACTACAAAATTTTAAGGAGTAAATTATGGATTTTTTTGAAGTTGTTGATACAAGATATAGTACAAGAATGTGGGAAGATTACACACCCCCTATGGAGGATATAAAAAGAATAATAAATTCTGCGCGCGTGGCACCAAGTGCGTGCAATGACCAAAACTGGGAATTTGTTGTTGTTTTAAATCAAGATACCAAAGAAAAAATGGCGCAAGAAATTTCAAAACTTTATGATGAAGTTTCGCAAAAAATGGAAGATGATAAGATAAGAATAAGAGTTAAGCGCTTCAAAAACCATTCCACGTTTTTTACAAACGCTCCTATTGTGGTTGCCTGCGTTTTAAAAAATCATCCGCAATTTCTTGAAGGGGTTTTGGAGAAAACAGGCTTCAGCAAAGAAGAAAGTGTAAGAATGCGCCCTGATTCACAAATGTTGAGTATTGGCGGGGCTATTGAAAATATGTGTTTAAGCGCACATGCGCTTGGTTTGGGTGCTTGTTGGATGGTTGCACCTGTTATGGCACAAGAAGGGCTTAAAAAGGTTTTGGGCATAGCGCAAGAAGATTGGCTTGTAACGCTTTTGCCCATAGGAAAGCCAAAGCCGATAAACGCGCGCGCGCATAAAAAACCGCTTGATGAGGTTATGAGGGTTATAGTTTAAAATATAAATTTTACCCGTTTCTTTGCTTTTTGTAGGCGTTGGATAGATGCTGAAACAAGCGGCATTGTACTGCGTGCCGCCGCCTCATCGGCACCGTCACATCCGCACCCGGCTTCCGAGTTCAGCATGACAGAGGGCGGCACAAAAAAGTGGCAAAATAAATTAAGCAGAAAATCTTTCCAAAATCTCAGAACCGTTGTGTGCCAGCTCCCTTATTGTCATAAGGTTTTCAATATCCCTATTATCATTTTCTATCATTAAATCAGCAAGCGCAATTATTTGTTTAAAATACAACTCAATATTTGCATTCAAATCATCTTTGTTCATAATTTACCTCTTATATTAATTAATTCATATTATTGTAGATTTTACTAAACTTTAGTAGATTGTACGCCATAGAAAAAAGAATGTCAATAGAATAAAATTTGAAATATGGAAAATAAAGAATTTTTAACTAAGTTGGGTCATAAAATAAGAATTTTAAGAGGTGAGCACGGTTTTTCCCAAGAAAAATTGGCAGAATTAGCTAATACCGATAGAGGTCATATAAGCAATATAGAAAACGGCAAAGCAAACCCAAGCATATTGTACTTAAAGCAGATGGCTGACGGTTTTAATGTTGATATAAGAGAACTTTTCAATTTTACTATATAAAATTACCTTGAAATTACAAAAATAACTTCTTCTGAAAAAAAGTTCGTAATTGTTCTTATAAATATGTTGTGCCTTGCTTTTTGGCGTGTTAAATAAATAGATTTCAAAATTTTAATATTCCGCCTTGCGCAAAATTCAAAAAAATCATTGACGGTTAAAAGGTGAATGTTGGGCGTGTTGTACCATTCGTACGGCAACGCTTCTGACACAGGCATTTTGCCCCTGAAAAAAAGATAAAAACGCACTTTCCAATAGGCAAAATTGGGGAAGCTTACCACACATTTTTGCGCCGCCCTTAACATTTCTTCTATGACAAAATCGGGCTTTTGGGTTGATTGCAGGGTTTGGTTTAAAATAGCATAGTCAAAACTCTTGTCGGGGAACTGTTTCAAGCCTTCATCAATATCGCCCTGAATTATGGAAAGCCCGCTTTCAAGCGCTTTTATAACTTGTTTTTGGTCAATTTCAACACCTGTGCCCTGAACCTGTTTTTCATCCACAAGTTTTTTAAGCAAAGTGCCGTCGCCCGAGCCTAAATCTAAAATGTGGGCGCCCTTTTCAATCAATTCCGTTATAATTTCATAATTTAATTTACTCAATTTTATCCTCTTTGTAAAAAACTTCTAATAATTTTGGTTTGATTATCATACTCTATTAAAAACGCATCATGCCCGCAAACGCTTCCAATTTCAACAAAAGACACGTTTTTGCGCGCCCCAATTAAGGCACGCACAATTTCTTTGGATTGTTCTGTAGTAAAAAGCCAATCTGACGAAAAACATATAATCAAAAACCGTGCTTTTGCCTTTCTGAAGGCATCTTCAAGGCTGCCGTGTTTTTTGGGCAAATCGTAATAATCAATGGCTTTTGTAATGTAAAGGTAGCTGTTGGCGTCAAACCTGTCCACAAAAATGCGCCCCTGATAGTCCAAATAGCTTTCCACCTGAAAATCAACGCCAAAATCAAAACTCGGGGCGCTTTTAAAATCGCGGCCGAATTTGTTGTGCATGGCTTCTTCGCAAAGATATGTAATGTGCCCCACCATTCTTGCAATGCCCAGGCCCTTATCGGGCGCTTTGGTGTTGTAATAGTTGCCGTTATTGAAATTGACATCTGAAATTATTGCATTTCGCCCAACTGCGTTAAAACCTATTGCCTGCGCCGATAGCCTTGAAGTTGACGCTATGATTATAGCGTTTTTTACCATATCGCAATGTTCAATAGACCATTCCAAAGCCTGCATTCCGCCCATTGAGCCGCCAACAACCGTAAGCTTTTTTACACCCAAAAAGTCAACAAGCTTTTTTTGAACTTTTACCATATCCTCAATGGTTATAACAGGAAAATCAAGCGCGTAGGGCTTTTTTGTATCAGGGTTTATGGAACCCGGCCCTGTTGTGCCTTTGCACCCGCCCAAAACATTTGAAGAAATTACAAAAAATTTATTGGTGTCAAATGCCTTGTCAGGCCCTATCATATCATCCCACCAGCCCGATTTTTTATCGTCTTTAGTGTGTTTGCCCGCGGCATGGGCATCTGCTGTGAGTGCGTGCAAAATTAAAACGGCGTTATCTTTATTTTCGTTTAAACTGCCGTACGTTTCATACGCAATTTGAACATTTTTAAGGTGCTTGCCGCATTCAAGCGCAATTGTTTCATCTATTTTTAAATATTTTGTCTCAACTATCATTGAAACAATTATATCAAAAAGTTATTGTTTATCGCATTTTGTAAAATTTACGCCGTATTGTTTAAAAAATGATTCTAAAATTTTATCATAATTATCTTCTAATTCAATATAAACAACACCGCCGTTTGGGAAATCACGATAAACGGCATCTGTTTTGTAGCCGGATTTTGTTTTATCTTCAAGCGTCAAAAATTCGGCTTCTTTTATTGCTCTCATATTACGCATTGTATTATCGGCAAGATTTACTTTATAACGTCCTTTAAAACCCAAATTATTTACCATATTATACAGGACGTCCTTGTTTACCATATTGTACAACAAGGCCTTGTTTTTCCGCTAAATTCATCTTCCTGTAATCTATAATCATAGGAATTGCTTCAAAGCCCATTTCTTTTAAAACAGTGTAGCCTGCGTAACCTTTTTCAAATCCTATTTTTAAGTCTCCGTTGTCATCTTTATAAAGTTTAACAACCGGAGGGTCAATTCTTGTGCCGGATTTTAAAACTGTTAAAAATTCTCTGCGCTCTTTATCCCATGCTTGATTTGTGCAATAAAGCCTTGGTGTAATGCCGCATTTTTCACATAGCGCATCAACTGCTTTTGTTTTAAAATCAAGAAGTCTGAATCTGTCTTGTGTAAAAGAGCCTGCAGGCTCAATTCTGTTTAAAATGTTATCTTTGTCATAAATTTCTTTGTGCGGGCGTTTTTCAAACTTAATATTTTTTGCTTGCAAAAGGGCTTCAAGTTTTTTATCAAAACCGTCATCAACAACAAATGTTGTATCGCCTTGGTGGTCTTTCTCTTTTGGTCTTCCAAAAACACGCACACCTGAGGATTCGGGCAAACTATCTCTAACGGATTTTATCGCACATGGTGTATTTGTGAGGTAATTATGCGGTATTAAATATGTACCTTTAAAACTTACATTGTTCATCATACCCATACAATGTGCCTAAAACAAAAAAATTGCTTTTATCTACAACTTTTGTTAAAATTTCTTTACAACTTTAGTATAAAGTTTGTTAAATAAACAAAAGTTTTCTATAATTATGCCGATAGACTATTTGTGATAAAATTATTTTAACTTAGGAAGTTTAAATGAGCAAATACGAAAATCCCCACGGTGAAGAGAATAACGACCCCAAAAAGGGTATTTCGCCATATTCTCATGTAATTGATATTTTGGATACCGACCCTCTGGAAGAAATTTTTGAATTAAATTTGGGCGATTTTTTATGCGAGCATTTAATTAACCCTACTTTAGCAGATAAAATAAGCCAGAGCGTTAAAGATAAAAATGAAAATTTAAAAAGTCAGCTGGGCGAACTTATTTCTATTTATTCAATTGACAATACCCTTGCTATATTAGGGTTTAACAAAAAAGAAGAGAGGATTATTTATAATTCAATAGCACAAACAATTGAAAGTATTCTCTCTTTAAAATACTGCAATATTTATATTGCAAAAAAAGGCGAGGAATTAAAATTAAGCGGGACATCGGTTGAAAAAACAAGTGTCGAAATTCCTAAAGACGTTCACAAATGCTATGAAAAACAGGAAGAAATTAAAATAACCAAAAAAAATAAGGAGATTTTAATCTTCCCGATGAAAAATAATTATGAATGTATAGGCGCTATTGAAGTTGCACGCGATATAGAACGTCCGCTTGAAAACGGTTATCAAGACCTTATCAGAATAACTGCGAGACTTTTTGTAACATCTCTGGGTCTTCAAAAATTAATTGATGAGGTTCAAAAGGCAATTAATGCCAAAGTTTTTGCAACAGGCGAACTGCAAAATTTAAGGGCTCAGCTAACTGTTGTAATAGGCGATTTAGGCGACCAGCAACAGGCATTTGTTGAAACAATGGCACGCGCGGTTGATTTGAAGAGCAAAAACGATACTAACCATTCTCAAAGAACTGCCCAATTGGCACGCGATATGTGCATACATCTAAAATTGAATGAAAAAACTACGGATTTGATTTATTATGCCGCACTTTTGCAAAATATAGGGCAAATTCACCTGAGCGATGAGCTTTTCAACAAAAAGGAAAAATTAACAAAAGAAGAGTGGGAAGCCTTGCAAAACCACCCGAATGCCGGTGTAAATTTACTTATGAACATAAACTTTATGTCAGAAGTTATTCCCTATATCCACTATCAAAAAGAACGCTGGGACGGCCAGGGCAGACCTGAAGGCCTGGGCGGTCAATCAATTCCTTTTGGCTCAAGGATTATAGCACTCGCTGACGCTTATTGCGCCCTAAGAGAAAACAGGGCGCACAGAAAAGCACTTTCAAAAGAAGATGCGCTGGATATTATACGTCAGGAAAGCGGCGTAAAATGGGATCCTGCTTTGGTTCAAGCCTTGCTTGAAATTGAATAGCGGCAGCCGCAATAGTTTTGCTTGTAAAACCCTTCCTTTTGCGCAATTTGCTGTGTTATTTTAAAACCGTTTTTCTTTTTAAAATCTACGGGCACAAATTCAATTCCGTATTTTTCCCCTGTTTTATTTCCTGCAGCAAAAATATTCCGGCTTGGCTTATGGGGGCTTACGCTCAAGGTTGTTGTAAATTTATAAATTCCTAATTCCGCAGCTTTTCTAGCTGTTTTATCAAGCCTTAATTCATAACATTTAGCGCACCTTTCACCTTTTTCAAGGCTGTTTTCAAGCCCCTGCGCTATTTTATAAAATTCTTCGGGTTCATATTTTTCTTCAATAAGTTCAAAAGAATTTTTATCGCAATAATTTTTAAGTTCCAAAAATCTTCTGTCGTATTCTTCCTGCGGATAGATATTGGGGTTATAAAAATAGCACAAAACATCAAACCCGGACTCTTTCAAAATATTGTTCGGATGGGCAAAGCAAACCGCGCAACAGGTGTGGAGCAATATTTTATTGCTCATTTTCTCTCTCTTGTCTTTTAAGGGCTTGATGTGCCCGCTCAACAAGTTCGTAATAAGGCATAGCACCTACATAATTAATTCCGTTTATTGTAAAAGAGGGTGTTCCGTTAATCCCGTTAGCAGAGGCAAAATTAATTTGCATTCCTAATTCTTCTGCAATGTTTGGCGAA
>CAYYBA010000005.1:3660-12063 GCA_964470205.1 uncultured Gammaproteobacteria bacterium | reverse complement strand
TTTTGCGGGTCTAGCCCAAGCTCTTTTGCTAATCCTAAAAGTTCATCTTCGCTGCTCGGTAAATTATCATATATGGTATTTATCATACCCCAATAATTATTTTGCTTTCTGGCCGCAAGTGCGTATCTTGCAAGAATACAGGCATGCGGGTGCATTGTCTGAGGTATATCCGGATTACACGAAGCGTCAAGCGGATAGTTAATGTGCGTTACATAAACTTCTTTATATTCTTTTGCAAGTTTGTGCATCATAATATTTGCAATCCTGCAAAAAGGACACATAAAATCACCGTAAATAAAAATGCGCACTTTGCCGTCAGGATTTCCAAGCGTGTTGCCTTGGACTTCCCAGGTATTTTTTTCCAAGTATCGAAATTCATCAAAAGATGCTTGTTCTTTAATGTTCGGAGCTAAAATATAGCTTGTTGATAAATAATATAAAATCCCACAACCCAACAAAACAGCCGCAATAAAAAGAACAAGATATTTTTTAGCACCTTCAATAAAGTCTTTCACGGTGTTTATTATGTCATTTTTAAAGAAAGAACCTTTTTCTTTTGCAACAAAGGCTATAATTAAATCAAGAAAATATGTTGCAAAACAAAGAATACAGATTTTATTTATTGTGAAAATAGAAATTCCCGCTAAAGACATTGAGATTAAAAAAGAGGCAAGAGCTAAAGTTGCAATATAGGATGCCGGATTTTTAAAAACTTCTATAATTGTGTTTGGATATTTTTTATTGATAAAAGGCGTGATGAGCAAAAACAGCATTGTGGAATATAAAAAAAGCCCCCACATTGCAAGCGGAACGCCCAGAAAAACCGAATATTTTGTTTGTGCAACACCGTCACAATCAATAAAATTGTTGATTGAGCAAAAACTCGGCATATGTGAAAGTTCAAAATTGACTTTAAAGAATATATAACACAAATCCAGAGATACAATAATCCCAACTACAGCTAAAATTCCAAGTATTATTCCTTTTTTCTTATCCATTTTCTCTCCTTTTAAAAATATTATAGTTTGAAATGTTTTTATTGGCAATATCCAATGTTGCAAGCTTCTAATGTAACATTTTATTAAGGAAAGTGTCAATAAATAGTTATTACAGTTATTATAAAATCAAGATACGGGAGGGCAGCAAGAAATGACCATTCAAGCAATTATGAATAAACTTGGTTTCACAAAACCTGCGGCAAGAAAACCTGCGGCAGCGCAAAACCCCGCAGCAACCAACACCGAATGATAGTTTTGTAAAAGCACAACCGGGTGTTACAGATGATGATTTAAGTCAATATTTTAAAGCAGCTGAAGATACCAGCGGCACTAAAAAATCCGCGGCAGAGCTTATGACGCCCGATAAAAACGGTGAACTTCCGATACATTCTGCCGTAATGGCAACAGATAATACGTATGAAGTCATAAAAGCGATGCTCGATTCAGTAGATGAAGATACGAGGAAGAAAATGCTCTTGACACCTGATAAAAACGGTAGACTTCCGATACACAGGGTTAAAAATTTTGAAATGGTAAAGGCAATGCTTGAAGCTGCAGATCCCCAAACAAGAAAGACTATGCTTTTAACGCCCGGGGGTATATCTCAAGCTCTTGCGATACACGGAGTTAACAACGCTGAAACGGCAAAAGTAATGCTTGAGGCTGCAGATTCCGAAACAAGAAAGACTATGCTTTTAACCGCGGATAAAGACGGCAATCTTCCTATATACTTGGCTGAAATGGATAGAAACTATTTATTATTGAGTATAGCTGATGATATGGCATATAAAGAAAGAATGGAAAACAAAGCTAAAACAACAAAGGTGATGCTTGATACAGCGGATGAAGCAACAAAGAAAAAAATGCTTTTGTCACTTGATGAAAATGGTTATATGCAAACATATTATTCAGGCAATAACTCTGAAATGCTTGGGGTAATTTTTAACGTTGTTCTGGATTTAGCAGTAAAAACCAAAGATGCAAATTTGCTTAAATTGTACGAAAAATATATATCTGCAGATGACAAAGAGCTACAAGAAAAATTCAGCAGCGCAATGGGCAGCCTTCAAAACGGTTAATCCGCAGTAAATGGCGCGTAGTAAGCTTATTCGTAAACTTTTATTAAGCAACTGGCAACAAATAATTATCACGATTTTTGTAAAACCATTACGAGCGAAGATAGTTAAATATGTTTATTTCAGCAATCACAAATAAATTAGCTTATGCGCAACCGTCAATGAAAAGAGCATTAGCCGCGCAAAACCCCGCAACAAAGCCAGTGCCTGATGACAGTTTTACCAAAAACAGCCAAGGAATATGTGCTGCTCAAGACATCTTTGAAGCCACTGCAAATACCTGTCAGAAAAAGCCTCAATACCCCCCTGGTTTTATGATCAGTGCCAAGGAAACAAAAGCTATACTTGATGCAGCGGATAAGAAAACAAGAAAGGCATTGCTTTTAACGCCTGATATATATGGTTTTCTTCCTATACATTTGTCTGTAGCTCAAACAACAAAGGTAATACTTGATGCGGCGGATGAAAAAACAAGAAAAGCAATGCTTTTGGCGCCTGATAAATTCGGCCTCCTTCCCGTTCACCATGCTGCAACAATGAAACGTGTTGAGACAATGCAGATACTGCTTGATGCAGCGGATGAAGAAACAAGAAAAGAAATGCTTTTAACGCCTAATGCATACGGCACTCTTCCCATACATTGGTCTAATAATGCTGAAGTGGCAAAGGTGATACTTGATGCTGTGGATGAAGAAACAAAAAAAGAAATGCTTTTGGCGCGCAATAAACACGATAATATTCCTGTACAACAGTATAATACCGAAGTAGCAATGGTCATTTTTAATGCTGCTTTTGATTTGGGTGTAAAAACCAAAGACGTAAATCTGCTTAAATCGTATCAAGAATATATACCAAAAAATAACGCTGAATTGCAAAAGAAATTCAGCACAGCAATTGCCAGCCTTCAAAACCAAAATCATACAACAAGGCCAACACCCTGCAATACCGAAAGGCTGCAAACTGCAAGCCCCAAATATACCAGATCAGAACTTATGAAACCCGACAAGGATGGCCGCCTTCTTATACATTGGTCTAATAATGCCGAAACAACAACGGCAATACTTGATTCGGCGGATGAAAGAACAAGAAAAACAATGCTTTTGACGAAGAATAAAGACGGTAATCTCCCCGTACATTTATCCAGAGATGCTGAAATGACAAAAGCAATGCTTGATTCAGTAGATGAAAGAACAAGAAAAGCAATGCTTTTAACGAAGAATAAAGACGGTAATCTCCCCGTACATTTATCCAGAGATGCTGAAATGACAAAAGCAATGCTTGATTCAGTAGATAAAAGAACAAGAAAAGCAATGCTTTTAACACCAGGTATGCGTGGTAATCTTCCAGTGCACGATGCTGCAACAATGAAAAATGCTGAGACAATGCAGGTAATGCTTGATTCAGTAGACGAAAGAACAAGAAAAGCAATGCTTTTAACACCTAATGCATTTAGTAATCTTCCAATACATAGGCCTAGAAATGCTGAAGTAACAAAGGCAATACTTAATGCCGTAGATGAAGCAACAAGAAGGACAATGCTTTTAACACCCGGCAAAGACGGTGCTCTTCCTATACATTGGCCTAGAAATGCTGAAGTAGCGAAGGTAATACTTGATGCCGTAGATGAAGTAACAAGAAGGACAATGCTTTTAGCGTGTGACAGAGAGGGTAATATTCCGATACATAGCTGCGGCGGCACCTATATTAATGACATAGATAGCTCCGGGGTCTCTATTGATGAAATAAACAACTCCACCTATGTTGAAATAATAAAGGTAATGCTTGATGCCGCGGATGAAGAAACAAGAAGAACAATACTTTTGGCGGAAGATGAAGACGGTGATCTTCCTATAACATCGGCTTTTACGGACAATATCCAAAAGGCAAGAGTATTGCTTGAAGCTGCTCTTAATTTAGGTATAAAAACCAAAGACGTATATTTGCTTGAATCGTATCAAAGTGAAATACCCAAAGGTGATAAATTGCAAAAGAAATTCAGCAGCGCAATGGGCAGCCTTCAGGGTTAATCTAAAGTAACGCTCCCCTGCCTTAAAATTTTTGGCATTGTACCTGTTAAATCAACAATTGTGGATGGCAAATTTTTTAAAATCCTTCTCTTTTGGGGTTTTATAACTTTGCAAAGATGCGAAAACTTTTTATGGGCCTCTTCATAGGTCAAACAGGGCGGTTCATTTGAGATATTTAAAGATGTTGTTGCAAGCACATGCCCCTTAACAAATTCGCACAACTCCCAAAAACCCTGGTGATTGGGTATTCTAATACCGACGGTTTCAAGCCCCGGTGCAATATAGGGAGGGCAGTTTTTGGATTTTTTTAAAATAACGGTTAGTGCTCCCGGGAAATGTTTTGCCATAACGCTAAGCGCAGCATTACTGGGCTTTTCAACGTATTTTAAAAGGTTTTCAAGCCCGTTTGACATCAAAATTAAGGGTTTTGTATGTTCGCGCCCTTTAATTTTATAAATTTCCTCAACTGCCTTGGCGTTATTGACATTGCACCCTATTCCCCAAACAGTGTCTGTTTCAAAAGCTACAACAAAATTACTCATGATCTTTTAAACCTCGCGAGCAAACTTTGCAGACATTCGATTTTTAAAACATAAGCGCTTGCAGTATAAACTATCAAAGATACAACACAAACACTTGCGACCTTTATAATCCCCAAAATAAAATTCCACGGGATATATTTTGCAAAAATATAATTGACAATATCCCCTGCAAACCAGGCTAAAGCCGCTGCAATTAAAATTTTAAACAGGGTCTTAAAAATTGTCTTATAATCCACTTTAACTTTTCTGTTAATTAAAATCCCTAAAATAACCGCATTAAAAAGCGTTATGCAGGCGGTTGACCCTGCAATACCGTATATTCCGAAAGGTTTTACAAGAATTAAATTCAGAACAACTTTTAAAATAATAGAGCATGTGGCAATTGCAAAAGGCGTTTTAGAATCGCCAAAAGCGTAAAACAAACGTGTTACGCTATCTCTGAATACATAAGGCAAAATTGATAACGTTACAAAGAATAAAATCTCGCTAACCATAAAAGTGGCTTCTGCATCAAATGCGCCTCTTTGAAGCGCAATTCTTATGGCATCATACCTTACGACAAAAATTACAACCATCATATAGCTCGCAATAAAAAACAGGTTTATAACGCCGTTAACAAAATATTGCTGTGCACTTTTATACTCTTTTTGACCTACAAGTCTTGAAAATAAAGGAAAAAGCGGTACTAAAATTGCCGTTAACATCATGCCTGTCGGAAACTGGAAAATGCGGTTTGCATAACCTAAGGCAGTCCACGCACCTTCTTTTAAACCGGCTGAAAAGAACATATCTATATAAATTCCAAGCTGCCCTATTGTGGAACTTAAAAATGCGGGAAATAAAAGTTCTATAATTTCTTTAAAATTTTTGTCTTTAAAAAAGTCGAAACAGGGTTTAAAAGCATAGCCCAATTTATGCACAAGCGGCATTTGCCAAAAAAGCTGCAAAAGCGCCCCTATGGTAGTACCTAAAGCAAGATAGTAGCCTGTAGTATCTCCGTGGGTTATAAGTAAAGTCAAGATTATGCCCAAAGATAAAAATGAAGGAGAAATATTAGGCACCAAAAAATGCTTGTGTGTTACCAAAATACCGTAATAAATTCCTATAACAGACCCCATTAAAACAACAGGCGACATCATCTTAAGCTGGTTTGACGCCAAAGTTAAAAGTTCGGGGGATGCCCCGTTTATTATTATCCCCATAATCTGTCTGGAGAACAAGAAACAAACAAGCGCAATTACACCGAATACGATAATTGAAAATGTTTCAAAAGAATTAAAAAGCCTTTTAATTTTTTCACTCGGAAGTACGTTAAAATCCTGTATAAGCTTTGAAAAAACAGCAACCGTAGCGCTGTGGAAGGGTCCTCCCACTCCTCCCAAAATTACAATTGCAAGAGCCGGAATTTGATAAGCGTAAAAATAAGCGTCCGATACAAGTGAAGCCCCGTAAAAATTTGCTACAACAACATCTCTTAAAAACCCGAACACCTTTGATAACAGTATAATAACGGCAATCCATGTGGCTGCTTTAAATAATCCTTTTTCCGGTGTTTTTTGTTGTACTTCTTCCATTTTAATTTCCTATCTCAATCCAGGCTTTTGTACTTTTGTATTTTTCACTTTCGCTTATCGGTTTTATTGTAACCCTATTTACACCCTGTTTCAAATACCTTGTAATATCAAACATTAAAACAGGTGCGCTGAAAATCCCTAATGCCGGGTTAAATTCAGTATCATTTATGTAAAAATCCAGATTAGCAAGCCTTTTAGCATTATCAATCTTTAAATAATAGGCTTCGCCGTCTTTTTTATTGTAATAAAAATCAATTATATAATCACGCCCGTATGGGTTATATTCAACAATTTTAGGAATTGTGCCCACGGTTATCCCTTTATAATAGTGTTTTAAGATAGATATGTAGTCTTCACCGTTTTGTGCCATATAATTTGCGCCAAACTGGCTCATGCCAACCCCATGCCCAAATCCGCCGCCTGTTATTGTGTATGTTGTTTCACCCTCATCAGAATTATGGAAAATAAATTCGCCTATTTTTGTTTCGTTTTCTTTTTTGATAATAAAATTAGCGCTGTTTAGAATTTTGTTGTCTTTGGCTAAAACCCTTCTTATACCGAGTTCTTTTTTAACAGCCCATTTGCCTTTATCCGTTTTGATTTCTATTAAGAGCGCTTTGCCTGAAGGCCCTCTTTTTACAACTTTTATATCTTCTAAAGAACCGAAAACCGTATCAGCATTAAATTTCGGTTCAACCAAACCGCCGTTTGATTCCGCTTTTAAAGTCTTTGGCAAAATCCCTTCAAGTTCCGCTTTTGTAAATGTGACTTTCCAGCGATATTTCGGCGAAAGGTTATCATTTGTTTGTGGAGTTGAAGTTAAAAAATCTTCAAGTTCTTTTTCTGTTTTTATTTCCTTGTAGTCCGGGTTGTCCCAAACACTCACAAGATAAGGCAGCACTTTTGGCAAATCCGGGTTTGCATTTTGCGCAAAAACGTTTTCCCAGCTGTCCGTAATACCGCAAGATGTTGAAAAATAAAGCGCTATAATGGGTTCGCTGTGCCAGAGGGCATATAAACCTAGTGTTTCATCGACAGCTTTATTTGTTAATTCTCTTTGCGAATTATACCCGTAGTAAACTTGCGACATGTGAGAATCCACAACATCATAATTCGGGTTTTTGTTGATATCACGATTCGCATAATTTCTTGCAACAATTGCTTGCGCCTTGAGCGCTTCTAATTGGAAGGTTGAGGGCATTTCATTTGGAACAACGCCTTTTAAATAATCTTGCATACTTACAACATTTATAATATTAAATTTGCCGCTATCAAGCATTTTGATTTCAAACTGCCCGTCATAAAGGGCAGGTTTGCCCTTGCGGTTTAAGTCTGAAATTCCTATCTGGGTGTCAGATGTTAAAACAACAGGTCCTTTTGAATTTTTAATAATCTGCTTGCCGTTGGCAAAAACATTTAAAAAACCGCATGCTGCCTGAATTTTAACAGCGGTACCGGACGGATAAGAGAGGTTATTGTTTAAATCCGTAATTAAAATATCGCCTAAAGATATAAAATTTGCTTCACTGTGTGCATAGACGGAAAAATTTTGGTTTGAAATTCCCACGCGCACAATATCCTTTTGCTCAATTGTTAACCCCGGCATTTGAGAAAAGACACAAAAGATAAAAATTAAAAATATTCTTTTGAAAAATTCCATAAGGAAATTTTACAACAAAAAAATGTGTGTTGAAACTTTTATTACGGTTTGTTTGTTGTATAATCTTCTTAACTGTGTAATGGTTGAAAATTGAATAATAATAGCGAGGTACGGTTTCACCCTTTCGGCAAGCCTCATCGGCTTCCCGTTCGGGCTCACACACCAAGGCTCGTTCGGTTTTTTCAACAGCGCACAAGCGCTGTAATGAAAAAACTCTCACTAAGTGTCCACGTAGTTCAGCAGGACTGAGCAAGCGTCAGCTTGCGAGTTTAATAATGTCAGACGTTCTATCCTGCTTAACGAAGATTGAAATTTTTGAATAAATAGCAAAATGTCCACGTAGTTCAGCAGGATAGAACGTCACCCTCCTAAGGTGAATGTCGGAGGTTCGAATCCTCTCGTGGACGTTTTTTTATTACTTGCGATTCAGCAGGATAAACGCACCCTCAATCAGTTGAATGTCGGAGAGAGCGAATCCTCTCGTGGACGTTTTTTTATTACTTGCGATTCAGCAGGATAAACGCAC
>CAYYBA010000005.1:0-3560 GCA_964470205.1 uncultured Gammaproteobacteria bacterium | reverse complement strand
CCTCAATCAGTTGAATGTCGGAGAGAGCGAATCCTCTCGTGGACGTTTTTTTAATCAATAATTTATTTTACCTTCTTTTAAAACTCTATATGCACAGCCTTCGCCATAGGAATTTGTATTACAAGAATCAGAGCGCGTATAGATATAAGTATCTTCAACAATTCCTGTCGGATAAACTGAACCGTTTTTTGTCACCCAAAAATAAAACAAATCCCGCCCGGCCTGGTTAGGGCCTTTGTACCCATTTAAATCTACACCTATTCTGGCACACACTGTTCCGTCTAAAGCTCCGTCTCCGGCGTCATAACTACAATCATGAACAAGAATCCAAAACAATGTACCGTCTTGAAGCATTAATTTCACACGGTCTTGCCTGCCATATAACGATGACCATGCAGTATTATTCAGGTATCTGTAAATTACCCCTTCGGGAAAGCACCCCACGGCCGTACCGCAGTTTTTGGATGTACGCAAAAACTGGGCAATCCCCTTTATTGGGGCTCCATTATCCAGTTGTGTCTGGCTAATGCCATATATAGCAAATGTAATATCACCGGTATTTGAAAACAAACCTGTACACTTCAAATCCCCAATACAGCCATATTTTTCCATTGTAAGATTTATTGCATTTTGTATAACAGAGTGCGCCTTCTTTAGCCTGACAACCATTTCTTTTTTATTGGTATTGTTAATTAATGCAGGAATTGTAAGGGATGCCACAACGCCGATAATTGCAAGGGTTATTAAAACTTCTGAAAGGGTAAATCCTATATTAAATCTTTTAAACTTCATTTACAACTCTTATAATTTATTTTTACACTAAATAAAGTGTATTAACATTAGTATAAGATGTGGATAGTAATTTGTCAATTGTTTAAAATTGCAGAATGAATAAAAATAATAATGTTTTAAAAGAATTCGGCAAAAATTTAAGAGCCGAAAGAAATAGGGCAGGGCTATCTCAAGAAGGTTTAGCTGAAAAAATAGGGCTTGGATTTGGTCAACACATCGGGAAAATTGAACGTGGAGAAGCAAATACCTCTTTATCGGTAATTGTTGCCATTTTAGATTCATTGGATTTAGATTTTAACGACTTATACAACAGGAAAAAACATAAAAGTTTGTAGCTTAATTTTTTACAAAATTGCTAAAAAATTAAATAGGTGTCGCAAAAATTTTGCTAAAACTAACGGCCGCCGTACATATACTGTATGTTCTTATCTACCAGCTGTCTACAGTTCTGTATATCCCCATCTATCATTTTTAAACGCGTTTCAAGGCGCTGCATTTGTATATCAAGTTTTTGCCCTATAGCTTCTAACCTTTTTTTATGTGCGTCAAGTGCTTTAACTTCGGGTGCTTTCTCATCTAAACCTGCAGCAACGCTTGCAAGCTCATTAACAGTCTCAAGCAGCTTAAATTTCTTGTCGCTGATTAAGCCCATTTCTCTTTCCGAGTCTAGTCTTTCGTTATTTAATTTTGTTAATCTTGATGATGCCCCAATGAGTCCCATTTCATCTCGTTTCGTTAAATTTGTCGCCCTTCAAAAATGAATGTTCATTGCTTTGTGCAATTAATTCTTCAAGTTCGTTAAGCTTGTGCATTTGATACCCCAAACGGTATTTCGCTAATTTTTGTTTTTGTTTAACTGAAAGCATATCCTTTAAAAGCAGCAAGCAATCATTTAAAAAAGCTTTTATAGGATTTCTGCGAATGATAAATGCCCTGGCAAAGCCAAGAAAATTTCTCATTCTTCTAAAATTAGTTTGTACGGTTTGTTGTAACAATTTGGCTTCCTTTCAAAAAGGTAACCTAATATTATAAAAACACTGTTTTCCTAAAAATTGCGCCTTTTATAATATTGTTTACACCTTTTAACTTTCACATTGTCATTTCCTTGCATCCTGTAAGTTTAATCGGTATTTTTCCTTATTCCTTAACTTTTTTCTGATGTTTTTATCACAATCTTTACAAAAATTTACATTTTTTTGTAATTTTTCTTAATAAATTGTCTTTATAAGAAAACGAAGCTACAATAAAATTAGGTATCTAGAGTTTAATGAGAGGAACAAAAATTGTCAAATTTTGATTTAGAATCTTTCTTGAGAGAATATTGCCCGCAGGGAATATCGGACATACACCTAAACGTGGGCAAGCCGCCTGCCTTAAGAATGCTTAATAACATAATTAGAACAGAATTAGAACCGTTAAGTGAAGAAGATTTTGATAAAATCTTAAAGACTATTCTATATAAAGATCATTGGGAGAAAATCCGCACAATGCACAACTTTGATTTTACCTATGAAATCAAAGATTTATCGCGTTTCAGGGTTAACTACTGTTTGGATTTAGGTAAACCAAAAGTGACCCTGCGGCTTATTCCTTATGAAATTCCGTCTTTGGCACAGCTCTCGCTGCCTGATTCTTTAAAAAATTTCGTGCAGGAGATAAGCGGGATTGTTTTGGTAACAGGGCCTACCGGTACAGGTAAATCAACAACTCTTGCAGCATTATTGGATATAATAAACCAGCAATATTCAAAACATATTATAACAATTGAAGACCCCGTCGAATTTATTTACACGGATAAAAAATCAATCGTCACGCAAAGACAGCTGGGTATAGATATTGAAACCTTCCCTGACGGCATCAAATATGCCCTAAGGCAAGACCCGGATGTTATACTTGTGGGTGAAATCCGTGACAGGGAAACGGTTGAAGCCGCCCTAAGCGCTTCTGAAACAGGCCATTTGGTTTTTGCTACTGTTCACACAAATTCAGCAATTCAGACCATAAACAGAATTATTAACCTGTTTGATGAAAACTCAAAGCAGTTCGCAAGAGAACGTTTAGCAAACTGTTTAAGGGGCAGCATAGCACAAAGGCTTATACACAAAAAAGAAGGAGGCAGGGTGCCTGCAGTTGAAGTTTTAATGATGACCCCTGCTATTAAGGACTACATTTTAAAAAATGAACTTGAAAAAATCTATCCTCTTATCCAGCAAGGCGGTATCAGTGGTATGACAACAATGAATGAATCAATATACGGACTTTTAAAGACAAATATCATAACAGAAGAATCAGCCGTAGGTGCCAGCGATAATCCTGTTGAATTAAGGCAGATGATTAAAGGTTACTATCAAGGCGTTAGACACAGAGCAAAAGAAATATTAGATATTTAAGAAAGGCATATTATGACAATTTACGAAGAATCTGAAATAATGACCATAAAAAGAATAGAAGTTGCGCTAAGAAATGCGGATATGGAACTTTTAAAAGAAGCTTCATACAAACTGCATGAAAGATATCACAATAATGGCAGTTTTGAACTTTTAAACGAATTGGAACAAATTTTAAATTATGTATGCGAAAATAATATTCCAAAAGATATTCAAGACATTTTATGCCCTACAATTGAAGAAATTTTATCTAAAGCAACAAAGCCCGAGGGTATTCCATCGCCGCAGCCCCAACAGATTCCTGTTGAAAATAACGTTGAAGAAGGGGATGATATAGAACCTTCATCTCAAACAAATAACTTGATATCCGCATACACTAAA
>CAYYBA010000004.1:30610-36854 GCA_964470205.1 uncultured Gammaproteobacteria bacterium | reverse complement strand
TTTTCTAACGCGACACAAGCCGCGTAACGAAAAATCTACGCCTTCTTCCACTTCCCGCTTTCAATCAACACCATTAAACATGAAATATCCGCAGGCTTCACCCCGCCTATTCTAAGTGCCTGTGCAAGGGTTTTGGGGCGGACTTTTTCAAGTTTTTCTTTTGTTTCCGTTGAAATCTGTTTAATTGATTCATAGTTAATGCTATCCGGAATTTTAACTTTTTCAAGTTTTCCGGCATTTTCAACCTGCTCCTGCTGGCGTTTTATGTAACCTTCGTATTTTGTTTCAATTTCAACCTGCTCCTGAACCTCTTTTATAAAAAATCTGTCTTTATTTTCGGGAATTATTGATTTATAGCCCATTTCAAATAAAATTTTATAATTTATTTTCGGGCGCTTTAAAAGGTTCGCGGCGCGCATGGCTATATCCATATTTTCATTGTATTTGCCTAAAATAGTGTTGTTTACATCTATTTTTTGTTTTTCAAGATTTTCAATTTCAAGTTTTATATATTTTTTCTTTTCATTCAATCTATCAAGTGCGTCTTTGCCCACAAGCCCTATTTTATAACCCAGCTCCATAAGCCTTAAATCTGCATTATCCTGCCTTAAAACAAGGCGGTATTCGCTTCTTGATGTTAGCATACGATACGGTTCATCCAAATCTTTTGTAACTAAATCATCAATTAATGTGCCGATATAAGAATTTGACCTTTCAAATTCAAGCGGCTCTTTGCCCTGCAAAAAAAGTGCCGCGTTAATTCCCGCTGCAAGCCCCTGCGCTGCGGCTTCTTCATAGCCCGATGTGCCGTTAATCTGCCCCGCCAAAAATAAGCCCTTAACTTTTTTGCACATTAAAGAGTGGTTTAATTCTAAGGCCGAAACGCTGTCGTATTCAACGGCGTAAGCGGGTTTTATAACAGATACATTTTCAAGCCCGCTCAGCGTTCTTAGCATTTGTGTCTGCACATCAATGGGCAGGCTTGTGGAAAAGCCCTGAACATACATTTCATAGGTGCTTGAGCCTTCGGGCTCTATAAAAATGTGGTGTGAGGGGTTATGCGAAAAACGCACTATTTTATCTTCAATGCTCGGGCAATATCTTGGCCCGCGGCCTTTTATAAGCCCCTGATACATTGGGGATTTATCTAAATTCTCTCTTATGATTTGGTGGGTTTTTTCGTTTGTTTTTGTTAAATAGCAAGGAACTTGCGGCAAAATTTCAAAATTGGGCTTAAAAGAAAACATGTTCGGACAATTGTCAATGATTTCATCGGGCGGCTGAACAATGAGTTTGTCGTAATTAATTGTGCGCCCGTCAACTCTTGCCGGTGTGCCTGTTTTGAGTTTTTTAATTTTTAAACCTGCGCGCAACAATGCCTCTGATAGCCCGCGAGCGCTTCTCTCCCCCAGCCTTCCGGCTTCAAAATGCTGCAAACCCACATAAATTTTGCCCTCTAAACTTGTGCCTGTGGTTAGAATAACAGCGGGAGCAAAAAATTCAACCCCGAGTTCATCCAAAACACCCTTAATTTCGCCTTTTTCAATTATTAAATCAGTGATTGAGGTTTGTTTTAGTGTTATATTTTCTTCTTTTTCAATTAAATGGCGCATAAAATTAATATATTTTTTCTTATCTATTTGAGCCCGAAGAGCGCGCACCGCAGGGCCTTTTGAAGAATTGAGCATTTTTAGCTGCATATAATTATTATCGGCAGCAATCCCCATAACGCCGCCCAGTGCGTCAATTTCTCTTACAAGGTTAGACTTTGCAGGGCCTCCGATTGCGGGGTTACAGGGCATAAGGGCAATGTTATCAATATTTAAGGTTGCAAGCAAAACCTTAAAACCAAGCCTTGCACAAGAAATTGCGGCTTCACAGCCTGCGTGTCCTGCGCCAACAACAATTACATCAAATCTATACATAGTCTAAATCTTAACCGCTCCGGTTGTTTCAATGGGAAGTGTCAATATTTGCGACGATACATCCATATTGTCCCAAGTGTTTGTAACAATTTCTTTAATTTCATTTAGGCTGGCGTCTTTTGAAATTACAAGAATGGCAGGGCCGGCACCGGCAAGAGTACAGCCCAAAACGCCGTGTATGTGTTTTAGGTTCTGCATAATTAAATCAAGGCCCGGCACAAGTTTTTCCCTGTATTGCTGATGAAGCCTATCTTGCAAAGATAATTTTAAAAGTTCGCTGTCGTGTTTATTAACTGCTTGAACAAACATTGCCGCTCTTTTTAAGTTAAACGCAGCGTCTTTAAGGGGCACCATTTTGGGCAAAACAGAGCGCGAAATTTCTGTTGAGAGTTCATAATCGGGGATACAAACGGTCAATTTCCAGTCAGAGGGCCAATCAAGCTGGCTGTATGTGATGCTTCCGTCATTTTCCTGTGCTGCCATTGTAAAGCCGCCCAAAAAGGCCGCTGTAATATTATCAGGGTGCCCTTCAATTTCTGTTGCAATTGATAATAAAACGGGCAGGTCCGCGGGTTTGCCCAAAAACTCGTTTGCCGCAAGCAGGCCCCCCACAATAACAGATGCGGATGAACCAAGGCCTTTTGCCACGGGAATTGTGGTTTTAACGTTTATTTTAAGTTCGTTTGGAACCTGTCCTGTTGATACGTACAACAAATCAATTGCTTTATAAATTATGTTGTTTTTATCTGTCGGGATGTTTTTTAAATCTTCTGATTCTTCTTCGCCAAAGATATTTATTTCAATTCCGCTCCCGGGCATAACCGTTTCTTCAATGGTTATTGTGTTATAAATAGGAAGTGCCAGTGCAAAACAGTCAAAGCCGCAGCCTATGTTTGCAATTGTAGCAGGAACCCTTACGCTTACTTTCATTTTATCTCACCTGTACCGGCATTATTAAGCAAACACATTCGTCCTCATTTTCGCTCGGTTTAAATAATGTTGCAGAAAGGCTTGTCGCCATTTCAATTTTAATTTTATCGCCGTCTATATTTTTTAAACTGTCTAGTAAATATTTATAATTAAAGGCTATAACAATTTCAGGGTGCTCGTATTCAATCTCAATTTCATCAACAGCGCTTCCTGTTTCCGAAGTGTCCGCTTTAATGGTCAGCCTGTTGTTTTCGAACATGAGTTTAATTATATTTGTTCTTTCATTAACCATTGTGGCTACTCTTTCAATGGTTTCGATTAATTCTTCTTTGTTTAAAATAACAACCTTGTCGTTTGTTAAAGGAATTAATTGCTTGTATTTGGGGTAGGAGCCATCTATTGTTTTTGCCGTAAACACCATGTCTTTAAGGTTAAAATATATTTTTGATTTTTCAAGCTCAATTTTAACTTTTTCTTCTTCTTTAATTGTTGATATTCTCATAAATTCATTCAGGGTTTTTGAGGGAAGTATAAAATTTATTTCCTCGTTTTTTGAATTAATGGGCTTTCTTACTCTGGTTAGGCGGTTTCCGTCTGTTGCCGCAATTTCAAGAATATTATCCTCAATTGCCACATTAACGCCGCCCAAAACGCTTGTTGTTTCAAGCTGTGTGCAGCAATAAATTGTTTGTTTGATTGATTTATTAAATGTTTTAATATCAATTTCAAAGCTTTTTGTATCGGCTGTTTTTTCTCTGTCATCTCACGGGATTTCGGGAAATTCTGCTGCCTTTATTGTGTTTAAAATGAATTTGGATTTTCCGCACACAAGCACTGCTTTATTTTCTTCCTCATCAACACTAAGTGTTATGGGTTTATTTTCAAGCCTTGGAATAATTTCAATAAGTTTTTTCGGGTTTATTGTGGTTTTACCTTCTTTTATAACCTCCGCTTTTGTTTTCAGGCTTATTGATTGCACCAAATCCGTGGCGCAAAACCTTACTCTGTCACTTGAGAGGGTTTCAATTAATATATTTCCCAAAACGGGCTGAATGCCCTTCAAGGATGTTATTTTTTCAACAACCCTTACAGAATTTAAAAAATCTTCTTTATTTAAAATTACTTCCATTTTTACCTCACGCTTTATTATTAATAATATTATATTATAAATATAAAATTAGTAGAAGTAGTAGAGTAGAAAAAACTGTTCAAAAACCCAAAACTCCCAATAATACCAATTCTTTTTTCTGTTCAAAAACCTGTTCAAAACTCTGCACCCCCTGTGCAAAATTCTAAGGCGCCTTGCAGAGGGTTAAACACATCAAATTTTTGATTCCCTGTTTTTTAAATTCTGAAATAACCTCTCCCAAAGTTGCACCCGTTGTTGTTATATCATCAAGTATAAGAAGACTTTCGCCCGCATAGTTTTCTTTTTTAACCACAAAAGACCCTCTTATATTTTTTGCTCTCTGGTTTTTATTTAAATTAAAATGGGCGTGCGTGTCTTTTATTTTAAACAAAATATTTGTTTTTAATGGAAGGTCTGCGCGTGCGCAAAATTCTTTTGCAATAAGATTGATATGGTCATATCCCCTTTTTGAAATCCTTCTTTTGTGAGACGGCACAGGCACTACAGCGAATTTTTTGTTGCCAAAATTTTTATTAAAATATTTAAAAAGAAATTCGGCAAAGAGGCTTTTAATCTTTAGTTTATTTTTGAATTTATAGTTTTGTATCAGGGTTTTTAAGATATTTTCATATAAAAAAACACTGTACACATCAACACCCTTAATTTTTACTTGTGTAAAACCCGCCGCAGAAGTGATTAGTTTTGCACAGTTTTTGCACAGAAAACCGTCACTTTTTGCACAGGCACAAACAACGCATTTTGGAGTGTAGATTGTATCTGAAAACCAGTTAAATAAACATCTTAATTCTTTTACAATAAAATTATTTTTAAAAAAGTTTTGCACAAGGTGACCTTTTAAAAATTTTGTTGTATAATTATTGTATGACAAACATAGATTTTAAAAAAACAAGGCGTGCGCCTCTTAACTTAAAAAACAAGAGCGAATTGGATGTAATGAGGGAGTACAAAAGAAAAAGCGACAGAAACTTTTGTATTGAAAAAGGTTTTTACCCGCTTGGCTCATGTACTATGAAATATAACCCGAGAATTAATGAATACGCCGCAAATTTGGAAGGTTTTACCCTTTTGCACCCGCACCAAAAAGATGAAGACGCGCAGGGTGCGCTAAAATTAATGTATAATCTGCAAGAAGATTTAAAAAAAATTACGGGGCTTGATGCAATCACTCTTCAACCTTGTGCCGGAGCGCATGGCGAACTCTGTGGCATGATGATTATTAAAAAATATTTTGAAAGCACAGGCGAAGCGCACATCCGCAAAAAAGTTATAATACCAGATAGTGCACATGGCACAAACCCTGCAAGTGCAGCTATGTGCGGGTTTGAATGTATTGAAGTGAAATCAAACGATATGGGGCTTGTAGATGTTGAAACCCTAAAGCCCTTGCTTGATGATACTATAGCCGCAATTATGATGACAAACCCCAACACCTTAGGGCTTTATGAGCAAAATATTTTAGAAATATCTGATTTAATGCATAAAAACGGTTCTCTTTTATATTATGACGGAGCAAACTTTAATGCAATTATGGGGCGTACAAACCCTAAATTAATGGGTTTTGATGTGGTTCATCTTAATTTGCACAAAACCTTCGCAACTCCGCATGGCGGTGGCGGCCCGGGAGCAGGGCCTGTTTGTGTGGTTGAAAAACTGAAAAGTTTTCTCCCTGTGCCTGTTATTGAATTTGACGGTGAAAATTACACAAGAAACTATAATCTTGCACACACAATCGGCAAAGTAAGCACATTTTACGGCAATTTTGCGGTTTTGGTGAGGGCGTACACATATATTTTATCTATGGGGCGCGACCTTAAATTGGCATCTGAAGATGCTGTTCTAAACGCAAATTACCTGAAAGAACGTTTAAAAAAACATTTTAAACTGCCTTATGATTACAAATGCATGCATGAATGCGTGTTATCCGGCGACTGGCAAAAAGAAAAAGGCGTTACAACGCTTCAGATGGCAAAAAGGCTTATGGATTCAAACACTCATCCCCCCACAGTATATTTTCCCTTAATTGTACATGAAGCCATGATGGTTGAACCTACAGAAAGCGAAAATAAAGAGGTTTTGGACGAATTTATCAAAACTATGATAAAAATAGCAACCGAAGTAGAAGAAACCCCCGAAAGCTTTGAAGAGTATCCGAAAAACACACCGGTTAAAAAAATAGATGAAGTGTACGCTGCAAGGAATTTAGACTTAAGGCAAAAATAGATGCAGCTTGAAGATTTTA
>CAYYBA010000004.1:2437-30600 GCA_964470205.1 uncultured Gammaproteobacteria bacterium | reverse complement strand
ATTGCCCAAAATCCTCTGCCTCAAAGAACATCGGCGCGCATGATGGTGTTAAAGCGGGAAAATAAAGAAGTTCAGCATAAAGTGTTCAACGATTTTTTGGATTATCTTAAATCCGGCGATACCGTTGTTTTAAACGATACAAGGGTAATTCCCGCAAGGCTTCTGGGCAAAAGAAAAACAGGCGGTACTGTTGAAATTTTTCTTCTTAAACCGCTTTTAAATAACAGGTGGAATTGTCTTATTAAAAATTCAAAAAGGCTTCAAACAGGCGAAATTATTGAAATTGCACCTGCTCTGAGTGCTGAATTTATTGATAAAAATACGGTTAAATTAATTTATGAAGGTAATATCTATGAAATTTTAAATGAAGCGGGCAAAACCCCCTTGCCGCCTTACATTTCAAGAGAAGCTACAGAAAAAGACAGGGATGATTATCAAACGGTTTTTGCTAAAACCCCGGGCTCTGTTGCTGCACCAACCGCAGGGCTGCATTTTGATAAAAAAACACTCTCAGCACTTAAAAATAAAGGTGTTAATATCGCCTATATTACGCTAAACGTTGGGCTTGGCACGTTTTTACCGGTAAAGTGCGAAAATATTTTAGAGCACAAAATGCACAGTGAAAGTTTTTCCATATCGAAAGAAGCTGCCCAAACAATAAACGCAACAAAGGGAAACATTATAGCAGTCGGCACAACATCCGTGCGCACGCTTGAAGCCGTGGCGCAAAAATACGGCAAAATTGTACCTGTTGAAGATGAAACAAACATTTTTATTTATCCGCCTTTTGAATTTAGGGTTGTAGATAAGCTTTTAACAAATTTTCATTTGCCTAAATCCACACTAATTATGCTTATAAGCGCTTTTGCGGGTAGGGAATTTGTGCTTGAGGCATACAAAAAGGCGGTTGATAGCGAATATCGCTTTTTTAGCTACGGCGATTGCATGTTTATAGAATAACCTATTTAATGCCCTGGGGAGCCAAAATGGCAACAACGTTTCTGCCTTCTAAAGAAGGATTTTTTTCAAATACGGGATTATCAGCTTCCAAATCTTTTAAAAAGCGCACGGCTAAATTCATTGCAAGTTCGCTGTGCTGCATTTCCCGCCCGCGCAGCATAATTACAACCTTAACTTTGTTGCCTTCCTTCAGGAATTTTTTGGTGCTTTTAAGGCGCACTTCGTAATCGTGCGTATCTATTTTATAGCGCATCTTAACTTCTTTAACATCCACGGTATGCTGCTTTTTGCGTGCTTCTTTGGCGCGCTTTTCTGTTTCATAGCGGTACTTTCCCCAATTCATTATTTTTGCAACCGGGGGAGATTGGTTCGGAGAAACAACAACTAAATCTAAATTTTTTTCTTTTGCAAGCTCTAAAGCCCTTTTTGTAGGTGTATTGCCGTGATTAACACCTGTGTCGTCGATTAAAACCACTTCTGTTGCGCGGATTTTTTCGTTTACCAAATCTTTTGGCGCTGTGGAATCATTTCTAGCGATAAATAGTTCTCCTTCATATAGTTATGTTTTCATTATATCAAATATTTTTTAAAAATCAAGCAAACCTTTATTTAAGAGGCACAAGCAGGCAGCAATAAGTGCAGCGCTTGATACGGCAATAATTATTGCTAATTTGAATTATCTATTTCAAAAATAATTTTAATAACAAAGTGCAAAACAAGCATTATAGCAGAATTTATAAGGGTATTGGAATTGTTAACCTGAACGCTTTGAGCGGGCACATCCGCAGCGTCTTTTTCTTCCTGCTTAATTTTAGAAAAATTCACGCTTGTTTGAATTGCGTGGTTTTGTGCTTCATCTTCAATCAATTTTAAAAACATCTGGGAAGGAAATGCTTCTGTGCACTGTACGAAAATATTTATTCGGTTTTGCTCTTTTGTCAATACCGCCCTTATGTTGCCGTAATTTTTGGTTTTTATCAAAACTTCAATGCAATCATCTTCGCCCCCGCCCGCCTCTTTTTGTTTTTTGTTTACTTCAAAGTCAAAATCCTTGCTGTTTTGGTTTATGGGCAAAAACGGCAAATACAGAAGAAGAAGGTTTTTTAGTGCCTGATTATTATCTGCGCTTGCTGACGTTACACTTGCGCCAATTAATATTAAAAGTTCTTTCAATTGGCTCACATCTTTTACTCCCTGTTTTGAAAATTCCGCCATAGCCTGAATTATTTTCTGCGTGGCATCTTTAGCGTTTGCGCTTAGAATTGCACCAAATTCTGCAAGGTCAAATTTGGCACTCAAAAAATCACCCCTAGCCTGCCCCTGCTTTTGAATAACCTGCGTTATTAAATCTTTTATTTCTTTTGGCAGATTAAGGCTTTCTTTCATATAATTTAAAAGCTGGGCATGCTCCATGGTTTGCGCTTGAAGAGTATAAAAATCAACACTTTGGCGCAGCGTATTTTGCAAGTTAACATTTTGCATCTGCGCGCCAAACGGGTTAGGTGCGGGGTTAACATTTTGGGCGTTTTGCACAGGCGCGCCCTTAGGATTTGTTATCCTTGAAACATCTTTAATTATTTTATTCAAAAGTGAAAAAGGATTAAATTCGTTCATAAAAGATTCCCGCACCCTTATTATAACATATTTTAAGAATGCGGGAAAATTAATCAATTTTTAATTTTATAACTGTTGTCTGTTTCTAAAGATTAAGTCGTCAGTTAAAAGAAGATAAATCACGGTTGATTGTTTTTCTTTGTATTTAACTCTCGGAGATACTTTATTTGCATAATTTACCAGGAAATCACCTTCGCTTACGGGTTTTGTTTCTTTTTGCGCTCTAAACCAGTCTTTGTGCTGATTTTTAGCGTTAACGTATACCACATGCATTTTTCTATCGGTTAGAGGAACTGCAGCCATAGCAAACTGGTAGCCGTCAGCCATCATAATTCTGTCAAGCACAAGCAAATTGTTGCTGCTTTTATCTCTCCAGGTTGATTTTTTAATTCTTAGAACTTCTGCACTGAACTTTGTTCCCGCAGGATATAAGAAAGTTCCTTCTTCTGTTGAAACATCTTCAGGGGCGCTAAATTCAATAATATCGCCCACTTTTGCATCTTTATACATTGCAGACGTTTCAAAAACACCTTTAATTATGTTTCCGCTTTTAATAACTTTTTTTCTGTCGTATATTTCAACTTTGTTCGAAAGAGGCTTATCGTGTATGTGAAGAGTTTCTGTTGAGAGCAAAACATCGGGAATTCTGACTCTTAAATCTGATGTTTTATACTTATCTTCAATTAATTCCAAACTGTTTTGAACTTTATAAAACAGTACCGCAGCCTCTGCACGGGATAGGTAGTTAGTGGGTCTTAAAAGATTTTTATTGGGGTGGTTAATGTATAAATCGTTTTTAACGGCTTTTGCATAAGTTTGTACAGACCACTCAGGCACTTTGGCAACATCTTCAAATTTATTTAAAATGGCAATGTTGTTGTAGGGCCCTCTTGAAATGTGCCCCAACGCGCTTGAAGCCTCTGCGCGGGTCATGGAGTTTTCGGGTTTGAATGTTTTATCTGGATAGCCGAAAATTAAATCCAATTCCTGCGAAATCAAAATGCTTTTTACGTTTCTTGTACTCGGGACTAAATCCGTTAATTTGTTTGGGGCTTGAACCTGCATGTTTTCACTTCCCAAAGCCATAACAAGGCCGTTTACAAAATCTGTTCTTGTAACAGAATCATCAGGGCGGAATTGGCCTTTTTCATTCAGGTTTAAATATCCGTGGGTTAAGCTGAAAATGATTTCACGCGCTGCCCAGTTATCAATTCTTACATCTGTCACTTCCGCAGCCTGAGCTACGCTTAATGTTAAAAGCATGGCAATTAACAATTTTATAATATTTTTACAAAACATATGTTCAATCTCCCTCAAAGTTATATTTAAGATTATTTTACAATAATATTATATAAAAATCAAATAATTGCAAACCTTAAATATTTTTTTGTAATATAATTGTACCTATGTACAATATCAAACATTTTAAAGAAATAAATTCAACAAATATTTTTGCAAAAGAAAATTTGGAAGAATTAAGCCATTTTGATATTATAAGCGCTGATTTGCAAACCAAAGGCCGCGGGCAGTTTGACCGTTACTGGTATTCAACGGATAAAGGAGGCGGAAATTGCTATATTACAATTGTTTTAAAACCCAAAAGCCCCGAAAATTTAGATAAACTGACCCAGTATGCAAGCCTGAAAGTGGGCGAAACACTTGAAAAGTATGGGTTAGAGGCGCAATATAAATATCCTAACGATGTTCTTATAAAAGGCAGAAAAATTTCGGGCATTTTGGCGCAGAGCGTTTTTTGCGGGAGTATTTTTAAAGGCGTTATAGTGGGAATAGGGGTTAATTTGAATTTAGATGACGAGGATTTTAAACAAATTGATATCCCCGCAACCTCGATTTTTTATGAAACAGGCAAAAAAGTGGATAAAAAAGAATTTATAACATACCTTTTGGGTAATTTTTGCACAAATTTTGAAGATTTTATTTCAAATAAAACACAAGAAGATATTTTATCTTACAGTTATTTGCAAAGTAATAATTAGGTGTTACAGGTTTAAATGCCCCGCAGACACTTTGTTTCAGCCGTCCTGATTGACCAGAATTTTCACAATTTTATATATTTCAGGAATTTTTTCGGGATGTTTTTTCAACAGTTCAACAATATCGCTTATAAGAATTTTTTTCTCTTTCAAATGTTCAATTTGGAAAAACTCCGTTAAACTTACACCAAACGCGCAAAGCAGCTTTTCCAGCGTTTCTGATGTTAAAAAATTTATGCCGCATTCAATATTGCTTAAAGAATTTTGCGATAAATCAATCATTTCCGCAAGCTTTTCCTGCGAAAGACCTTTTGATTTTCTGAGTTCTTTTATACGTTTGCCTAAAATATTTTTTATGTTCATATTAATGCCTTTTATTTAATTCTATATTATGCGCTCATAAAATATTATAATTTTTTAAAGATGAAATATTGACAAATATCTTTTAAAACGATATTATATAGTTATAACTATAAATATTTCATTAAAATATCGTGGAAGAGAGGATAAATGAAAAAAGGTTTCACGCTTGCAGAAGTGCTTATAACACTTGCAATTATCGGCGTTGTAGCCGCTTTAACAATTCCTGTGGTTGTAAAAAATTATCAGGAAGCCGCCGCTGTTTCAAGGGTTAAGAAGCAGTATAGAAATATAGCAGATATTATCCAGCAATGGCAAGTGGAAGAAGGCTGCAGCGAGAATGTTTCAGGGTGTATAGAAAAATACACCAATTATGACTGCGAGAATGTTTTTGGCGGCGGGATTGAGAAAAAATTAAAAGTGTTAAAAAGAAGATACCAAAATGAAGGTTTTACAGGCATAGATTGGCTGCCTGATAGTACAACTTATTTAAATGGTACAAAACAGGACAACTCAGCTTTAGGTGTTTCAAAAATATCTGGCAACTCCAATGTAGTTTGCCATTATTTACTTACAGACGGCACAACTATGACCGTTCATATACCGGATACCTACAAAAAAAGCGGCATTATGTTTATTGATATAAACGGCAAAAAAGCCCCGAACAGAGTTGGAAAAGATGTTTTTCCCATAGGAATAGGTGCTTATAACAACCCCAAATACACAACCGTCCACCCTTATTATGCAGAAGATAATGCCACAACGTACGGATTGTGCCCTATACGCGGCAACGGTGTTTGCGACCCTGATATTTGCACACAAACATCATGTTCGCCCACCGCATACGTTCTAAAACACGGCAAATTGCCCCCTATTACGTGGTAGCTTTTTTCTTTTCACGGAGCGATGATAAAAACGCGGCAACAATAAATTTCCTTTCGCGGGGAACGGTTTCACCCTGTCCGCCAAGCCTTGCTCGGCTTGCCGTTACTGCTCCTGTCAAATTTGTGAAACAAATTTGTTCAGTCGCTACGTTTCACTCCGCTCCTAACGTCGCCATTGTAATGCTTCGGGCGGGCTCACCGCCCGCCCTGCGCACCGGCTACCGCATTCTCACACACCTTGTGCCCGCTTGCAAATTTTAACGTGGCTTGTGCCACGTTAAAAATTTCCTTCGCGGGGCATTTTATGTTATAATTATCATACAAAAAGGAGAGAAGTATGTTAGTTGTTATGCGCCACGGTGCAAGCCAAAAACAAGTTGATAAAGTTATTGAATTCATCAAAAATAAAGGTTTTACACCCCATATATCCGTGGGTGATATTCATACTGTAATTGGCGCTGTCGGCGGCAAAACAGGCATAGACCCCAGAGACATCGAACTTTTAGAAGGTGTAGAAGATGTCATAAAAATAACGTCAGGCTATAAGCTTGCAAGCCGTGTTTTCCAGAAAAAAGATACGGTGGTTGAGATAAACGGCGAAAAATTCGGGAGCGGGCATGTGGGAATTATCGCAGGGCCTTGCACCATTGAAAGTGAAAAACAAATTATGCAATGCGCGCGTATTTTAAGCGGCATGGGTGTTAAAATCTTGCGCGGCGGCGCATTTAAACCCCGCACATCGCCATACGCCTTTCAGGGTCTTGGCGAAGAAGGCCTTATTTTAATAAGAAAAGCCGCGGACAAATACGGCATGGCCGTTACAACCGAAGTTATGGAAGTCAGCCAAATTCCTTTAATGGAAAAATATGTTGATGTTATGCAGGTCGGTGCTCGCAACATGCAAAATTTCAATTTGCTTAAAGAATTAAGCCACACAAAAAAACCCGTTATTCTAAAACGCGGTTTTGCCGCAACAATTGAAGAATGGCTTATGGCTGCTGAATATTTAATGGCGGGCGGCTGCCGCAAAATAATCTTGTGCGAGCGCGGTATCAGAACATTTGAAACAACAACGCGCAACACGCTTGATTTGTGCGCAATTCCCGTTATAAAGAAATTATCGCACCTGCCCATTATAACAGACCCTTCGCACGGTACAGGCTTGCGCGACAAGGTTTACCCTATGTCTTTGGCATCTTTAGCGGCAGGGTGTGACGGCATTATGCTTGAAGTGCACAATTGCCCGGATGAAGCCGTGTGCGACGGCGCGCAATCGCTTTGGCCTAAAGAATTTAAAAATTTGTATGAAAAATTAAAGCTTCTTGCACCCGTGTGCGATAAAAAAATGAGAGAATAAACAGGGGCTGCGCTAAAGTTGTAATTACTATTTTAACCCTTCTCATTTTCTTCTTTAAATTTTTTAATATGCAAAACGTCTTTTTCAATCTCAAGTTCTAATTCATCCAAAACAGGGCTAACCTTTAAAAAGCCCATAATTTCTTTTCCTAAAACCAAAACCCAGCTGTTGCCCACTTTTTTAAGTTTTTTACGCATTTTTGCTCCACTTTTTAAATAGTCTATTAAAAAAGCATTGCACTCAAAAGTTTAATTTGGTAAAATTAAAATTATACAATGTATAAACAAAAGAGAGCAAGATGAATAATTTTAAAATACAAAAAGAAAAAAATTGCAAAGCTCTTACTCTGGCAGAAGTTTTAATCACGTTGCAACTAATTGGCGTTGTTGACGCCATTACAATTCCTTCGGTTGTAAAGAATTATCAAAAAACACAAGTTATAACAAAAGTTAAAAAAGCTTATTCTGTTCTCAACCAGGCATATAATCAATCACAAGCGCAAAACGGGATGTATCAAACTTGGGACAGCCCTTCGGATTTTACCCAGGCAATAGAGTATTTTGAAAAATACTGGAAGCCTTATTTAAAAGTGCAAAAAATATGTAAAAGTTATAGTGATTGCGGATATAAACAAATAAACCCCTGGAAAGCCCCTGACGGAAACTACACAGGAACCAATGTTGTTTCTCCCGCAGCTCGTACAACGTTTATTACAACAGACGGAATACTTTTTGTAATTTACAACACCGATCTTATCCGCTTTGATATTAATAATTCTAACGAGCCAAATCAATTCGGGAAAGATGTTTTTGTACTTAGACCAACTAACAAAGGCATTTTGCCCGATTGTTATAATTATACAAAAAGTAACATAGACCAAGGCTGTTTGAATAATGGAGGATGTTGCGCTGCAAAAATTATGAAAGACGCCTGGGAGATTAAAGACGATTACCCTTGGTGAACTTTTGCAATATTGTGTTTTATTTTTTTATGTTAAAATAGTCCTGTATAGTAATAGGATTGGAATTTTTGAATATGATAAACACACAAACAAAAGGTAAAATTACGCAGATTATAGGTCCTGTTGTTGACGTTCAGTTTCCGGAAGGAACCTTACCCAAAACTTATGATGCTGTTGAAATTTATGATGATAAGGGTCATAAAACAACAGCCGAAGTGCAGCAGTTTTTGGGCGAAAACACCGTGCGCGCCGTTGCAATGTCATCCACAGACGGCTTAAAGCGCGGCATGGATGTTATAAATACGAATAATCCCATTAAAATGCCCGTGGGCAAAGGAATTTTAGGACGTATTTTAAACGTTTTGGGCGATCCCGTTGATGAAATGGGCGAGGTGCACGCTGATGATTATTTCCCGATTCACAGAGAATCTCCCAAACTAACGGAACAAAATACGCAAATTGAAATTTTAGAAACGGGAATTAAGGTAATTGACCTTTTAATGCCTTATCAAAAGGGCGGCAAAATCGGCCTTTTTGGGGGTGCAGGTGTTGGCAAAACCGTTTTAATTCAAGAATTAATCCACAATATCGCAATGGCGCACAACGGTGTCAGCGTTTTTGGCGGAGTGGGCGAAAGAACCCGCGAAGGCAACGATTTGTATCACGAATTTAAGGAATCAGGTGTTTTGGATAAAGTTGCGCTTATTTACGGGCAGATGAACGAACCGCCCGGAGCACGTATGAGAGTAGGGCTTTCAACTTTAACCTGTGCCGAATATTTTAGAGATGTGGCACATCAAGATGTACTTTTATTTATTGATAACATTTTCCGCTTTACTCAAGCGGGAAGCGAAGTTTCAGCCCTTTTGGGGCGCATGCCTTCTGCCGTTGGCTACCAGCCCACTTTGGCACAGGAGATGGGCGAATTGCAAGAGCGCATTACATCAACTAAAGACGGCTCAATTACATCTGTTCAGGCAATTTATGTTCCGGCAGACGACCTGACAGACCCTGCGCCTGCAACAACTTTTGCGCATTTGGATGCTTCAACTGTTTTAAGCCGCCAAATTGCATCTTTGGGGATTTATCCGGCATGCGATCCGCTTGAGAGTTCATCGCGCGCACTTGACCCTAATATTATAGGGGAAGAGCACTACAATATCGCAAAACAAGTCTTGGAAACCTTGCAAAAATACAAAGACCTGCAAGATATTATTGCAATTCTGGGTATGGATGAATTGACGGAAGAAGACAAATTAACCGTAAACCGTGCACGTAAAATACAAAAGTTTTTGTCCCAGCCTTTCTTTGTGGCAGAGCAGTTTTTGGGCAAAAAAGGCGCTTATGTAAAACTTGAAGATTCCATAAGAAGCTTTAGGGAAATTTTGGAAGGTAAACATGACGATGTGCCCGAACAGGCGTTTTATATGACAGGCACAATTGAAGAAGTGCTGGAAAATGCAAAAACAATTAAGGGCGAATAATGACTGATAAAGCGGATAAAATTAAGGTTAAGATTATAACACACCAAAAGGTAGTGTTTGAGCGCGAAGCAGATGCCCTGTACACGCAGGGAATCAGCGGACGTTTCGGTATTTTGCCCCGTCACATTCCTATTACAAGCGCTTTAGATATCGGCGTTACAAAAATTGTCGAAGGGCAAAAATCTATATATTTAACTACAATGGGCGGCGTTTTACATTTTGTAAATAATGCACTTACGATTTTAACGGATACCGCAGAATTTGGCTCAAATATTGACCTTGCACGCGCAAAAGAGGCAAAAGAGCGCGCCGAAACAAGAATGAATAAGCCCACAAAAGACACAGACGTTATCCGCGCCCAAATTGCTCTTGCAAAAGCTATTGCAAGAATAAGGGCGCATGAAGGCAAAGGGTAAAAAGCTTTCGCGACGTGCACAATGACGCTTATTTCAGGATCTAATAGGTGGAAAATTTTTGTTTGTGTCGAAACACCTTCCACCCGTTTCTTTCTTTTTGGCTCAAACGCCGCACGCAAAAAGAAAGAAACGGGTGGAGCCCAAAGAAAGAATAAACGTCGGCTTCTTACCGCCTGGCAAATTTGTTCAGTCGCTTCGCTCCTAACGGCGCATCGTTGTGTTTCGGCCGGACTGAACGTCCGTCCTCGCACCGGCTCACGCACGCCTGTCAAATCAAAGATTTGTCCGCTCCCTTCACTTCGTTACACTCGCAACGGGGGGCGTTCAGCATGACAGGGTGGTGTTTGGCATTACGGTCGGGCGGCTTGCATTACAGTATTTTTTATTTCAACGCGGTCTGTTTTCTTAATTTTAAAATATTATTTCGCACTTCAATATCATTGGGGTTTGTAATATAAGCATAACCGTAAAAATCAAGCGCCAGTTCATCTGCGCCGAATTCTTCAAAAATTTTTGCTATATTAAAGTAAGCATCTGTGCAAAAAGGGTTAATTTTAACCGTTTCAAGGTAAGATAAAACAGCATTTTTATATTCGCCAAGCACCCTGTATATATCGCCTTTTAAAAAGTGTGCAAGCGCATAATTTTTATCCAGCGCTATTGCCTTATCTAAATTATCCAGCGCGTGCGTGTAGTCTTCTTTATTTTTTAAATACATTGAATAAGCATAAAGGTATTCGGGGCGGTTTTTGTTATTTTCAATTGTTTGCTCCCATTTTATATCATCTTCGTTTAGGGGTGTATCTGAGAATGCAACCTCATAAACGTTTTTAGAATTTTCCAAATTGTGATTGAGCGGGGTTAAATTTCTTTTTTTGCTTATTTTATAGGTTTCATTGGCACTTAACATATTAAGGGGACGATAATTTGTCCAGTAATAAATGTCAACATACTCTTTTTTAATTTCGGGCAGGTTAATTTTGGGCAATAAATTTACTTTTGTTTCATCAAATTTTTCAAAGCTGACGCCTGCGTTAATTGCAGCTTTAGCGCTTTGCATAAAAAACAAAAACATAAAAAGCGTTATTAAAAATTTTTTCCCCAATTTTACCCCGTCTATTGGGTTTTTGCCGAGAGCCTTACCTTAAATATTTTTTCAAAAAACTTTTTCTTTTTTCCGAAAACCTCATAAAACCCAACGTTAAGTATTATATTGGAATTTAGAGTTATAGTCAAAGTTCTGAACAGATTATCATACGTTAGGTGGATATTTTTGCAAAAAGAACAGTGTCCGCAATCAAGAGCATCTGCAATTCTTACTATGGAAGAAAAAATCTTAGCTGTTTTTTGCCCGTTTTTATCGAGTTTTTGAAATATTTTCTGCTTGCCGCGTTTGGGTATTTTTCCTCTGTGAAACCTTACAATATTTGCAGCAATAAGATTTTGGGTATCGTCAAGCCCGTCAATTTTGTTTTCCAAAATTATTTTAGCCCCTGTTTTATTGTGGGGTTTATGTCTTTTTGAAAAACTGCCGATATCATGAAGCGCTGATGCTAAAAGCAGAACATTAACGTTTTTTTCCAAAAGTTCTTTGTCTTTTTTATTGAAAAAGTTAACACGTATGAGCTCATTGTAAAATTGAGCTGCCAAATCTTTAACGTGTTTTGAATGCTCTTCTAAATTTTCAAGCGCTGTTTCGCTTGCTCTGGTGCAAAAATTTTTAAAATACTCTTCAATTTTCATCGTCCCCCCTTGCAAGAATTTTCGAAATTTTTTCTATAAAGAAATTTTGGTTAAATTTATCTTTTTGAATATATTCCTTAATTAATAAGCCCTTGAATTTGTCTTTAATTTCTTTAATTTTAAAAGACGTTAAAACAATAATCGGAATATTTGCCGTTTCTTTATTTTTTTGCAGAATTTCAACGAATTTTACACCGTCAATATCGGGCATATCATAATCCGTTATAATCAAATTAACTTTTTCTTCTTTTAGCAAATCCAAAGCTTCCCTGGCGTTTGGAAGCGTTTTTACCTGGTACCAGTAGGTTTTTAATATGTTCTTCTGCAAAGCTCTTGTTGTAATTGAATCATCCACCACAAGAATTTTAAATCCTTTATTTTTTTCAAGCTCAATTGCTTTATTTGAAGTGACTATATTTGTTGAAACTTTTTGGGGCACAACAGTGTTTATGATATCCGCAACGTTTAAAATCAGACAGGTTTCGCCGCTTGCAATTGTGGTAATTCCGGAGATATTTTTAACTTTAAAAAGCGGAAGCGAAAATTTCTTTTGCAAAATTTCTTCATCTCCGATTAATTTATCGACAATAACACCTACAATTTCTTCTTCATATTCTAAAATCATAACCGTGTATTTATTTGTATATCTTGTCAAATTGTCCATTTCCAGGATTTGCGAAAGGGTAAAAATAGGAGTAACTTTTTCGCGGTAAATAAAATAATTTTTATTATCTTTGACAAAAATATCCTTAGGCTCAATTCTTACAACGTTTTTAATAAATGATGTACCTATTGCAAAAAGCTGGTCTTGTTCCGCCACAATAAAAACGTTTATTGTGGCCATTGCAACAGGCAATTCTATTCTTATCAAAGTGCCTTTCTGAAATTGGGAATAAACGTTTATTTTGCCGTTAAGCTGGTTTATTTTGTTGCGCACAATATCAAGCCCCAAACCGCGGCCTGAAATTTCCGTTACATTTTCTTCCGTTGAAAAACCGGGATAAAAAATTAAGCCCACAAGCTGTTCGTTTGAAAAGTTTTCCGACTCTTCTTTTGTAAGAAGGCCTTTTTCAAGAGCTATGCTTTTAACCTTTTCAATATCAACGCCTCTGCCGTCATCTTTAATATCAATAATAATTTTATTTTCGTTATGTTTGGCGCTTATGGTAATTCTGCCCTGCGGCTGTTTGCCTGTTTCTTCACGTTCTTCTTTGGTTTCAATCCCATGGTCTATTGAATTTCTTATAATATGCATCAAAGGAATTTTTATTTCTTCAATAATCTTTTTATCCGCACTTACTTCGCTTCCTTCAATTTTAAAGTCAATTTCTTTTCCTTTTTCGCGCGCAATATTATGTACCATCCTCGGGAAAAGGTGAAAAATTGTGGCAAGCGGCAAAACGCGCAGTTTTTTAATCATGCCCTCAAATTCGTTTGTGACAGCATTCAATTTTGAATCGTTTTCCTGAAGCTGCTTGTACAGATAGTTTGTTTCTTCAATCATCTGCGCAAACCTTTCGGTATGCGAACTGTAAAGCGTCATAAGCTGTTTGTTATAAGCAACAACACTTTGCATGTCAAGGTGAATATTTGTACCGGTTAAATATTTTCTATCGTAATATTTAATGTAATATCCTATTTTATGCCAATTTTTATACCATTCTTCAAGGTCATTTTGAAATTTTTTTGCAAGGTTCAATTGCTGAGTGTTTTTAATTCGTGTTGTTATTAAATCTCCTATTTGATTAACCAGTAAATCCAGCTTTGAAGAATCAACCCGCAAGGTTTTAATTATTGAAGAGTCAAAACTTGTAATCCAATCTTGCGCGCAAACCCCTCTGGTGCTTCTGCTTTGCTCATCTTCCGTTTTTCTTTGTGTGACAACGCTAAGGCTATTTGATGTCATCTGCTCTATAATCAAAACTCTTTTATATAGAATTTCATAATCCTGCGAATCGGAATCCGGATTTTGAAAAACATAGAGGCTATCTTCAATTATTCGATAAATTGCTTCTAAAACATTTACATCCAGTTCCTGATTTTGCGCCTGGCTGTTTTTTAATATTTTCAGAATTGTTTTATAAGTTTTTTTAAATTCGCTGTTATCAACCTTATTTATAATTTTTTTGATATTTTCTTCTAAATCGCCCGTGCTGTCTTTATTTTCTTTTAAAGAGAGCATTAAATCAGCTGTTTGTTTAATTAAATTTGTCAAATCCGTGTCAACATCCGCACTTATTTTTCGAATTTCGATTTTCTGCTCTTCTTCATTATCTTTTTTATCGAATAAATTCATTTGTTTTAATGCTATCTCGCGGTAATTTCTTGTTTTTATGTTCTGTTCGGCACACAAAACAATGAATTTTTGCAGCAAGTTTTCAATTCTAAGGTCAATTTCGCTGAATTCAACACTTTTATTATCAACTCTGAAACAATTCACAACCTCAAGTGCATCTTTTATTGCAGCTTTGGCATCCTCAAAATTTGTTTTTTCAAAAATTTCAAGCACAGCCTCTAATTTATTTTTTATTTCATCTGCGTATTCCGGGTCTTTATCTTCGTAATATTTAGATGAAATCAAAATTATTTCGGTAATTAAAGCTTCAATTTCGCTGAATTTTAAAAGGAATATTTTTTTTTCTATAGGTTCATCCAAAATATGCTCCAGGCCTTTATTTTCAAGTTCGCTTCTGCTTGCAATATTTTCCAGGTTTGCGATATGGTCTTTAATTTCATCCGTGCGGTACTCTTTTTTATTAATAACAGTCTTATCGATTAAAGTTGAAATATAATCCAGGGCGCTTGAAATTGTATTTATTATTTCAAGCGTTACTGAAATTTTATTTTCTTTTATTGCCCACACAACGTCTTCAATTTTATGGACAACATTTTGAATATTTAAAAAACCCATCATTTTGGCAGAACCCTTAAGGCTGTGCGCTTCGCGGAAAAGCTTAAGAAAATATTCACTGTTATACATGTCTTGTTTGAGCGCGGTTAAACTTTCGTCCATTGATTGCAAAATTTCCGAACTCTCCTGCTGGTAAATATTTAAAACCTCTTCCGATTCATTTTCGAAAAAATCTGTCAAAATGGCCTCTAATCCTCTTTAACAAAAGTCCTGTAACTCTTTGTTAAATTATTCAAACCCTCTACGTACCTGTAATTTTCCTCGGTAATTTTATGGTTTTCTTCAAGCATTGAATTTAGGTCATTTGCAAAACCGTCAACACTTTGCGCGTCCTGTGCTATTTTTTGCCAGGAATCCATAACTTCTCGAACGCCTTTTGTAATTTCATTCATAGAATTAATTAACTGTTCAATATTTTCGCCGATATTATTTGCCAAATTTATGCCTGATTCAATTTCTTTAGTGCCTTCTTCGGTTGCCATAACAGTAGAATTTGTTGTTTGCTGAATATCTGAAATCAGGGCAGAAATTTTCGCGGTTGCCTGTTTTGATTCATCTGCAAGTTTTCTAATTTCGCCCGCAACAACCGCAAAGCCCTTGCCATGTTCACCCGCTCTTGCTGCTTCAACCGCGGCATTTAGCGCCAAGAGGTTTGTTTGTTCCGCTATATCTTCAACAACACCTATTGTAGAGGAAATTGACTGGATAAAATCCGACAATTCCAAAATCAATTCTGCAATTGTTTGGATTTTGTGCCTCAATGTAAACATTTTTTCAATATTTGCTTTAACGGCAAGATTTTCCGTATTTGTGAACTCTAAAGATTCAATACTCTTTATGTGCGTATTTTCCACAATTTCGTTTTTTTCCTTAATAAATTCCTGCGAATGCCTTATAACGTTTCGCATATTCATTACCTTTAAAACAGAAGAATTTATATTATCTTTTTGGTTGTCAACAACGCTTTCAATTTTTCTTGTACCGTCCGTTGTTTCATCCGAAATCTCATCAAAAGTTTTTTGCAGCGCATTTTTAAAATATCTGCGGCTGCCTTCCATAATAACTATAATTGCGGTAAATAAAAGAGTTAAAGTTACAATAGTAACAACATGGGTCAATTTAACATATTCTATAATAAAATATAGTGCCGCATAAGAAACAAAAATAGTTGCAAAATCTATTGCCTGTTTCTTTTGAAGAGTTTTATGAACAGCGTTTTTATCGTTTAAATTTTTTAACATATTTCCTCATTTCTAAAAATAATGTATAATATATTGTTAATTATCACTATTATATAAAATTTTTCAAAGAAAAGCAAAAAAAATAGCAATAATGGATGAGTTAAAATGAATCAAATAACAGTAAGTGAAAATGAAAAAACCTATGTATTTTTTGAAATAAACAATTCAAAATACATGATAGACGCGCAAAATGTCATAGAAATAATTAAATTGCCCTATATTGAATACCGCCAGAAACTGCCCAAACATGTCTGCGGGCTTTTAGAATACCACTCTTCAATTATAAACATAATTGATTTAAGAAACATTTTAAACCTTGACATTTTGCCATACAGCGTGAATGAGCAAATTTTAATACTGAATTTGGAAAATTTAATTGCTGGTATTGTTGTTAGTAAGGTAGATGATATTAATAAAATTGACCAGAGATTTTTGAGAAAAACACCGTGGGAGAGCAGCAGGGAACTTGTGCAGAGCATTTATACGGCATGCGATATTGAAAACATTATGCTTATTGATATTAAATCTCTTGCGGATATTTTGCGCGATTCAGTTGATAAAGTGGAAGTTTCGGATTTTATGCAAAACCTTATGCCGCAGGATGAAGACTCCAGGCGTATTTTAATGCAAAGAAGTTTGGTATTAAAAAATAAAAATAATATTGCAAACTACAGTGTTTCAAACAATTTAAACCAGTATATCACATTTAAAATCGATGATATTACATATTGCATGCAAAACAGCTACGTTAAAAGTTTTTATAAACTAAGCGATTCAAAAATAACAAAAGTGCCCTGCACACCGGATTTTATTGCAGGTTTGCTGAACGTTAAAGGTCTTTGTGTTTGTGTTATAGATTTAAAAAGTTATTTAAACAGAGGCAAAACGCAAATAAATGAAAAATCTACAATAATTATTCTTGAGGCGGGAGAGTTCCAGCTTGGCATTTTAACGGATGAAATAGGGCAAAATTTGAACATTGAGCCGCAGGTATTGGAAAAAGACAAAAACAGCAAAGAAAAAACAGAAACAATTGATTACGTTAAGGACAACAAAGTTTTTTGCATTGTGGATATTCCCCAAATTTTAAACAACGAAAAAATTTATATAAGGTAATTTTTTGTGCGGCATGAATGCACTCATAAGGGCACTCATAAGGCGCACAAGGCAAATAAAAACAGGCTTTTGGCCTGTTTATTAGAGTTTTTCAACTCTTCCCCTTATCTAGAATGCAAACTTAAGCTCTTTTCGCTAAAACCTCATGCTTTTCTTTTTCCCCTTTTTGAATATCCTTAACTCTTAAATGCCTTACTTTTGAATAAGGGTTTGACATACCATTCTGGCTTTTTAATCCCAAAACGCTTGCTTGGTAAATAATTTGCGGCTGGAAATTAAACGCCTTTGTGTCTTCTTCCATTTTGATTGTTGTTGGAAGGTTTCTAATTGCAAAAAGTGACCCTAATATTAACATTGAACAAAGAAGCAAAACAGAATTATCGGACACTTTATTATAAATTGGCGCCAATAAATATTGGATGTTTTGAATGCTCTCCTGCCCTTCAATTGCCACATTTTGTGCCTGGAAGAACAATTTTGTATCTTTTGCATTTTTGGCATTTAAATAAATTCTTACTTTATCTTTTGAAATTTGCTGAATTATAATGCTGTTAACGTTTTTTACATCTCTATAAACCGTTTTAACGCTATCGCCTGAAATTGCATTTTTAATTTCAAAATATATAACGTCCGGCGATTTAACTTTTTTTGTATATTTCGGAATTCTATCGGTGTCTAAAGTTAGCCTGTAACTGTTATCCTGAGGCGTTAATGTAATTGTATTAAGTTCTGTATTTGCGGCAAAAACGCTCAAGGTACAAGAAAATATAAGTAAAATTAATACTGCTTTAAAAATGTTTTTTGTCACCTGTTGTATACTCCCCTTACAAAATAAAGTATAACCCTTTTATTTTTTGGTGACATCAATCCCAGGGTGGGGGAAAATATCGATCTTAAGATCTAATTTCTATAAAAATTCGGTGTTTTTTGTTTACCCTTGCTTTTTTGAAGTTTTTTTGATATAATTTTGTGTACTTTATTAAATTATGTAACTAAAACCGGATTACGGGGCAAATATTTATATTCAGAGGTTTTAAAGCTGGAGTAAGGACTCATATGATAAAACTTAACAACAACCAAAAACGACGTACACGAATTAACGCTCAAGTTCAACGTTTAATGAACTTGATATGGGGCTTGTGATACTTAAATTCGTGTAAAGGATGGTAATAAATGGCAATTGAAGGCATAACAACTAAAATAATCTCGCAATTGGGCAATAATACAGACTCGCTGCTTCCGATTTTTGCAAAAGATACTGCAACATCAACTGCAACAACTGTGATTTACTCTAAAAAGGGCGGAGAACATGATGGAAAAGAAAAAGCAATAGAAGAATTCGGCACAGAGGCAATTTGGCTTGGCGGCATTCCGGTTTTAAAGAAAATAATCGATAATACTGCTTATAAATTTGCAAATATAAACCCTGAGGCCGACATAAGAAAATTAAGCAGCAGGAGTGTTGATAACATTGAATATGCAATGTCAAAAGTGCCAAAAAATTCTTCCCAATATAAGGCGTTAGAAAATATATTTAAAAACCAAAAACTTGCAAAAGGCCTTTTTATAGGTAAATTTGTTGTGGCAACAGCCGCTACAATGGCGGCTTTGGGGCTTTTAATTAATTTTAAGCAAAAAACAACAGAAGATGAAATTAAAAAAAGAATTATTGAACAACAAAAAACAGCGGATTCCGGCACACAAATAAAAGCTCCAATCCCTTCGTTTAAGGGTGCTGGCATGTTTTTGGAAGGATTTATGTATAATCCGGTTATGAATATGTCAATTTTAGATGCAGGAATTACCGCAAAAAGGGTAACACAGGGCAGAAAGGGAGAAAAAGGCGAAGTTTTATTTAAAGAATTCAGCGCAATTGCTTTTTATTATGTTCTTGCAAAACCCATTCAAAAATTACTTGAAAAAATTTCCGAAAAGGCATTTAAAAAACCCATAGGCCTTGATTTTAAACTTTTAGCAAGCGATGAATTTAAAGCTTCAATTAAAGACGGCAGCCTGCAAAAAGGTATTGACGCGTTTAAGGCATCGGCACAAAATGATAAAGCCGTACTTGATTTTGTTTGGGACAACGCCGATAACAAGGTTGTTCAAATGCTTAAAAAATCGGGTGATGTTCCGACAATTAAAAAAACAGTAGGTAAAATTTTAGGCTTTATTCCCAAAAAAGAAGCAACAGAAGAAATTGACGCTTTAAAATTTATGGATTCAAAAGCGATAAAAGGTGTTGTTGAAAATCTTCAAACTACCCTGAAATCTGTTAAAATTGATAATCTTGACAAATATTTAAAACAAACAAGAGTGCTTAAAGCAGGTTCAATATTTGCGAATATTGTGATTGCCGCAGCTTTTATGGGGGTAATACAGCCGCTTCTTGCAATTAAAAGAAGACAAATTAAAAACGGCAACGGGGACAAAACAAACCCCGCCATTAAAGAAGTTGAAAACAAAATTAAACACGATTTGCAATACAAAGGTTTAATTAAACAAGACTAAGCCTCCTGTTGTGTTGCCTGAAATTATGCTTTGTACTATAATGAAGCTTGTAAAGGAGGCAAAATGCAAGAAAAACTTAATACGTCTGCGTTTGGCAAAAATGATATCAGAGGGCTTTATGGGGATGAAGTTAATGCACGGTTATTTTTTTATACGGCAAAAGGCTACGCCAAATGGGTAAAAGAACAGTTTGCGCATGCAAATATCAGCAAAAACTATAATGAAATGTGTTTTTGCGTTTGTATGGACGCGCGTCTTCATTCTGCCGAACTTAAAAAATCTATAATACAGGGTCTTTCATCAATAGGGGCGAATGTTATAGATTTAGGGCTTGCGCCCACACCTTTAGGATATTTCAGCGAATTTGCTCAAATTGATTTGCCTGTTTTAGAAAATAAAAAAGTAAACGGTGCGCTGATTGTAACCGCATCGCACAATCCAAGCGCTTATAACGGACTTAAAATGACATTTAACAGGGTATGTTTGTCTGAAGATGATATCAAAGAAGTTAAAAACTATACTCTGGAAGCATTTGAAAACCGTACAGAGCAAGGATACCGCCAGTTAATATCGGGCAATGTGAGTGAATACAACATAATTCCCAATTACATTGAAAAAATTTCAAACAATTTTGATAAAATAGGCACAGGGATTAAAATTGTGACAGACAGCGCAAATGCAACAGCAGGTATAGTAGCACCCGAATTATACCGCACGCTCGGATGTGAAGTTATAGAGCTTTTTTCAAAGCCTGACGGCAATTTTCCCAATCACCACCCGAACCCGAGCGAAGAAGAAACTTTAGACACCATAAAAGCCACCGTTATTAAAGAAAAAGCGGATTTTGGCATAGCGTTTGACGGCGATTCCGACAGACTCGGCGTTATAGATTCAAAAGGCAACAAAATTCCGGGCGATATGCTTTTGTTAATTTATGCTATTGATTTAATCGAAACCCTAAAGTGCAGAGGCGAAAAACCTATTATAGTAAGCGAAGTTAAGTGTTCGCAGGTGTTATTTGACACAATTAACGCCCTTGGCGGCGAGGCTGTTATGTATAAAACAGGGCACTCCTATATAAAATCCAAAATGAAAGAAATAGGAGCACTTTTGGCAGGGGAAATGAGCGGGCACCTTTTCTTTAAAGACCGCTACTACGGCTTTGATGACGCCGTATATTCCGGGTGCAGGCTTTTAGAAATTGTTGCAAAATATAAGAGAAATGACCCTGATTTTAAAATTGAAGATTTATTAAAACCCTATAACTCAATTTATTTCGCATCGGAAGAACGTCTTCACTGCCCCAATGAATTAAAAAAACCTGTTTTAAAACGTTTTTCTGACATGGTATCGGATGATATGTTCAAATCAAAAATTGTTGATATCATAAAAATTGACGGACTGCGCATAATTTTTGAAGACGGCTTTGCGCTAATCCGCCAAAGCAACACAGAGCCCGTGTTTACAATGGGTTTTGAAGCAAAAACGCGCGAAAAATGTGAATTTTACCATAAGACCATGGTGGATGAAGTCAACAAATTAATTGCGGCAATTAAAGTAAAAACCTAAGGGTCAGCTTCCTGCCGTGTAAAAAAGAAAACCTATTAAAAGGTCTGCCGTAAGAAGATAGACAGTGCATAATATTGCGGATTTTGTTGTGCTCTCGCCAACGTTTTTAGCGCCGCCCTGTGTATTATAACCAACAGTGGAACAAACATCCGCTATTATTGCGCCAAAAACACCGGCTTTTAGAAGGCTTATATAAATATCTTTTGTAGTTAACATCTGCCAGACAGAATTTATATAACGGTTCGGGTGCAAATCAACCGCAAAATAAGATACAACCATACCTCCCATAATGCCGACAAATTCGGCTAAAATAACAACAAAAACACAAGTTACAACAGCAGCCAGAATTCTCGGTGCGAAATAATACCCCACAGGGTCTACTTTTAAAACTTCCATAGCATCCACCTGCGATGTTACCTTCATATTTGCCATCTCAGCCGTAATTGCAGTCCCTGCCCGTGCCCCTATTGCCAGTGCGGCAAAGCCCGGGGCAATTTCTCTTATAAGAGCAACAGCTAAAAACCCGCCTATGTAGCTTTCAGCGCCCGACATCAAAAACTGGTTTGAAACTTGAAGTGCTATAACCGATGACGCTATAAAAACAATTGATAATGCTATCGGCAGAGAATCAAAGCCTATACTTGCTGCCTGATAAATAACATTTTGAAATCTCACCATGCCGGAAAACATATATTTTACGGCAATTGCAAAGTTTTCAACGCATTGTCCCAAGAATTTAATCATAAAAATTATTTTCTATTTTTTAATAAATCGGTGTGCACCATTTTTTATATTTTTCTACTTTGCCTTTAACAATGTCAAAGTAAAGCTTTTGGATATCTTTAACTTTTTGGTGGATTTCCCCGTTTTTGCCTAAAGGTCTGTGGTCGATTTTTGCAATAGGAGCAATTTGAGCGCCCGTGCCGCAATAAAAAGCGCCGTCTGCAATGTATAATTCGGTTCTGTTTATTTCGCGCTCTACAACCTCTAAGCCTAAATCTTTTGCAATTTCTAAAACGGTGTTTCTTGTAACGCCTACCAAAATATTACTTGTGGTCGATGTTGTTACAAGTGTATTGCCTTCAAGCAAAAACAGGTTCATAGCGCTTCCTTCAGATACTTTTCCGTTGCTAGAGAGCACAATAGCGTCATCAAAGCCCGACAATTTTGCTTCCGTTATAATTAAAGCGGTGTTGGCATAGGAGCCTGAAATTTTTGCTCTTGGCGGGATTGCGTTATCTTCAACCCTGTGCCAGTTAGATGTACAAACACTCAAACCTTTTGATGTATCCACATAATCGCCCAGTTTAATTGTGAAAATAAGAACACTGTCGGGATTATCCAAAAGCCCCGGACCGATTTTTTGTGCACTTTTATAAACTTCAGGGCGCACATAGGCATCTTCGCGGTAATTATTTTTCTTTAACAAATCTTTTGTAATTTGCATGTATTCTTCAACCGTATATTTGGCATCCATAAACATTATCTTGGCACTGTTTAACATACGCTCAAAATGTTCCTTCATCCTGAAAACGTACATTTGATCTTCTTCTTTGCTCCAATAAGCTCTGATACCTTCAAAAACGGATGTGCCGTATAAAAAAGCGTGCGTACGCACAGGGATTTTGGCATCTTGCGCCAAAACATACTCACCGTCCATGAAATAATACTCGTCCATGTTATGCCTCTTTCTTTCTAACTGCTGTTTTTATTATTGCAAAAGTAAGGCAAATATGCAAGTGTTGTAATGAAAGCGAAGTAAATTTTTACGGGCTTTGCCGTTAAAATTTACAGGCCGAGCGCAGGTGTGTGAGGCGATAGCGGGTTTGCGCTCTCGCGAAGCCGCAGAGCCAAAACCGTTCCATGCGTGAGCCGGCGGCAATGAAGCACAACGATGTCGCCCGTTAGGAGCGGAGTGAAACGTAGCGACTGAACAAATTTGACAGGAGCTGTGACAATAATTATTTATTCGGCTTTTCTTCGTATTTTTCTATTATAATTTTGTTGTTTTCTATTGACATTAGAATTTCATCCTTGTCGGGATTTATGTTTAGCATCTTTAGAACTATGGAAGGCAGAAGCGCATAATAACTTTTACTTACCTTAATTAATTTCTTTTTGTACATACTTATATTATAAAATTATTTTTAATATTGACCTTTTATTTAAAATAAATTATAATAAGTTTAGTTCAAAGCTAAACTAAAAAGGTAAGTATGGAAAAAACAGAAGATTTAAGTATAAATGTTGAAATGTCTTTCAATCAAATTATTGATTTAGCAGATTTAATGTTAGAAAACACAATATTTACAACACCGAATATGCTCACTATTAGAGAACTTGCGCAAAGCGGATTGGAAAAATTTAAACTATTAAACTATAACAATATAAAGTAAAACCGAAATATTTTCACCACGGGTAGTCATCTTTAAATGCGGTAGCCGGTGTGTAGGGGCTTGCGACGAGCAAGACCCGAAACCTTACGATGGCGACGTTGCGACTGCAGGCGAGCTTGCGAGCCGAAGGAGCGGAGCAATCTTTGATTGCACAGGAGCCAAAGAATATTTTACTTCTACCACGGGTAGTCATCTTTAATCTGCCACCCGTCTTTTATTATAAGTGCAGCGCAGGAACTTCCGCCAAAAAATGTGCCCACAACATTTTTATTGCAGCCGAATGTTGTATCTGCAAGAATCCCCTCCCTTGTGCTTGAAGACGAATAGGGTCTCATGCCCGGAGTCCAGTTGGTTTGGGTATCATAGCGCACAATATATAAAAATACAAAAATATCCCTGCCTTTTATGTTTGGCTCTTTTTGCCCGTTTATATCTATAAAAACATGTGCATATTTTTGCAAATCCTCATAACCGATATAACTATACACAGCAACCGCACTCCCGTCATTTAAATAAAACCGCGCCCATTGGGAATCTGCCGAAGCTGTTTCTCTTTTGTTATATGTGCTGTATTTAAATTGGCAATCACCTGTTGTTTGGTTTTTGCAGTCTTTGGATACTTTTAAATAGGGAATCAGATACCTTTGCGCAAAATAAATTGAGCCCTGCCCGCTGCTGCCTTCATTGGCCGTTTTCATATCCCATGTTTTGACAGGCCCGTACTCTGCGATTGCAAGGTTTGTTGTATTGGAAATTGTGCTATAAGCCTTTTTAAGGCGGGTTACGGTTTGCTGTTTTTGATAATTGCGCACAACGGAAGGAATTGTAAGGGCTGCAACAACACCTATTATTGCAAGCGTTATAAGGACTTCCGCCAACGTAAAGCCCTCTTTACCTGTCCGCGGCTTAGGGGCAGCAATAGATAACTTTAACTCTTCCATTTAACTCCTTTTTAAAAGTATAAATCATTTTGCATCTTTTGGCAATCTTTCTTCTATATGCCCCTTCACACTATTTTCCCTATATTTTGTCTTAATATGTAGTTTAGACACTACTAATGTAGTTTAACACGTGGAGTATTTTTTGTCAAGATGATAAATTAGTGAAATGAAAAGAGAAGAATTTTTAAAACTCGGCCTGAAAATAAAATTTGAGCGTTTAAAAAGAAATTTAACCCAGGAGCAGCTGGCAGAAATTGCAGGCATGAACACGCGTTCTTTAAGCACCATAGAATGCGGAGAGAGCAACCCCAGATATTCTACCCTTTTAAATATTTCAAAAGCCCTTAAAATGCGTATAACCGAACTTCTGGACTTTAAGTTATAGTTACTGCTATAATATAACGAGTGAAGGAGATAAGATGAGTTACTTTATTACATTTGAAGGGGCGGACGGCTGCGGCAAAACAACCCAGCTTAATTTAATATCAAAATTTTTAAATGAAAAGGGTATTAAAAATATTACAACGCGCGAACCGGGTGCCACTGAACTGGGCCTGAAATTAAGAGAAATTCTTTTGCACTATAACGGTGTTGTGGCAGATGAATGCGAAACATTTTTGTATCTGGCAGATAGAGCGCAGCATGTGCAGACCAAAATAAAACCCGCACTTGATGAGGGCAAAATTGTTTTATGCGACAGGCACACAGACAGCACCCTTGCATATCAAGGCTACGGGCGCTCAGTGCCTTTAGAGCGCATTAAATATTTAAACGATATTGCAACATCAGGCTTAAAACCGCATCTAACAATTGTGTTTGATGTGGATAGCGATATAGCGCAAAAACGCATAGGCAAAGAAAAAGACAGGCTTGAGAGCGAAGGGCTTAATTTCCATAAAAAAGTCCGCGAAGGCTACTTAAAAATAGCGCAGGGTGAGCCCAAAAGGGTCAGGGTGGTGGACGCCAATAAATCCATTGAAGAAGTATTTGAACAAACTAAAAAAATAGTGTCGGAGCTTTTAAAAATATGAAAAAGTTTTTGCTTTTTATATTGGTTTTTTTCTTTTGTGCACCTGTATTTTCCCAAAACTGGGAGTTGTCAGACGGCATTAAACTTTTTGAAGCAAAAAAATATGATAGCGCCCGCGAATTTTTTGAAAACTATATAAAAGCATACCCCAATAACCCCAATGCCTATTATTATTTGGGTTTAATTTATAAAAACAAAAACGATTTTTCAAAATCGACCTATTATTTTAAAAAATCTTATGAACTTACAAATTCAATAACGGATGTGTCAATTGCCCCGCAAACAGAGGGTTTGCCCGTTGAAGACTATCTTGATATGGCGTCAATGTATTTTGAAGGAAAAGATTTTGATAATGCGCTCATGTACGTTGATTTAATAGGGAAAATTGACCCCGATTGCGCCGGCGCTTATTATCTAAAAGCTACGATTTTATTAGAGCGCGGCAAAACACAAGAAGCAACGCAGTATTTTTTGCGTGCGCTTGAATTAAGCCCTGCACTTTTAAATTCAGACCTCGCCAAAACCTTTCAAATTAAAGAAGTTCCGCGCTTTGACGGAAATTTCTATAATGCAAAAGCACTTCAATACTTTTATGCGGGAAATTTAGACAAAGCCCTTGCTACTATAAATAAAGCGCTTGAAATTGACCCAAAAAATCCTGAAATTTATAATAATGCAGGTCTTATTTATTTAAAACGCGCCGATTTTAAAAGTGCGCAAACTTATTTTAAGAAGGCTATTTTTTTAAACAGAAATTTTTCGCAATGCTACTTAAATTTAGCTGATTTAGAAGGGCAGGCGGGCAATTATGCGCTCCAATTAAAATATTTAAAATCCGCGCTTAAAATTAACCCCAACGATAAAAACGCTTACTTTAAGCTTGGCGAAATATTTTTGTCCGATAAGAATTATAAAGAAGCTGCGAATTACTTTAAAAAAGCAATTTCAATTGACAATAAATATTTTGAAGCCTATTTGGCGCTATCTTTGTGCTGCATGGAAGAAGGGGATACACAGGGCGCGCTTTTAGCTTTAAAATCCGCACTTAAAATTGACAATTCAAACCCCGAAATTTCTTTTTATCTTGCAAAATTGTGTATAATATCATCCGATTTTGATGAAGCGCAAAAATATATTGAAGAAGCGCTTAAAAAAGCCCAAAACCCTAATTATTACCTTGAATTGGGAAAAATTTACTACTACAGGGAAAATTACCCGCTTGCCTTAGAAAATTTTGAACATGCCCTTGATTTGGATTTAACATTTTTCCATGAAGCGCAGCTTTATAACTATCTCGGGCTTTGTTACTATAAAGAGGGGCAGTTGGATAAAGCAGTTTATAATTTTGAGCGTGCCGTTAATTTGGATAATTCCCGCCCTATTTTTTATTATAATTTATATTTAGCCTACAACAGCCAAAACAAAAATGAATCAGCCCAAAAAACCCTTAAAAAGGCGCTTTCAATAAAACCTGCAACATCGGCAGATTATATTGAATTAAGCAATATTTATTATGATATGAAAAACCCCGCTACAGCGCTTATGAAGCTTGATGAAGGCATTGAAAAATATCCGCAGGATAGAATTTTATACCTGGCAAAAATTAAATTTTACCAGAGCGCAAACAAACAAAAAGAAGCACAAGATACCAGAGCGCAAATGGTGCATGTGTTCGGGTATTAATTTAAGTCTTGTATAAATTTGTATGCTATCATATCTTTATGGAAGTCCAGTTTGAAAAATACGGTACATACACAGGCGCTCAAAATATGGCGCTTGACCTTAAAATGCTTGAAAATGCAATTGAAAAACAGGATAAAAACGCACACGTGCGGTTTTATTCGTGGAAACCAAAGTGTGTAAGCCTTGGGCGCAATCAAAAAAATTTTGATATGCCTGATTTTAAAATTGATGTTGTTCGCCGACCCACAGGCGGAAGGGCGCTTTTGCATGATATGGAATTAACCTACTCTTTTGTATCGCCCGTTTTTAACAATGAAAGTGTTGTGCAATCTTATAAAACAATTTCAAACTCTTTAATTTTAGGTTTTAAAAAACTGGGAATTGAGCTTGAAATGGCCCAGCACAAAGGGCGCAACAGCGAATATTGCATGGATAGCACAAGCAGAGCCGATATCAGCTATAAGGGCAGAAAGTTTGTAGGTTCTGCACAGTTGCGCTCCCATAACTACATTTTGCAGCACGGCTCAATTTTAATGGATGCGGATTTTGATTTAATCGAAAAAATTTTTAGACAAAAGGCTGAAGAGGATAATATAATAACCTTAAAAGAAATAGACCCTAAAATTACAAAAAAAGATTTAATTGAGGCTTTAGAATATGGATTTAAAAAAAACTTTGAACACTAAAATATTTTATGATGTGATTTATAAATTGTGCAAAAGCGCCAACACAGTGCTTCCTTATGATGTTTATAAAAAACTTCAAAATGCAAAAATAGCACCCGACACCAAGGCGCAAATTTTAAAAAATGCTTATTTGGCGCACAAAACTGCTCGCCCCCTGTGCCAGGATTGCGGACAGGTTGTAATTTTTTTGGATGTGGGGCAGGATGTAGCGCTTTGCGGTGATTATATTGAAGATGTCATAAATAAAGCGGTTGGAGATTGTTATAAAAACGAATTTTTTCGAAAATCCGTTGTGTATGATGCCAT
>CAYYBA010000004.1:0-2427 GCA_964470205.1 uncultured Gammaproteobacteria bacterium | reverse complement strand
CACCCCTTGTATAATTCATACAAGAATTGTAAAAGGCGATGAAATTAAAATTTTACTGGCGCTTAAAGGCGGCGGGGCTGAAAATACAAGTCAATTAAAGATGTTTAACCCGACAGCAGAAATATCGGAAATTTATGATTTTATAAAACAGGTGGCATTTGATACTCACAAAAACGCTTGCCCGCCAATGAGTTTAGGCGTTGGTATCGGCGGCACGGTTGAAGTTGCGGCACTGCTCGCTAAGCGCGCATTATATGAAGGCGAAGTTTTGCCCCTTGAAATTGAAGATGTTTTTGAAGTGAAAATGCTTAGCGCCCCCACCCACATTGCAAATTTGCCTGTGTGCGTTAACACTAACTGCCACAGTGCAAGGCACGCTGCTGCAACAATTAAGGCAGGGGGTGAAATTCAATACCATTTTCAAGATTATGAAATTAAAGATGTTGAAATTTCAACATCAGCCCCCAAAATCCACACATCTGAAATTGATAAAATAAAAAATTTGAAGAAGGGCGATAAAATAATGCTTTCAGGCACAATTTTAACCGCACGCGATCAGGCACACAAAAGGCTCTGCGATATGATAAAACATGGTGAAAAATTGCCCGTTAACTTGGAAAATGCAATAATTTTTTATTGCGGCCCCGCGCCTAAAAAAGAAGGGGAAATTATAGGCCCTCTGGGGCCCACAACATCAAAGCGTATGGATAAATTTGCGCCCGCCCTTTATGCGCAAGGCGTTTTAGCCACAATAGGCAAGGGCGAGCGCACAATAAAACAAGGGCTTTATTTAACGCTCACGGGCGGCGTTGCCTGCTTAATTCAAGAATGCGTTAAAAAGTGCAAAATTGTTGCCTTTGAAGATTTAGGCGCTGAGGCTGTTTATGAACTTGAAATCGAGAATATGCCCCTTGATGTTAATATAGCTTAGAGCATATCGCCCATACCGAATGTAAAGAAACCGTTAGACCTTTCGATACCCGCCGTATTTGTTAGAGGCATGCCGTAATCCAGGTTGATTGGTCCTAAACCCGGCACAAACACCCTTATCCCCACACCGGCAGATACCGCATAACCCGGGCGGTTGTAAAGTGTATCCGTAATAGTGGGTGAGAAAATTTTGCCGGCGTCTACAAAGGCTGCAAGTTTTATATTATTTATAAACGAATTAGATGTTAATCTGTCTATAAAAGGAATTGGCGTTCTGAATTCGGCAGAACCAAGCATAAAGCCGTCGCCTGTGCCCACTTCTGATATGTTAAAGCCGCGTATAGTATAAGGACCGCCAAGCGTATATGACGCAAATTCAGGCAGTTTGCCGCTTATATTGCCGCCCGCTCTTGCAGTCAAGACAACAGCAGACTTTTTCCCTGCCGGTATAAATTTCTTTATAACGCCGCTGAGTTTTCCGTATGAATAACCGAAATCCGTGAGGTTAACCCCTTCTTCAAGACTGATTTTTGCAATACCGCCATGGCGCGGGTTCATAGGATTATCTCTTGTATCATAAATAAGTGAGGGAGTGAATTTTGCAAAAACGCCGCCTTTTAACTGTTCATCACGCTCAGACCATGGAATATCATGTTGGTCGTATAAAGAGCGCATTTTGCCTTCATCACCTTCTGTCATATTAACATATTCTCCACCGAAGGCTATGCTGCCGGAAAGGTTTTTAAACGTTTTAAATCTTCTTGAAATTGTGGCTTCGCCGCCGAATCTGTTTTCAATTGCAAGCGGAACTTGATAACTGCCAAAACTTCTAAAATAAGCGCGAAGCCCCAGGGCTGTATCTTTATCTTTAAAATACGGTTCCAAGAAAGTGATTTCAGCTTGATAGTTCGCACGGCGCAAAATACTTTGGTCGCTCATCAAAACGCCCGTACCTGCCATAAAGTTAAGCCCCAGTTTTTGCCCTAAGCCTCTGAAATTATTTTCTTCAAAACCCACAGAGCCGAAAAAGCCCGAACTTGAATCTACACCAACGCCAAGCGAAACTTTCCCCGTGCGCTGTTCTTCCAAATTAACCGTTATAACGTACTGCCCTGTTTCAGGGTCCATTTGAATGTCGCGTGTAACATCGCTGTAAGCCTGTGTTCCCATAAGCCTTAAAATATCGTTTCTTGTATTATTTTCATTATAAATTGTTCCGGGTTCAAGCGAAATATTTCTTTTTACGATAAAATCTTTTGTTTTATCATTTCCATTTACAATAACATCTTCAATAATTCCCTCATCCACCTTTAAGTTCACAACGCCGTCAGGGTCATCTTGTACGGCTGTGACTCTTGCAAGGATATAACCTTTAATTGAATAAAGTTCTTGAATTTGTTCTATGGCGTTATTTATGGTTAAAATGTTTTGAGGCATTCCTTCAAGCGGCTGCAAAATGTTTAAAAGTTCACCTTGCGCCAAAACGGTGTTACCGCT
>CAYYBA010000003.1:34945-40800 GCA_964470205.1 uncultured Gammaproteobacteria bacterium | reverse complement strand
TCTTTTTTCAAGAGCATGAGCCAATCCTAACTCATAAAAAACATTAGCATTTTTAACAAATTTTTCTATATCCCCGTTTGTGTAAAATTCTTTTTTACCGAGTTCAAAAATAGGTCCTTGGCTTTCTTTTTCAATGTCTTTAAATACATTTTGCGCAAATATTCTTGCAGGGTCTAAAAACATTTCACGCGGAATAAATTTTTCCAAAACCCCTAATAAATAAGGATAGTGCGTGCAGCCTAAAACAATTTTATCGACTTCGGGAAGCTGTTCAAGCTTTGAATCAATAAGTTCAAGCGTTGAGGGCATTTCATATAAACCATTTTCAACAATTTCAACAAAGCCGTTGCATGCAACTTCATATACCTGCGCATTTTTATTGTATTGTTTGATTTCCTCCGTATATTTTCCGCTTTTAACGGTGGCTTCGGTTGCTAAAACTCCAATTTCATTATATTTTGCTAAAGCAGGCGCAACAGATTGGATTAAAGGGTAAATTTTTAATTGCGGAAATTCTTTATGCAAAACATTATATGCCAGGGCAGAGCTTGTATTGCACGCCATAACAACATGTTTAACGCCTTTTGTTATAAAAAAAGTTAAAATTTCATGGTTAAATTTAATAATCTCCTCGGGAGTTTTATTCCCGTACGGCAAATTTTGCATATCGGCGTAATAAATATAGTGTTCGCTTTCCATAAATCTTTCAAGTTCTTTTAAAACACTCAAACCGCCTAATCCTGAATCAAAAACTGCTATTGGTGTTTTGCAAAATCTTTTCATTTTTTCTTACCTCGATCTTCAAAATAGTCTACAATACCATCAGATATAGCTTTTGCCACTTCTTCCTGCCTTTTTTTATCTAACAGCCTGTTTCTTTCATCAATATTTGAAATAAACCCGACTTCGATTAAAACAGCAGGACATGTAGTATGATTTATAACATAAAATTGAGATTTAATCAAACCCCTGTCTACGGTTTGCCATTTCTGCAAATTGTTTGCTGTTGTTAATTGGCTATGTATTGCTTTTGCCAAATCTATACTTTCTTCTCTCCACCAGTGTGTTTCAATACCGTAAATTCCTTCTTTTAAACTTGCATTATGGTGGATACTTACAAAAATATCTGGCGAATTTTCTTCGCTGAGAGCAACTCTCTCTTCTAAAGTAAGTGTTCTGTCATTATCGCGCGTCATTTCCACTTTCATTTTTTCTTTTTCAAGATTTTTTGCAACAAGTTTTGCAATATCAAGGTTTAAGCTCTTTTCTTCTATAAATGCTCTTGTAGCCCCTATATCGGCACCGCCGTGTCCGGCATCTATTACAACTTTATTGTAACTTGTTAAAAACATAGGTCTGTTTTGCTTTTCGACAACTTTTTTAATTTCTTCTTTCATTTTTTCTTCTTTTACTTTTGCAACATTTTCGGGCTCAACATATCTAAAATAAACAATAACCTTTTTGCCGTTTTGCGCAATTCCGACCGTCGGCACCGTGTTATCCGGCAGCGGAACTTGAACACGGATTTTATCAAGCGCTATTTTTATAAGTTTTGCATCTTTAAAATAGGGATTTTGCAAAATTGTATCAAAACTTGCCTGATTAACATCAGATACATTTTGGATATCCATATAAAATATTTTATTTTCTTCAAAAATACTTAAAGAAACGGGAGAGTCAAATTCAACAGATAAAATATCCGCGTTTGTTCCTTTTGAAGTTGAATACTTAATGACATCCGCCAAATATTGCGTTAATTTTGAATTTATAACATCCTGACGTTTTGCAATAAACATATTCTGCCTGTCAGGCGCTATCACGGCACGGTAATCTTTAGCATTATTGCCCTGTATTACAATTCTGACCGTGCTTTTATCAAACTGTGCAATTCTAAAAATATCCCTCTGCGCCAATGTTTTGCCGTCAGGACCCACCAAAGCCCCGAGTGCTAATGTAGTGCTTCGCAATTCTTGTTTCAGGGTGGAATTTGGAATATCAATAACCATACGCACAGGGCTCTCAAGCGTATAAGAAGGTTTTATGCTCAAATCTCCTACTGCTTTTACTAAAACCCCATTCTGTGTCTTTATATAACTTTGAATATAGCTTTGCGCCACAAGCATTTTCTGATTTTGCTCCGTAAGGTTTTTTTGGGCATTTTGTTCAAACATTTTATCCAGGCTTATGGCATTTGTCTGTGGCGTTGCGGGTGGCAGAGGCACACTTGTTTTTTCTTTGAACAAACTTTTTAAAGGCGCATAAACCTCTTCTTTGGTCGGATTATAAATGGGATAAAAATTGTCATTTTCAACAAGCCTGTCGCTGTATGTTATAATTGCCTGATTATAATTTTGGTAAACTTTAAAAGCAGTATCTGCGTTTTTTAACTTATCTTTCTTATATTTTAAAACAATTCTCACAACGTTAGGTTCTTTTGAAAATTGAGAAATTGCAGCTTCTTCAAGTACAGAATTTTGTATTTGCCAGGTTTTTGAGGGAGTCATTAAAATTGCATCGGCAATATCGAAATAGGCCCTGTCCGGGTTTTGCAACATTCCTTTTTTAATAATGCCTGCATTTTGCACTAACGGCACTTTAGGCGAAAAATCTCCCGCAGAATTTATCAAAATCATCTTATCGGAATTGTCAAATTGCAGCCCCATTATTTTAACAGGAGCACAATATGCCATGCTCACATTTAAAAATGTGATTATTAAAAGCAATACCAATTCTGTTAATCTATGCTTCATATACAAAATTATAATAACACCAAAGCACCTTTAGCGCTATAACTTTACAAAAGTTGAAGGCTTGCACAAAAAACTTAAGAGTGTTAGAATGTTGGCAAATAAATAGTAATTTAGAAGGTTATTTTATGGTAATTAAAAAACCAACCACGCCAAAAGAAAGAATTATTTTAGCGTTGGATGTTGATGATTTCGAAGAAGCACAGAAAATAGTAGAGGAATTGAAAGATTATGTAGGTTATTTCAAGGTTGGTTTGCAGCTTTACACTTCTTGTGGATTTGAAGTTATTGATATGATACATAGTTATGGCTGCAAAGTATTCTTTGACGGCAAATTTCACGATATTCCGAACACGGTTGCGCGCGCAAGCGTTAATTTGATTAAAAAAGGTATTGATTTTTTTGATATCCATATTAAAGGCGGCTCTAAAATGCTGTCCACAACAGTAAAACTTGCAAATGAAACCGCAAAGAAATATGAAAAAGAAGCGCCTACAATTTTAGGCGTTACTTTATTATCAAGTTTTGGACAAAAAACACTTAATAAAGAATTAAATGTAAGCTTAAATATTGATGATTATGTAGCACAACTTGCAAAAATGGCACTGGAAGCTAAATTAAGCGGCGTTGTTGCAAGCGCTTCAGAAGTGCGTAAAATAAGGGAGATTTGTGGAGAAGATTTTATTATAGTATGCCCCGCTATTCGCCCTACCTGGTCTGTTGTTGATGATCAGGTGCGTGTTGTAACTCCGACGGATGCAATACAAGCCGGAGTTGATTTTATGGTTGTAGGCCGCCCCGTTATAAACGCGGAAAATAAAATTGACGCTATTAATTTAATAATAGCCGAAATTGAAAACGCAATGTGTGGCAATATTGTTAGTATTAATTGAAAGTGAAGTGAACTATGAGAAAAGTTTTCGGTATTCCAAAAGAACTAAAGACAGGCGAGACAAGAGTTTCCTTAACCCCGGATTCTGTTGCCGCTTTATTATCAAGTGCTGATTGCGAAGTTTTGGTTGAAACACAAGCGGGCGCTTTAAGTATGTTTGATGATGAACAATACGCAAGAGCAGGAGCCAGAATTGTCAGCAGTGCAAAAGAATTATGGGAAAAATCCGACTATATAATTAAAGTTAAAGAACCGCAGAAGTGTGAATTTGAATATTTCAGGGAAGATCAAGTTATATTTTCTTACTTTCACCTTGCGGTTGAAGAAGAATTAACAGAAGCACTTTTAAAGAAAAAAGTTTGCGCCATAGCATCAGAATCAGTTCAAACGCCTGACGGCGAGCTTCCGCTTTTGCGGCCTATGTCTGAAGTTGCAGGCAGAATGAGCATTCAGATAGGTGCAAGATTCCTTGAAAAAAATAATGGCGGCTCAGGCGTTTTATTGGGCGGTGTTCCCGGTGTGCAGCCCGGCAAAGTTGTGGTAATAGGGGGCGGCACTGTCGGCATCAACGCTGCAAGAGTTGCATTGGGTATGGGTGCTGATGTTTCTATTTTAGATGTTAATCAAAAACGCCTTGCAGAAATTGACCTTTTATTTGACGGCAGAATTAAAACGCACTACTGTAACCAAACAACTATCCTGGAAGAATCTAAAAAGGCGGATATATTAGTAGGAGCAGTTTTAATCCCGAATAAAAAAGCACCGAAACTCGTAAGTGCTGACGTCGTAAAGCAAATGAAAAAGGGCTCCGTTGCAATAGATGTTGCAATTGATCAAGGCGGTATTATTGAAACAATGGATGCGCTCACAACCCATGAACATCCTGTTTATGAAAAGTACGGAATTTTGCACTGTGCAATACCGAATATTCCGTCAGCTGTTCCAAAAACATCATCTCTGGCATATTCTTATGCTATTTTGCCTTATGTTCAAAAATTGGCACAGTTGGGCACAATTATGGCAATAAGAGAGTGCGAACCCGTAAGATTGGGCGTAAACACATTCAGGGGCAATATAACATGTGAGGCTCTGGCTGAATCTATCGGCCGTGAACATACGGAAATATCACTTCTGGTAGGTTTTAAGGTTAGTAAATAGATGTTGAAAGACTGTAAAAGGATAGTCTTTAAATTCGGCACAAACATACTGCGCGATGAAAGCGGCGATATGGCGTATGAGCGCGTAGAATCTTTTATAGACGATATGGCGGAATTTATTTTAAACGGCATTGAGGTTATTATTGTAACATCCGGCGCTGTGGGTTTAGGTTCAAAAAAGCTTAACCTTAAGCCCTCTCACAGTCTTTTTGAAAAACAGGCATGTGCAAGCGTGGGTCAGCCCCATGTTATGCGCATGTGGGAAAAGGGTTTTGAAAAACACAATATAGGCGTTGCGCAAATTCTTCTGACAGAAGAGGATTTCGCAAACAGAAAAAAGTATCTGAGTTTAAGAAATACCCTTTTTAAGCTTCTGGAGCATAAATTTGTGCCTATTATTAACCAGAATGACGCAGTATGCCCTTCTGAACTTGAACAGGTTTGTTTTTCCGATAACGATAAACTCTCTGCCCTTGTTGCAAGCAAACTTGATGCGGATTTACTTGTTATGGTGTCAGATATTAACGGGCTTTACGATAAAAACCCAAAAGAGTTTGATGATGCCAAACTAATTAATACAGTAAAAGAAATCACGCCTGAAATTGAAAAATCCGCTTCGGGCGCAAGTGTTGGCGGACGCGGAGGTATGGTAACCAAACTTCAGGGTGCCAAAGTTGTAACTAAATCAGGCGCATGTGCCATAATTATAAACGGTCTTATACCTGGTATTATTAAAGAAACCTTTAAAGAGGAAAACGCCAGAGGAACAACGTTTTTACCCACAGAAAACCTTTCAAGCAAAAAACGCTGGATTGCGTATGCCACTAACATAAAAGGTAAAATTTATATAAATGACGGCGCTAGAAAAGCCTTAATTGAGCGCCAAACAAGCCTTTTGCCTGTGGGCGTTATAAAGGTTGAAGGAGAATTTACAAATGACGATGCTGTAAGCGTTTATGATGAAAACAATACAGAAATAGCGCGCGGTATTACAAACTATGACGTTTCGCTAATTAAAAAAATTATGGGCATACATTCTGACAAAATTGAACAGATTTT
>CAYYBA010000003.1:0-34935 GCA_964470205.1 uncultured Gammaproteobacteria bacterium | reverse complement strand
ATTTTGGGGCATAAAATCAGCGATGATATAATTTATAAGGATAATTTAGTGTTGTTATGAAAAATGTTATTGAAATTGCAAAAACGGCAAAAACGGCATCAATTCAAATGATGTCTTTAACAACCAAAATAAAAAATGATGTGCTTGAAGCAATTGTACACAATTTAAGCACTAAAATACCCGAAATTATGAGTGCAAATGAACTTGACCTTGAAGCTGCACAAAAACTCCTTGATAAAGGCGAAATCAACAAACCGACATTTGACAGGTTGAAACTTGATAATAACAAAATCCGCGATATGATAAAAGGGGTTTTGGATGTTAAAGACCTTGAAGATCCCGTTAATAAAGTTTTTTGGCGAAAACAGCTTGATGAAGGCTTAATTTTAACAAAAATTTCATGCCCGATTGGCGTTATCGGCGTTATTTTTGAGGCACGCCCGGATGTTATTGTGCAAATTTCTTCCCTTGCAATTAAAAGCGGCAACTGTGTTATTTTAAAAGGCGGCTCTGAAGCGCAAAACACAAATGAGACACTTTTTAAAATTATTAAAGAAACAATTGCGCAATTTAAAGACTTCCCTCAAAATGTTATAAATTTAATATTTTCAAGAGAAGACGTTAACCAAATGCTTGAAGCGGATAAATATATTAACTTGATTATTCCGCGCGGCTCAAATAAGCTTGTAAAATATATTCAGGAAAATACCAAAATTCCTGTTTTAGGGCATTCAAGCGGTATCTGCCATATATTTGCCGATAAAACTGCACATTACGATACAGCGCTTAAAATTATTATAGATTCCAAAACTCAATACCCAAGCGCCTGTAACTCTGTTGAGACTCTTCTTGTGCATAAAGATTTCAAGCATTTGAAAGAACTTAAGGATGATTTAACAAAAGCAGGTATTGAAATAGTCGAAAAACCGCAAAATTGGAGTATTGAATACGGCGACAAAATCCTGTCTTTTAAAGAGGTATCTTCTTTAGATGAAGCCATAGAGCACATAAATAAAATGGGTTCAGGGCATACGGATTGCATTATAACAGATGACAGAGTGCGCGCTAAAATTTTTGCGCAAAATGTTGACAGTGCAGGCGTTTTTCACAACGTTTCAACACGCTTTTCAGACGGTTTCCGCTACGGGTTCGGCGCTGAAGTGGGCATTTCAACAAACAAAACCCACGCAAGAGGCCCTGTGGGGCTTGACGGGCTTACCACCTATAAATACCTTTTGCAAGGGGAGGGCCAAATTGTAGATGATTACACAAGCGGCAGGAAACAGTTTAAACATAAAATTATACAGAATTTTCAATCTTAAAAACATCTTTTAAGTTCAACATACGGATTTCCCCCCTTAAATCCGCACCATCCTTTACAAAAACCTTAATGTAATTTCTTGTAATCCCGCAGTTTAAATTTTTATTCGCAGGTTTTTTCTCAAATAAAATTTCATGCTCTAAATTTAAATTCATATCTATAAAATTTTTATAAAGCATTTCAGATAAAGCAGCAAGCTTTTTGGTCCTTGATGTTTTTATGTTGTTTTGCACATGCCCTTCCATATTATCCGCCGCAGTACCTTTTCTTCTTGAATAGGGAAAAACATGTATTTTTGATAGCTTCGCCTGCTCTAAATTTTTATATGTAGTTTCAAAATCCTTGTCACTTTCACCCGGAAAACCGACTATAATATCACACCCTAAAAAGGGCGGAATTTTAAATGCCCTGCGGAGTTTTTCAATTGATGCCAGCGCTTCTTTAGAGCTGTATTTTCGCCCCATTGCATCAAGCGTCTTATCGCACATACTCTGCAAAGATAAGTGAAAATGCGCACAGAACTTACCACTGTTTTTTAAAAATTCCAAAAGTTCGGGCGTTATTTCATTCACATACAAAGACCCGAGACGATACCTTAAAATATCGGTTTTTTCAATTTCTCTTAAAAGATTAATAAGGCTAAACCCCCATTCTTGCCCCCAAAGCCCTATATGAATGCCGGTTAGAACAATTTCTTTAGTACCTTTCTTCGCTAATATTTCAATTTGTTTTATAACATCATCAATTTTAGCAGAGCGCGAAGTGCCTCTGGCATAAGGAATAATGCAATAAGCGCAGCGGTTATTGCACCCGTCTTGAATTTTTATGCTGGGGCGTGTCATATCCGGATTTTTTATAAGGTGAAAATCAAATTTGTTCTCTTTAAAAATATCTTGTACAGAACTTTTTTTAAGATGTTTTGCAATTCCAAGCTTTTCGCTGTTCCCTAAAATAATATCGGCACCCGCGCATCCTACCTGTGCCATACAGCCGCATAAAACAGTTTTTATGGCGGGGTTTTTGCGCCTGGCATAAGATAAAAGGTAGTGCGCCTGGCTATCTGTGTGAGAAGTTACGGTGCAAGAATTCAAAATGTAGAAATCAGCGTCTTCAATTTTAAATGCCGCTAAAAATCCTGCTTCAAGAAGGTTTTGGCGAATAATTTCACTTTCGATACGGTTTGTCTTGCACCCCAGAGTTTTAATGAAAAATTTTTGCATAAGGAAATTATAGCATAATTACAGCGGGTAATCGATGCGGCAGCCAGTGCGGATGTTGACGGCTGCGTGAGCAGGCGGCAACGCAGCACAACGATGGCGACGTTGCGACCGTAACGCAGGGCAGGGAGCGGACAAATTTGTGAAACAAATTTGACAGGAGCCAAAAGGCATGTTACAGCGGGTAATCATCCTTTATTTCCCACCCGTCAAGCATAATTAAAGCGGCACAGGTGTTAGATACCCAGGTGCTTACCTTGCAGTTGCTTTTTAAAGCGGTTCTGTCAGAAGAGTAGTTAGCAGGCAACAGTTTCCCGTTTTTTAAGCCGTAGCCGTCAAAATAATAAATATAGTGAAATACATCTTTGCCCAGGATATTCGGCTTTTTGATTCCTCCGTTAACATCTATAAAAAAATTAGCGTATTTTTGGGTGCTGTTACTGTATGTAGCATACGCTATAAGTATACCTTCCGTTAAAAGAAGCCTTGACCACGTTGCATCAAAACTAAGCCGATTGCCTGCGGTATCATATATATTCACGGCACATTCCCCCGCTGTTGATGTTTGACAATCTTTTTTTAATTTTAAATAAGGCACTAAATAATTTTCGCCGAATTTTTGAGTTCCGCCATTGGATGTATCTTTATAATCAAGGATTTCCCAGCTTTCCGTAGCTCCATATTTGGCTACCGCAAGATTTGTTGCCTGTATTATACTTGAATACGCCTTTTTAAGGCGTGTCACTGTTTCTTGTTTTTGATAATTGTGAACAACGGAAGGAATAGTAAGGGCTGCAACAACGCCTATTATTGCAAGGGTTATAAGAACTTCGGCAAGAGTAAACGCGTGCATTTTCTTTCCCATTTTTCCTATTTCCTTTTGTCTTTTACTATTAATAGTTCTTAAAATACATATTATCATGAGTAAAATAAAAAACAATATTTAATTAAAATAACATTATGGATGAAAAAAAATTGAAAAGAAAAATAGCTGAAAATATCAGAATTTTAAGAGCCAAAAACAGGTATTCGCAAGATAAGCTGTCGGAACTTTCAGGCATAAGCCAAAAATATATAACAAAAATTGAAAACGAGCTTGTAAACCCGAGCATTGCCGTTATGATGAAAATAGCCGAAGCTTTTGAAGTTGAGCTCAATGACCTTGTATATTAGCTTTCTAAAAGTACAATGCACTGGGCGCAAACAGCTTTGCCTTCGCCCACGGCGTCAAGCCCTTCGTTTGTTTTTGCCTTTATGCCTATCTGCTTTTCGCTAATCTTCAAAACGCGCGCGATATTTTCTTTCATCTGTGCAATGTATGGTTTCATCTTGGGTTGTTCACAAATTATGTTGCAATCTAAATTAATGATTTTAAAATTAGATTTTTCTTTTATTGTTTCTAGAAGTTTAAGGCTGTTCGCTCCTTTATATTGCGGGTCGTTATCCGGGAACTGTGTACCTATATCATCTTCACCCAATGCGCCTAAAATAGCATCAGTTATGGCATGCAACAAAACATCCCCGTCGGAGTGCCCCGCAAAACCTTTATCAAACGGTATTTTCACACCGCCCAAAATAAATTCACGCCCGTGTTCTAATTTATGAATATCATATCCTATACCTATTCTCATAAAATATATTTCTCCATAGCGCATACAAGCCCTTCTTCATCAACCGGAGGGCAAATGTAATCTGCTATTGTTTTCAATTTTGCACTGGCATTTTGCATAGCAATTTTGACGCCGGCGCATTTTAACATTTCATAGTCGTTATCCTGATCACCCGCAGCCATAACTTCATCTTTTTTAATGCCCCAGTGCTTCATTAAAAATTTTGCGGCATGGCCTTTTGTGGCATTTGTGTTTGTAATTTCACAGTAATATTTGTGCGAGCGCACAATTGTCAATTGGCTGTCATAGCGCCCCTTAAGCTCTTTTTGAATTTCAAGCATTTTATCTTCGTCATATATAACGGCAAGAAGCTTGCTGATATTCTTAAGCGTTAATTCATTGAAAGATTTAACGGGAGTGTATGTTATAAAACGCCCCCTGCAGTAATCATCCATAATTTTTTTGTTATCATCTTCAACATAAAGTTTGTCATTATTGTATAAGTTTGTGTGGATTTTTTTGCTTCTTAAAAAATTTATAACGTCCCATGCCATATCAACATCAACACTTGCCTGCCACAGAGTGCCGTTTTCATCTCTCACCATAGCGCCTTGATAGCAGATAACCGGTGTATCAAGATTAAATTGGTTACGCACGGGAAAAACGCCGTCAAACATTCTGCCTGAAGCAAGAACAACTTTAACCCCTTTATTTTTAATCTTTTCAACCGTCTCAAACGTTTTTTTGCCTGCAGAACAGTCATTTTTTAAAAGAGTTCCGTCTATATCTGTAACCAACATTTTAATTACCATTTTTTTATTATATAATAAAAAGGAGTAAAAATAACAGAGGATTATGAGGGATATATGTCAGAACGTCAAAAACCGAAGGAACAAGATAGTATTCAAAGAAGAAGTAATTTTAAGCAGGTGGAAGAAAATTTTACGGATGAGCAGGCTAAAATTGAAGCTTCGCGCTGTTTGAACTGCAAAAATCCTATGTGCAAAAAAGGCTGCCCCGTGAGCGTTAATATACCTGAATTTATTATGAAGGTAAAAGAAGGAGATTTGCAAGGAGCGGGTGACATTATAAGGGACACTAACATGCTTCCTTCTGTTTGCGGCAGAATTTGCCCGCAGGAGCGCCAGTGCGAAAGCAAATGTATTTTAGGAATAAAATCAAAGCCTGTAGCAATAGGTGCTTTGGAGCGCTATATCGGTGATAGTTCAAAACCAAAACGCGCTGAAATTAAAGAAATAGGCAAAAAGGTGGCTATTGTGGGTTCGGGCTGTGCCGGCATGAGCGCTGCTGCAGACCTTAGAAATGCGGGTTTTGATGTTACCGTGTTTGAAGCGCTGCATGAATTGGGAGGTGTTTTAAGGTACGGCATTCCGCCCTTTCGCTTGCCAAGAGAGGTTTTGGATAGAGAAATTCAAAGCTTAAAAGAAATTGGTGTTAAATTTAAGAAAAACGTTATTGTGGGAAAATCCATAACGCTGAAACAATTGCAGGATGAAGGATACAGCGCTATTTTTATATGCTCGGGCGCGGGGTTGCCCAAAATGCTTAATGTGAAGGGTGAAAATTTAAACGGAGTTTACAGCGCAAACGAATTTTTAACCCGTGTAAATTTGATGCATGCCAATGAAAAGATAACTCCTACACCCCTAAAGGTCGGCGGAAGCGTTGCTGTTATAGGCGGCGGAAATGTTGCGATGGATGCGGCAAGAGTTGCTGTTCGTGTAGGATTTAAAGAAGTTTATATTATATACAGGCGCACAGAAGAAGAACTCCCTGCGCGCTTGGCAGAAATTCGCCATGCAAAAGAAGAAGGTATTATATTCAAATTTTTGCACAATCCGGTTGAAATTTTCGGCACTGACGGGTTTGTATCGGGCATAAAATTGGAAGTTATGGAATTGGGCGAACCCGATGGGTCAGGCCGCAGACGCCCCGTGGGCACGGGCACCTATGTTGAAATGCCGCTTGATGCCGTAATTGTAGCATTAGGCACAGGGCCAAATCCTATTATACAAAAATCTGCCCGCGCTGAAAAACTTGATATCGCAACGGACAAATACGGTTATATCGTGATAAATGAAGAGGGTGAAACGTCATCTGATGGAATTTATGCGGGCGGCGATATTGCGCCTTTAGGCGAGAGCACTGCAATTAAAGCAATGGGTGCGGGAAAAAGAGCGGCAAAAACGATTATTGAAAAGCTAGGGTAAATTTTTAAAATAATCTTTATCCGTAAGAGCCCAATAAGCACATGCTATGCCGTTAGATCCATTAGTGCTTTCCTTTGAACAGTATGTGTTTTTACTGGTTCTGGCGGTATTAGGGGCTCCGGCAGGTACAAATTTTCCTTCATCTGTCAAATAAAAAGTAAAAAGGTCATACCCCCAACGGTTTGGGGCTTTTTTGTATCCGTTTATATCAACAGACACCTGAAGGTCGCTGCTATCATTATCAATCATAAAAAGCATACCCTTTTTTACAACAAAATTGCCTTCACTAAAAATTGTATTAGTAGCAGGTGCATTGTTTGCATAATTCATATATTTCGGAGTTGCCTTATTGTAACAATTCGACCAATTACAATCCTCGATAACGTTAAAATATTTCATAAAAAGCGGCTTGAATGTATTCGTTTGAAAATTTGATTTTTTTATATCTTCACCTAAATCATACCGCATAAGGTAAATTGCCCTGTTTATTTCTGATTCTGCTTTTTTAAGCGCTGTTTCATATTGAACGGCTTTGTAATTTTTTACAACGGAAGGAATTGTAAGGGAAGCCACAATACCAATAATAGCAAGGGTTATAAGAACTTCGGCAAGTGTGAAGGCGAAGCTTGAGCTTAGTTCAACCGCACTTAGCGAACATGAGCCGACCGTTGGTGTGTGAGAATGCGGTAGCCGGTGCGCAGGGCGGGCGGTGAGCCCGCCCGAAGCATTACGATAGCGACGTTGCGAGCGTAGCGAGCGAACAAATTTGTAAAACAAATTTGACAGGAGCAGCGCAGACGGGTTTGCTTTGGCAAAGCCGTCAAGACGTAGCCGTTCCCAGCCGCCGTTGCGACGGAGCGTAAGCAAAGGAGCGGACAAATCTTTGATTTGACAGGCGGTAAAACCTTTTCCAATCATTCAAAACCAACCTTTCCGATAATTCTCAAACTTTTATGTGCTCATTTTACTATACTATCTTTCTAAAATCAATATATTTACAAAATTTATTTCCTTTTATTACGTTATGATAACCGTTACTATTAAAATAAGGTGAAAAATGAAGGATATTAAAAAACTTTTAGGTAAAAGAGTAAAAGAGCTCCGCAAACAAAAAGGGTTTTCGCAAGAAGAGCTGTCTGAACTTGCAAATATTGACCAAAGAAGCATAAGCCATATTGAATGCGGCAACGTTTTTCCTTCGCGTTCATTGTTTGAAATAGCGCTTGCATTAGGTGTCGGGTTAGAAGAGCTTTTTGATTTTGAACACCACGAATTAAATCTTGATGAGATGAAAAAGTATATTGCAAAAAGCCTTGACAGGTTGGAGCAGACGGACATCAAAACTTTATACCGCTTTGTAAAATCAATGAGATAAATGATGTGCATAAAATATATTTGCGATATTATGCTACCATGTATGACTATAATTACGATGCGGAAGACAAGATTTTAAAACAGGTAGGTTTGGAACTAATGTTTTTAACCCCCGAAAAATGTACCCATAAAGAGGGAATGAGTACGGTTGAACTTGCGCGTAAACTTGGACTTGATGTTGATATAACCAAAAAAAAATTAAAAATTTTACAAGGGGCGGGGCTTGTGCGCTCAATAGGCATAAAACCTAAATTTTGGAGATTTGACGACTATATTTTTCAGAGAATGGATGAAGATGACCCAGTGTATAGGCTTTTGACATCTTTTGATGATGTAGATTTTGGCAGGTATTTTCAATATTGATTAAAAAAGGCGATATAGTTGAATTAGAAATAGAAAAATTGCTCTATGGAGGTTCTTCCCTGGGGCGAATTAACAATTTTGCGGTTTTTGTTTCAGGCGGCTGTCCTAAAGATTGGCTCAAAGTTAAAATCTTAAAAGTGAATAAAACATACGCCGTGGGCGAAATTTTAGAAATTTTAAATCCGTCACAGTACCGTCAAACACATAGCTGCGCGCTTTTCAATGCTTGCGGGGCATGTATGTGGCAGCAGGTTGATTATGATTTTTTGCTTAAGCAAAAAAAGATGATAGTAGAAGAAGCCCTTGGCATTATTGTGGATGACGTTATAAAAAGTCCTGAAATTGCAGGCTACAGGCACAAGCTGCAGTACCCTGTGGCACAAACTAAAAATTCAAAAAGGCTTTTGGCAGGATATTTTAAAGAAAAAACGCATGATATTACAAACATAAAATACTGTGAGATGAATGCATCGCCTTTTGATGAAATTGTAGAATTTATAAGAAACAATTGGGTTTTGGGCGCTTACGATGAGAAAACAAAAACAGGGCTTTTAAGGCATATTATTTTAAAAAAATCATCTTCAAGCGGTGAAATTCTTGTAATTTTAGTTTTAAATTGTGATAAAAGACCCAATGTCACGAAATTTTTTGAGGCTTTGTGTGCCAAATTCCCTACTGTTTGCGGGTGTTTAATAAATTACAACACATCACACACAAATAAAATTTTGGGCAATACAACAGAACTTATTTCAGGGCAAAATTATTACACAGAAATTTTAGGCTCAAAAACATTTAAAGTAGGTGCAGAAAGTTTTTTTCAGGTAAATCCTGCCTGCGCCAAAGCATTATTTGATGAAATTAAAAAACACGTTGAACCCAACGCAAAAATTTTAGATTGTTACGGCGGTGTAGGTGTAATAGGGATTTATGCAGGGGATACGGCCTCTTGTATAACACTTGTTGAAGAAAACACTGATGCCATAAAATTTGCTTGTGAGAATTTTAAACTAAACAAAATTAAAAATTTTGAAATTCTAGAAGGTAAGGCGGAGGATGTTTTAAAAGGGGGGATATTTGATTGCGCCGTAGTTGACCCGCCGCGCAAAGGGTGTGAGAAAAAAGTTCTTGAAATTTTAGCTGCGGCGGCGAAAAAAATTATTTATGTTTCCTGCAACCCCCAAACCCTTGCGCGCGATTTAAAGATTTTAACTGAACTCGGGTTTAAAGTAAAAAAAGTACAGCCTTATGATATGTTTCCCTATACCTATCATGTGGAAACGCTTTGTGTGCTTGAAAAATAGCTATTTATCAAATTCAAATAAGTTAGGAAGTTTTATTTTGAGTGCACGGGAGATTTTAAAAATCATTTTTAAACTGGGGTTTCTTTCGCCCCTTTCAATAAAACTTACATAAGTGCGGTGAATTCCGAGTTTTTCGGCAAAATATTCTTGCGATAAACCTGCCTCCAACCTTAGCTTTTTAACCTGTGCGCCAAAATTTTTTAAAATTTTTGTGTTCATATAGATATTATTTTAAAATTATGATACAATAAGTAACACATACAATAAGTAACAAATATCAGTTAAAAACTATGTATATATTTGAAAAATACAAAATTTTGTAAAGTTTTTATTAAAAATCCTATGCATTAAAGTTTAAAGCATTGCAAAAGTATGGAAAGTAAACTAAAATATAAAAAGAAGGAGAATAGTATGGTAAAAAAAGGCTTCACCCTTGCCGAAGTGTTAATTACATTAGCAATAATCGGTGTTGTTGCAGCGCTTACAATCCCCACGGTTGTTCGCAATTATCAAAAACAGCAAACTGTAGTCCAGCTTAAAAAAGCATACACTCAAATTCTGCAGGTCATAAATATGTCTGAAGCAGAAAATGGAGCCATTAGCACCTGGGATTATTCGGATTCCAACAATTCCGAAGATTTTTACAATAACTATCTTGCAAAATATTTAAAAGTATCCAAATATCTTGGTACGGCAAGTATGATAACATACGGTGTCAGGTACTATGTTCTTAATGGTGACGATTACTCAAATGTAGGCGGCTGGTGGCCTACATTTACCGGGCCCAAACTTATACTAAATGACGGAACAATTCTTATGCTGAGGACAACGGGGAATTATGCAAGTATAGCCGTAGATATAAACGGGGCAAAGAAACCCAATATGGCGGGTAAAGATTTATTTTTTTATGATATTTCTCCGCTTAATAAACAAAAATTGATTCCGCACGGTATGATTGAGGGGCAGTGGGCATATTTTGCATCTGATTTGACTTATGAGAACAGAAATAAAATTACAAAAAACGGTAACGGTACATGCAGAAAAGATCGCACTGGTTATCTTTGCTCTGCGCTTATAATGCTTGACGGGTGGGAGATAAAAGACGATTACCCTTGGTAAAAATGCTTACAAAATCAAAAAAAATGATATAATAAATTTAAAAGAGCAGTTAAATGAAAAAGAATAAAAATGTTATTTTGAATATTTTATTTAAAAAAAGAGGGTTTACCTTAGCCGAAGTGTTAATCACATTAGCAATAATCGGAGTTGTTGCAGCGCTTACAATTCCAACAGTTGTTCGCAATTATCAAAAGCAAGAAACGGCAACAAAACTAAAAAAGGCCTATAGCACACTTGCTAATACTACAAATCTTGCAATTGCTGATGAAGGTCCTGTTTCTGGGTGGGAAGTAGGACAACAAAACGGAGAAAGTGCCGTAAACTTTTCAAACACTTATTTAGTACCGTACTTAAAGATCTTGAGAAACTGTGGCATTAAAACCAGTAATGAGTGTTCTGTTGAGTATACTACTTTGGATAAAACCGGAAGCGGGGTGTTGAACGGAAGTTTTGCAAGATTTTTTACCGCAGATGGCACTATTGTGGCTATCTCAACACAAAATTTCTTGGGCAGTAGTGATGGATTGCCATATAAATATATGATTGTTCTTGTCGATGTAAACGGGCAAAAAAAGCCCAATACTTACGGGAAGGACATATTTGAGCTCAGATATTACGTGTTTAACGGATCTGCGACAAACCGAAACAACGGAAAGTTTATGCCTCCAGGATATGATTACGCAAGAGTTTCTCTTCTAAGCGAAAGTGATGCATCTTCTTGCTCTAAAAAAGGTAATGGCAGATTTTGTGCTGCCGTTATCATAAAAGACGGCTGGGAGATAAAAGACGATTACCCTTGGTAAAGTTGCTTACAAAATCAAAAAAAATGATATAATGAATTTAAAAGAACAGTTAAATGAAAAAGAATAAAAATGTTATTTTGAATATTTTATTTAAACAAAGAGGATTCACCGCCTGTCAAATCAAAGATTTGTCCACTCCTGCGCTTGCGCTTCGTCGCAACGGCGGACGGGAACAGTGTCGTTTCGTTGGCAAGGCTTATCGCCTTCCCAACTTCAACTCACACACCATAGGTCGGCTTGCTTTCGCTAAGTGCACAGCACTAAGCTCAAGCTTCGCCTTCACCCTTGCCGAAGTTCTTATAACTCTTGCTATAATCGGAGTTGTTGCGGCTCTTACAATCCCCACGGTTGTTCGCAATTACCAAAAACAAGAAACCGTAACAAGGCTTAAAAAGGCATATTCTTCTCTTGCCAATGCCTCAAATCTGGCAGTGGCAGAGTATGGTCCGATAAACAGTTGGGATTTTGGGACAGTAAATTTTGATTATGATGAAGAATGGAAATTTACAAACTATTTTCTGCCATACTTAAAAATTCAAAAAAAATCAACTGCAAAAACCCCGGCGTCAGCAAATGTAAGTGTTCTTAACAGGCATTATCCGAACTATAGCGCCAATGTCAACACATACCTTCAGCCACGGAACCACCCCAATTTTCTTTTAACGGATGGTACGCTTATGTGGGTTTTTCTTGTAAACACTGCAAGTAACCCTCTGGGTGGTGTTGCAATAGATATAAACGGTGATAAAAAACCAAACAGGGTTGGGCAGGATACGTTTTTTGCTATTTTTTCAAAAAATAATGATTCCTTTGGAAAGCCAGCTGTAAAAAATAAAGACCGCAGCACTTTGATAACAGAATGTAAAGAGATGATAAACGTTGATTTTGCTTGTACCGAATTAATTATGCGAGACGGCTGGCAGATTAGGGATGATTACCCCTGGGTTAATTAAACTAAATTCTCAAGCAGTGCTATTTTCATTACCCTGATATCAGGTGAGATGCCTGTCCATATTTCAAAAGCTCTTGCCCCTTGGTAGACAAGCATATCGGCTCCGCCTACATAAAGTTTCCCGAACTCTTGCGCTTGTTCTATAAGCCTTGTTTTTGTGGGGTTATAAACTATATCATAAATAAGCCCCTCACCTCTTAAGGTTTTTACAATACTATCACTTAAAGGCGATACCCCTGTGGCAAAATTTTTCATACCCAAAGGTGTGGTATTCACTAAAATTTTAAATTCATCTAATGAATTTAAAAGCTCGTTTTGTGACAATTTTATCTCAACACCTTCAAATTTTTGCCTGAACCCTTGAACTATTTCATGTGAATTTGCTACATTCCTTGTAAAAAGCGTGACACTCTTTACTTTTAAGCTTACAAGTGCCGTTACAACAGCCCTTGCAGCCCCGCCTGTTCCCAATACCGCAGCGTGTTCGCCTTCTAAATTAAACTCTTTGGGCAGTGAGTGGATAAAGCCGTAAACATCGGTATTATAGCCATGGAGTGTTTTATCATCCAAAATTTTAACAGTATTAACTGCGCCCGATAAATTTGCATATTCATCAAACTGGCTTAAGAAAAGCGTTGTTGCGGTTTTGTGAGGAATTGTAACATTAAACCCGTGGTAATCTTGGGTTTTAAGCATTTTAATTGTTGAAATTAATTCTTCGGGTTTTGTTTCTAAAACATCGTAAGTACCCTCAAGGTTACAAGAATTAAGCGCTGCCTTCTGTATAACACTTGAAAGAGAATGTGATAAAGGGTATCCGATTATACCGAATTTATACCTCATATTCTACTCCTCATCGGGCATTGGTTTTGAAAATTTGCAATCCTTGTTAGAACATGCAATTCTGTTGCCGCGTTTTAAATATTTTGCAACAAGCAAACTTCCGCATTCAGGGCAAATTTCGCCCGTAGGTTTTGCCCAAACAACAAAATCACAGTCAGGATATTTGGAACATCCGTAAAAAAGCTTGCCGTAGCGTGATTTTCTCTCTATCAATTCGCCGTCCCTGCCCTCTTTAGCACATTTTGGGCACTTAACGCCTGTTGATACCACAATTTTTTTGCGCGCTTTGCATTCACCATTTGTACATTGCAAATATTTTCCGTAAGGACCCGTTTTAATAACCATATCGCTGCCGCATTTTTCACATTTTTCGTCACTGGCTTCATCCGCCACAGGTTCAGATGATCCCTCTGCAAGCGGGAGAATGGTTTTGCATTCCGGATATCTGGGGCAGCCCAAAAACTGTTTGCCAAAACGGCTTGTTTTGACAATCATTGTAGCTCCGCAATTCGGGCATTTTGTGTCAGATTCAATCAGAACCCTGCCCATATTATTTTTAGCGTCCGTTAAGGTTTTAGAAAAAGGCGTATAAAAATCATGCAATACCTTAGAGGGATTTGCCTTATCTTCCGCTATATCATCAAGTTTTAATTCCATTGAGGCTGTAAATTTATAGTCCATAATTTCTTTAAAATGCTCAACCAGCTGCACGCTTATTGTTCTGCCCAAAAGTGTCGGTTTTAGGGCTTTTGCAAGCTTTTCGACATAACATCGCTGCTGTATTTTGGTAATAATAGGGGCATATGTTGAAGGGCGGCCAATGCCATACTCTTCAAGCGCTTTTACAAGGCTCGCCTCTGAAAATCTCGGCGGGGGCTGGGTGAAATGCTGTTCGGATGATAACTTCTTTAAATCCAAAATGTCGCCGACTTCAAGGTTGGGGAATTTTTGGATTTCCTCTTCCTCATCATCCTTATAAACCTTTAAAAAGCCGTCAAATATTACTTTTGAAGACCCTACCTTAAAAATATAGTCTTTTGCTTCAATATCAACCGTTAAATTTTTCACGCTGGCGCTTGACATTTGTGATGCTACAAAGCGTGACCAGATAAGCTTATAGAGCCTGTATTGTTCTGATGTTAAATATTTTTTAATGCTCTCAGGCGTTTTTTCAACATAAGAAGGCCGAACGGCCTCATGCGCATCTTGAACGTTTTTGCCTTTTTTAGCGTAAATATTGGGAGTTTCCGGATAATATTTATCCCCGTAATTGTATGTTATAAATTCCTTGGCGTCCCCTGCCGCATCATCCGATATTCTTGTCGAATCCGTTCTCATATAGGTAATAAGCCCGACAGAGCCCAATTCGCCTAATTCAATGCCTTCATATAATTTTTGCGCCACCTGCATGGTTTTAGAAACCCCGTAGCCCAGCTTGCTTGAAGCTTCTCTTTGAAGGGTTGATGTTATAAAGGGTGCTTGTGGCTTGCGTGTAGTGTCGCGCGGAGTAATTTTAGCTACCTTATATTTAGCGCCTTCAAGTTCGCGCAAAATTTTATCAACCTCAAGTTTGTTGTGTATTTCAATTTTGGCATCTTTATCATTATCGTTTTTATAGCGCGCCAGCTGCGCTTCAAAATCAAAATTATTTTTGGATAAAAGCGCTGTAACGCTCCAATATTCAACGGGAACAAACGCTTCAATTTCATCTTCCCTCTCGCATATCATGCGAAGCGCCACGCTCTGCACCCTGCCAGCAGAAAGGCGATAGTTTTTCATTTTTTCCCATAAAATCGGGCTTATTTTAAAGCCTACAAGTTTATCCAAAATCTGCCTTGTTTGCTGGGCTTGCACCAAATTGATATCAATGGGGCGCGAGTGCTCTATGGCATCTTTTACGGCCTTTGGGGTTATTTCGTTAAACACAATACGATAAATTTTCTCATCCGGCACTTTTAAAACTTCCCTCACATGCCAGGCTATGGCTTCACCTTCGCGGTCAGGGTCGGATGCCAGATAAATTTTGTCTGATTTTTGAGCCGCTTTATTAAGGGCGTCCACAACCTTCTTTTTTTCCGGAATAACGGCAAAAACAGGTTTGAAATCATTTTCAATGTCAAAACCCAGTTCTTTTTTGGGCAAATCCCTGATATGACCATAACTTGCTTCTATTGTATAGTTTTCGCCCAAAATCTTTTTAATTGTTTTAGATTTTGCAGGTGATTCTACAATCACAAGCGCTTTTTCTTTTGCCATTTTACTGCCTTACTATGTCCTTGAATAATTTCCATTTACTTGTTTAACAAGCCCTTTTAATTCTAATCCTGTTAAAATAATCATTAATTTTGAGGTATCTAAATCAGAGATTTTTATTTGAATCTTTTCAAATGATACGGGCTCAAGAGATATTATATCAAAAACATTTTTTTCTTCACCCGTTAAATTAATTTTTTCTTCACTAACTTCAAATTTCCACCCTAAAATTTCAAAAATATCATCAGCACAGGTGATAATTGGCGCACCCTGTTTTACAAGTTTGTAAATGCCTTCGGTATTCGGGTTTGAGATGAGCCCCGGCATGCACATTAATTCCCTGCCTTGTTCAAGCGTCAAATTGGCACTTATTAAAGCACCGCTTTTTAAAGCAGCCTCTGCAACAAGTGTGCCACAGCTTAAACCTGTTACAATTCTGTTTCGCTGCGGAAAATTTTTAGGCAAAGGAGCGGTTGCAGCAGGATATTCGCTAAAAATAACGCCCCATTTTTCTTCAATTTTTTTGTATAAATCTCTATTTGATGTGGGGTAAATATAATTAAACCCGGAAGCAATAACTCCTATTGTTGTGATATTATTTTCAATCGCACCTCTGTGTGCTGCAGCGTCAATTCCGTAAGCCAGACCCGACACTATTGTAACGGGTAAGTTTTTCATTTGAGTTATTATTTTTAAAAGTGCCAATTTGGCGTTTTCTGAAGCACGTCTTGACCCTACTATTGCAAGGGTGGAATCAAAATTTATACGCTCCAAATCTCCTTTATAGTAAAGCATAAGGGGGTAATCCGGAATTTGTTTTAAGAGGTTCGGATAATTATTATCTTCGCAAGTTATAAATTTTATCCCGCTTTTTAGGGCGTCATTATAGGCATCCTCAGGCTCTATAGAGTTTCTTTGATATAAAAAATTCCTTGGTACGGGGATTTCAGGGTGCTGAAGCGCAAATTGTTTTAAATCATCTTTTGTGGTGCGCCACGCCCTATGTGCGTCAAAATCAAAAAATTCAAGAAGTGCGGTTTTGAAAAGCGGTGAGATATTGAGCATATGGCTCAATGCTACATAGTATTTTGCACTATTTTTCACCTTTAAGCTCCCCTTTTACGGCTTTGGGGTTGAAATTAAGCGTTTTATAATTATCAAGCGCAAAGCGCAGATTTTCCCTGTAATTTTCTTCTTCCCCGAGTTTTTCATAAGCTTTTGCTAAAAGATAAAAAATATCACCGTTATCTTTAAAGGTTTTAACGGCATTTAGTGCAAGGTTTAGCGCATCTTTTAATTTCTCTTCCTTTAAAAGTATTTTTATTAAAAGTTTATATGCTTCAATATCATTTTTATTCCTCTCAATTGTTTTATAAAGCATAAAGATGGCGCTTTCGATATCTCCTTCTTCCCATAAAATTTGCCCGAGGTTAAAATAAGCCCAGGAGTAATCTGATGAAAGCTCTATAACCTTTTTATACTCTTCTTTTGCAAGGTCAATTTTACCCATTTTTTTGTATTCCTGCGCTAAATAAAAATGCGCAAAATAATCGCTGTAATTTAAAACTATTGCTTTTTTAAAGCATTTAACCGCATTTTCACTGTCATTTTTTTTGGAATAAATAGAGCCTATACAAAAAAATGAATTGGCATCATCTTTTTCGAGCATAACAACTTTTTTAAATTTTGCCATAGCTTCATCGTCCATGCCAACTTCTTCCATAGTTAATGCCAAATTGTATAAATAATCAGGGTCGTCATCTTTAAGGGAAACTGCTCTTTCATAAGCATTTAAGGCGAATTTGGGACGTTTTAGTTTTTCCCAGCAAATTCCTATATTGAAATGCAAATTCGGGTCATTGGGAAAAACCTGCACCAGATAATCCAAATGCTTGAGCGCCATTTGTTCAAACCCCAAATCAAGGCATAAAACCGCAAGTTCACGGCGCGCCTGAAAATTTACAGGGTCCTTTTCAATAATTTCTTTTAAATTTTCAAACCTTTCAACATCATTCATCTTCGGTGTCTACAAGTAATTGGTTTGCTGCAATTGCATCTAAATCAATTACTATCTCGTCATCATCCGTATCGCTTAAGTCCTTTGTATCAATATTCAGATGGCTTTTAACATCTATCTCGTCATCATCGCTATCTTGAATAATTCTTTCAATAACAAGCTGAGCCATATCAAGCGCCACTTTTTGTTTTGTTTCAGGCGAACATTTTTCAAGCATTTGAATAGCTGTTCTCACAGTTGAATCTAAATCGTACCATCTGCAGCTTCCGCGCTGTATTATGCCGTCTTCAACTGCTTCAACTATGTCTTCGACATTTTCATATTCGTGTGCTTTAATGTTATGTTCGATAATAATTTTAATTAAATTGAGCGCGACAGCAATTTGTTTGGAATCGTCAGAAGTTGAGAGAGTACGCATGGACATTGACAGAACAGGGTCTTTATCATACCAACGTGAGTAATACTTGTTCATTATTTTCTCCTTTAATATTAACTGAATTTGTACAAAACACCGCAAGATGCTTTGGGATATTGCCATTCGATTGCGTTTTTCTCGCATGCGTATCGGCATGCTCCGCATTCAAGACAATTCTCATGCTCAACTTTTATTATACCATTTTCTTCATCATATTCATAGACATTTGCAGGGCATATAAAAGTACAACACTTATGCTCACACTTGGCGCATATTTCCTGATTTACTTTTAAATGCGGATCTTTATCAGAATAATATTTAAGTGTGGATAATTTATTCTCTATCAATGATCTATCTTTTTTCATTTTATCACCTCAATAGCGGTTTTGGCAAGTTGGTAAAAATCTGAGAACAGATTGGCCGGTTTCCTTGAAAACAAGAAAGTTTTAATAAATTTCCGATACAAAAGTTTTTTGGGCACAGAATTTGCGCTTAAAAATGCAACAAAAAATTCATGCATCATTTTCGGATAAAAATCAAAAATTGAACCTTTCATTTTATATGCAACATTCATAACATTTTTATAGCTTTTTAAGTCTTGCATAACAAAGCTTTTGTCGAGTTTGTTTTTATACAACTTCAAAACTTTTTTGCTGTAATCTTTCTTTTTTATCGCCTCAATTGCGGTTTCGCCTGCATAAATTCCGCTGTATATAGCTAAATTAGTGCCTTCAAAATGCACAGGGTTTACAAAACAACAACAATCGCCCGCTAACATAACACCATCCGAATAGAGCTGATGCACGGCATTATAACCGGCATCAGGTATCAAATGCGCGCTGTATTCTTCTATTTCCCCGCCTTTAATTAAATTTTTCACGGTTTTATGTTCTTTTAATTCTTCCAGAAGTTCGTAAGGCGTTAAATCCTTGTTCTTTAAATCTTCAAGAGAAACGCCGAGCCCTATACTTATATGGTTTTTAAAAGTGTATAAAAACCCGAGCGCTAAAATATCTCCGCCCAAACCGCCGAAGAATTCAAAACCGGCGCCGTTATTTTCCTCAAGATTAAAACGTGATTCAATGTCTTCTTTGGGAAGTTTTATAATTTCTTTAATACCCAAAATCATATCTTTTGGTTTACACTTCTTTATAAGCCCTATGCTTTCACTCAAAAGCGTATTGGCGCCTTCTGCAACAATTGTTACGGGTGCATAAAATTCTTCTAAATCTGTTTTAACGCCGATGACTTTGCCTTTTTCCAGTATTATTTTCCTTACAACCGTTGAAGGCGCAAAATATACTCCTTCTTTTTTAGCACTCTCCACCATCCAATTGTCAAATTTAGGGCGAAAAACCGTGGCGCTTGTAGGGTTTTCGCTGCACTGGTGAGAAATAGCGGTTGCTGCGTCTGATGTTAAAAGCTGCCAGCTGTGGTGGGTTAAAAATCTTTCATACGGCGCTTCTTCCCAGGAATTCGGGAACAAATCCTGAATGGATTTTAAATAAACAGCGCCACCGAACATATTTTTGCTGCCCCAATTACGTCCGCGATCAAGCACCACAACCTTATATCCGCTGCGCGCAATTGTAAGCGCGCTTGCAATGCCGCAAGGCCCCGCCCCTATAACAATAACATCAATTTTTGTATCCATATTCTATATTATACAAGTTACAAAACTACATGGCAAGTTTTAAGGTGCAATGAGGCTATTTATCATTATTGATTAATAGTTTATCGCGTTTTCTTTTAAAACTTTTGCAGCACAATCCCAGCCTGTTGATGTTGTTCTGCAACGAGCAGAATTGTTGGCAAAACCAGCAGGTACCATGCCTTTTTCGGTAAGCGCAAATGCAAAAACATCTCTGCCAAGAATATTAGGGTCTTTATCTCCATTTAAATCTACCGTGAACATTAAAAGGGCGGGCATTTTGGTTGTTACGCCAAAATTAGTTGGGGCATTTGCATCTCCCCACATATCCATATTTACTTTCATGCCATTATTTAACACAAAAGTGTAAATACCCCCGCCAAGCCCTGCCGGAGTATTCCCGGGGTCTCCGCCGCTAAGCGTTTTTGTCTGTTTTGTTGTCCAGCACCCTGCAGTGTTTTTACAGAATTTTACCATATGTAAATGCGGTTTATATGCTAAAAAAATGTTCTCCATATCATCTGCTGTGCCGTCTTTAAAATCTAAACCTTCAATAGAGCCATACTGTGCTGTTACCATACTTGTTGCCCCAGATAGTGTTGCATAGATTTTTTTAAGTTGCGCTATTGTCTGTGTATCTTTATACTTTTTAACAACAGAGGGAATTGTGAGTGCCGCTACAACACCTATTATTGCAAGGGTAATTAAAACTTCTGCAAGGGTGAAAGCATTGTTCTTCATATTATTCTCCGCTCTATTAACTTTTATAACATATTTAACTATATTTTTATGCTTAATTATATCAAATTATACAAACAGTGTCAATTTTATCTATAAAAATATAGAATAGCATAAGAGAGGTACAAATGGCAATATCGGAAACAATAAGAATTTTGCTTGTCAAAGAAAAAATGACGCTCACAGAGCTCGCACGTCTTGCAACCTCGATGGGCGGGCGCGAATATACGGTAGGTGATCTGTCTCAAAAACTTCGCAAAAACACATTGCGCTATGATGAGGCGGAATTTCTGCTAAATGCTATGGGTTATAATATCTCTATCATAAAAAAAACTTGATTTTAAAGCATTTTTAGCCCTAAATGTTTTAATGGATTATCCCAAACCATTTTTTGAACTTCTTTTTCACTTAACAAATTCTTTTCAACCAAAAGTTTTGCTATATCATCTAAAAACATCACAGAGCCTGCGATAGAGCCTTTTTCATCTTTGCCGTCTTTATAAATTGTTTTTGCGCAAAATTCAACACTATCGCCTTCAAACCCTGCAAGGGGCAAGTTATCGCTTATTAAAATTATTTTATCCTTGTTTTTTGCACGGAAAAAGAGCTGTAACATATCAAAACAAACATGTGTCAAATCACCTATAATCTCGCAATAAGCACTCTCATCGTTAATGGCTGCAAGCGTTATGGAATCCTTCCTGTGATGAAGTTCGGGCATGGCGTTAAAATGGTGCGTTGTAGCTTTTGTACCGTACATATTTTCGGCATTGGTGTGCCCTGCGTGCACCAGAATATTTTTTGAATTTAGATATTCAATAAGCCCTTCATCCAATTCGGGCGCCAGAGTTACAATTTTAACACCCTCAAGCGCGCCTAACCCCAGTTTTTTAAAGTTTTCTATTGTGGGGGGCAAAAAAAAGTCGCTATTGTGGATTCCGCATTTTTCGGGGTTTAAAAATAAAGCTTCAAGGTGTATTCCTAAAATTTTTGCTTCATCTTTACTTTGCTTATTTTTGGCTTCATTTATAATTTCTATCTGTTTTTTAAGATTTTCAACCGAATCCGTAGCTAAAGTAGGGCAGAAAGCAACAATACCTCTGCTTTTAATCTTTGCTGCATAAAGGTGGATATCCTCAACAGATGCCGCATTAAAATTAATTCCAAACCCGCCGTGTGTGTGAATATCTATTAATTTCACCGCTAAATTGCTTCCTCTTGCTCTGTTTCAAGCTTTTTTGGCGCAGGCATGTATTTATCCAAAGGCTCTGCTTTCATTGTGTTATATTCTTTTTTAATTTTGTTGATGAACCTTTTTGTTTCTTTAAACGGAGGAACACCTTTGTATTTTTGAACATTCCCGGGCCCTGCATTATAAGCGGCAAGAGCTAAATCTGTTGAGCCGAATTTCTTGTACATCATTTGATAGTACATAACCCCGCCCTTAATATTATCAGATTGAGAATAAGGATTTACACCCAATTTTCTTGCAGTTGTTGGCATTAATTGGAACACGCCTACAGCCCCGCTTGAATTTTGTTTTCTGTGTTCAAAATTTGATTCTAATTTTGCGATACTTAAAACTATATAAGGATCTACACCCATTTTAAGAGCTGTTTGAACAATATCGCTTTTAACCTTCTGTTGCGACGCTTGCGCTGGAGCGGCTATAAAACCGAAACAGGCTAGAAATAGGCACACAAGCAAACTTCTGATTAGCTTTTTTATCATAATATTATCCTCTTGTGGGTTTCAGGGTAAAATTTTACCTTTCTATTTTTTAGTTAGTACATGTAAATAAACCCTATGTTACAATTATAGGATAAACATAACAAAAAGCAACCCCATGGTAAAAAGCCTGCAGTACAAGGCTTTAGCTAATATTCATATTCGTCAGGCGCTTGTTCTTCATCATCTTGCAGCGAAGATAAATCATAATCGTACTTGCTGTCGAATTCTTCGGGCAATTTTTCGGCATCCGGCCAAATTGTCCCGTCATCAAAACGGCATGCGCTTAAATTTTCGCTTGAAGATAAATCACTATCCGTTAAATCTGCTTCGTTAAACACACAGCCTGCCATATCCGCTTCATTAAAGTTACAAAAAGATACTGTTGCATAGCTAAAATCTGCATTATTTAAAATTGATTGGGAAAAATCACATTCAGAAATTGTTGCTCTTGAAAAATCAGCTCCCGTTAAGTCGCAATTTGCCAAATTTACATTTGACAAGTTTGATTCGGAAAAACTTGCGCCCGAAAAATCTATATTGGATAAATCTATATGATGAATGTCTTGAACGCTTAATTCGCATTCGCTTAAATCCAACATGCCGGTTTTTGCTTTTTTAAATTCTTCTTTGTCTTCTAAAATTAATTTTACTAATTCGTCTTTTAATTTTGCCATTTTTGTCATCTTTCATTTCAACTACAATATTACAATAAATCCATTTGCATTGCCAAAAGTGTTGCCTGCACACGGCTTGCTACATTAAGCTTTTTGTATATATTGTTTAAATGTGTCTTAATTGTTGTATCTTTAACAAAAAGCTTTTGAGCAATTTGCGCGTTTGACGCACCTTTCGCAACATAAGACAGAATCTCTTGCTCTCTTTGTGTCAAATCAACTATGGGTTTATCTGATACGAAAGGAAGGGTATCTGTCTTTATCTTTTCCATCTCCCAGTTGGTGCGTCTTAAAAGTGCCTCAATTCGCGCCAAAAGGTTGGGCAGGATACACGGCTTTGTAATGTAATCATCAGCACCGCATTTTAATCCTGAAATAATTTTAGCGTCACTATCAACTGATGTCAACAGGATAATAGGAATTGTTTTATATTTTTTGCTAGCCCTTATGTGTTTCAGGGTTTGCCAGCCGTCCATATTGGGCATTTTGATATCGAGCAAAATCAAATCATAGTCCGGTTTTTCTCCGTTTAGCATTTTCATCGCAACAAGCCCGTCCTGGGCACATTCAACTTCATATCCATACATGGGAAGAGCGTCCGCCATTAATTTCGGATTGTCGTCAATTATTAAAATTTTTGCTAAACCTGACATGATATCACTCTATATTACTGTTTATAGCCTTTATTGCAGCTTGTGTTCTATCGTCTACTTCCAATTTTTGCAAAATTGAACAAACATGAACTTTTGCGGTATTTATTGAAATATTCAGCTTCCTTGCAATTTCATTGTTTGTATTGCCGTTTTTTATAAGTTCCAGAACTTTTTTTTCTTTTTGAGTTAAATTGTAATTGTTTTTTGTACTTTGTGCAACAGGCTTAATATTTCTTGCAGCGTTTAAAATATATTCGGAAATTCCCGAATCAAACCACATGCAGCCGTTTAAAACATCTTTAATAAGTTCTATAAGCTTATCGGGCTTTATGTCTTTTGAACAATATGCGTTAATACCCGCATTTAGGCATTCGCGCACTTCGGCTTCTTCATTGTGCGATGTTATCACAATAATTTTAGCTTTCTTATGAAGCCTTTTAATTTCTTTTGTTGCCTGCACACCGTTAATACCGGGCAAGCCTAAATCCATTAAAACAATATGAATATTATTTTTATTTAAAATGTCATAAGCATGTGCCGCATCAGGACTTTCGAAAATTTTATCAACAAAATTTTGCTCCCTTAATGACGTCATAAGGGCAAATCTGGTTAGGGCATGGTCTTCAACTATCAGTACATTATATTTTTTCACAGCTTAATTATAACAATCTATTATAATCTTTGCAACATTTCTATAAACAATTTGCGCATGCTCTTTTTTTTTGCTATATTTTTGTTTGAAGGGGAACAGTAATGATAACCATTAAAGATGTAGAACATGTCGCAAAATTGGCAAGATTGGAACTGAGCGAAGAAGAAAAAGTTAAGTTTTCAAAACAATTGGGCGACATTTTAAAATATGTTGAACAGATGAATGAAGTTGATACATCCAATCTTGAGCCGATGAGCCAGCCGATTGATTTTTCAAACGTAATGAGAGAGGATGTTGAAGAATACGAACAGACAAAAGAAGAATTAATGCAAAATGCGCCGGATGTTGAAGGCGATTTTTTTAAAGTACCGAAGATAAATTAGGCGAGGAGATATGACAAAATATATTTTTATTACAGGCGGTGTTGTAAGTTCACTGGGGAAAGGCATTGTCGCGGCAAGTTTAGGAAAGCTTTTGCGCTCGCGCGGCTATAAGGTTGCTATACAAAAATTTGATCCTTATATAAACGTTGATCCGGGTACTATGAGCCCGTTTCAGCATGGTGAAGTTTTTGTAACGGATGACGGAGCCGAAACAGATTTAGACCTTGGGCATTACGAAAGGTTTACGGATACGGCTTTAGGACAAATTAACAACGTAACATCGGGAAGCGTGTATCAGACTGTCATAAATAAGGAGCGAAAGGGCGAATACCTTGGCGCTACGGTTCAAACTATTCCTCATATTACAAATGAAATTAAATCAAGGCTTCAAAAAGCAGCTAAGCAGTTTGAACCTGATTTTTTAATAGCAGAAGTCGGGGGCACTATAGGCGACATTGAAGGCTTGCCTTTTATTGAAGCAATCCGTCAATTTAGAACAGAAGAAGGTTATGACAAGACATTATCAATCCACGTAACGCTTTTGCCGTATTTGCCTACATCGGGCGAACTTAAAACAAAGCCTTCGCAGCACAGTGTAAACACTTTAAGAAGTTTGGGCATACAGCCTGAAATTCTTGTTTGCAGAACACAAAAAGAAATTCTGAAAAATGAAAAAGAAAAACTGGCGCTTTTCTGTTCGGTTCAAAAAGATTGCGTTATTGAATGCCGTGATATGTCCACAATTTATGAAGTTCCGCTTGCACTGGAAGAGCAAAACCTTGCAAATGTTATTCTTAAAAAATTGGGAATGGCGCAAAAACGTCCCAACTTAGATAATTGGAAAAAATTAATTGATAAAATCAAACACCCCAAACGTGAAATAAACGTAGCGCTTGCGGGAAAATATACAGAATTAAATGATGCTTATATTTCGGTTGTAGAATCTTTAAAGCACGCAGGCTATTCGCAAAACGCTAAGGTCAACATAAAATGGATTGTATCTGATAACTGCATTGATGACGAAAAAGTAAAAGAAGTGCTTAAAGATATTGATGCGCTTGTAGTTCCGGGCGGTTTCGGAGTCAGGGGAATTGAGGGCAAATTAAATGTTATAAAATATGCCCGTGAAAACAATTTGCCTTTTTTGGGGCTATGTTTGGGCTTGCAGTGTGCGGTTATTGAATACGCCAGGAATGTTGCAGGCTTAGAGAATGCTAATAGTACAGAATTTAATGAAGGCACGCCGCATCCGGTTGTTGATTTAATGGAAGAACAAAAATCTGTCGCAGGCTACGGTGCCACAATGCGGTTGGGACAATATGAATGTGTTCTTAAGCCAGGCACTAAAGCGCGTGCTGCATACGGTGAAAAATCAATAATGGAGCGCCACCGCCACAGATATGAAGTCAACAATGAATACAAAAAAATGCTTGAAGACAGCGGGCTTATAATTTGCGGAACATCCCCTGACGGGCTTTTAGTTGAGATGATTGAATATCCCAAAAATGATTGGCACGTTGCCTGTCAATTCCATCCGGAATTTAAGTCGCGCCCCGAAAATCCTCATCCGCTTTTTGTAGAATTAATTAAAGCAGGGCTGAAGCAAAAAGGGTTTAAAGTCTAAAATATTAAGTAATATAAATAAAAGCTTGCATATTTTTTAAAAAAGCTTTACAATGTTATTGACTTAAGCTTACATGGCTTGAGAGTTTACAAAAATAGGAGAAAGCCCAATGTACCAAGATGAAACCCTAATCTGCGAGGATTGCGGAAAAGAATTTACTTTTACAACCGGAGAACAAGAGTTCTATGCAGAAAAAGGCTTAGTTAATAAGCCAAAAAGATGTCCCGACTGCCGCCAAATGCGCAGACAAAAAAACAGAAGAAAACTTTATGATGCTACATGTTCCGAATGCGGGGCAGTAACAAAAGTTCCTTTCAAACCGATTTCAGGAAAAGAAATTTATTGTAAGGACTGCTTCCAAAAAAGACAAGGATAGGCTGCATTACATTTAAAAGTAGCACAATTGCATAAAATTTTAAAAAACCGCCTCAAACGAGGTGGTTTTTATTGTATTATAAGCAAAAATACTGTAATAAAATTCATCTTGGTGTATAATAAATTATTATACGATTAAGGATGACGCTTTGAATAAAAAACGGATTTAAAAAACCCAACACAATTTGCAAAGACATATTCGGAATTACCGTACAAAAGGACGGAAAATTCGGCAACTTTTGGAGCTGCACATTTAAATATTTAAACCAGTAACCTATTCAACCGTTACGGATTTTGCCAAATTCCTTGGCTGATCTACGTCTTTTCCCAGATATTCCGCAATAAAATAAGCCAAAAGCTGCAGTACAACAACATGGAGCGCGGGAGATACAAAATCAGACACTTCGGGCACTAAAATTAAATCGTCAAAAAGTTCTTTATTTTTATCATCCATATAAGATGCAACCCCGATAAGCCTTGCCTGGCGGGCATGCGCTTCCTGGCAGTTGGATAAAACCTTGTCATACACAATACCTTTATTCAAAATTGCCAGAACCGGCATAGAATTATCAAGCATAGCAATCGGTCCGTGTTTTAATTCGCCTGCAGGATATCCGGTTGCGTTAATATAGCTTATTTCTTTAAGTTTTAATGCCCCCTCAAGAGCGCTTGGGTAATTAATTCCGCGCGCTATAAAAATGAAATTCTTAAAGTTTGAATATTTGCGGGCAATTTTTTCAATTGCCTTTGTGTCGTTTAAAATCATTTCAATTTTAGAAGGCAGCTGCAAAAGCTCTTTTTTAAGCTCTGACATATCTTGTTTTTTTGTGTTCTCTTCTAAATAAATTGCAAGCAGATAAACCGCCAAAAGCTGCGCCATATAAGATTTTGTGGCGGCAACTGATACCTCTATCCCCGCATTAATTGAAAATAAGCTGTCTGCAAGCCGCGCCATTGTGCTATCTGGACGGTTTGTAATAATAAGCACATGGGAGTTTTGCTCTTTTACCTGTTTTATGGCACTAATTGTATCTGCTGTTTCGCCTGATTGCGAAATGCCTATTACAAGTGTGTTTTTATCCGCTATGGTTTTTCTGTAAATATATTCGCTTGACGCTTCAACATCAACAGGGATGTCTGTCAATTCTTCAATCACGTATTTGCCCACAAGCCCCGCATGCAATGATGTTCCACAGGCTATAATTTGAATGCGGTTAATTTTTTTAAGTTCATCGCCCGAAAGTTTAACATCATCAAGAACAATTTTTCTGTCTGCATCCAGCAGCCTTCCGCTTAAAATATTTCTTACAACATCGCCCTGTTCATGGATTTCTTTAAGCATAAAGTGTTTATAGCCCATTTTTGAAAGCGAAACAGATTCAAAAGGCAGATGTTCTATCTTATTCGCTTGCAAATTGCCGTTTTCATCAAAAATTTTGATTTCATCTACTTTAACGCTTGCAACTTCATTATCGGTCAAATAAATGGCTTTCTTGGTGTAATCAATAATGGCAGGGATATCGCTTGCAATAAAATTTTCGCCATCACCCACCCCGATTAAGAGCGGTGCATTCTTTCTGGCACAAACAATTTCGCCTTTATCTTCTTTGTGCATAACACAAATTGCATAAGCGCCTTTAACCTTTTTAGCTGCACTTTGCACTGCTTTAACAAGATTTTTGGTTTTTGCAAATTCAAATGCCACCAAATGTGCCACAACTTCGGTGTCGGTTTGGGTTGTAAACGTGCACCCCGCAATTGCCAAATCTTCTTTTAATTCCTGGTAATTTTCAATAATACCGTTATGAACAAGCACCAAATTGCCGCAATTACAGGTATGCGGATGGGCATTTTGCGTAGTGGGGAGCCCGTGAGTTGCCCAGCGTATATGCCCTATGCCGACATTTGCAATATTTGCGCAAAGTTCGTTTTTTAATATTTCTTTTAAATTATTAAGCTTGCCGCTTGCTTTAAAAACTTCAATTTTATCATTACAAAAAAGCGCAACGCCGGCAGAATCATACCCCCTGTATTCAAGGTGTGATAAACCGTTTAACAAAACATCAACCGCTTTTCTGTTGCCTAAATATCCTACTATTCCGCACATTTTTTAAATCCTCTTTTTTAATAAGATAAATATTATTATATAAATCAAAAATATGCAAATTAAGATTGTATAAAGCTTTATTTATCAAATTCGAAAATGTCCGCAAGCTTAACTTTCAGCGCTCTTGAAATTTTAAAAAGCATTTTTACAGAAACATTGTTTTTGCCGCTTTCAAGTTTGCCTATATAAGTGGGATGTATACCTACTTTTTCCGCTAATGCTTCTTGTGTGAGCCCTCTTTCTTTGCGGATTTTCTTGAGCTGATTGCCCAAATTAATTAATATTTTTGTATTCATACTTGACAATATAGACTGACACGCTTATAATTTGTATAGACTGTTACGCTTTTTTTTGGCATAAATATAGAAATAATAAGCAAATATTGTAAATTTTAAATAGAGGAATATTATATGAAGAAAAGTGGGTTTACACTTGCGGAAGTTTTGATTACATTGGCTGTAATAGGCGTTGTGGCAGCTCTTACAATACCTGCGGTAGTTAAAAATTATAAAGCAACAGAGTTAAAAACACAATTCAAAAAAGCGTATTCCGATGCAGCACAAGCTGTTTTAAGAATGCAGACAAGCGAAGGCGGTACGGCATATGATTTTAGCGATAGTGTCACTGTTTTTAGAACTAAATTTATGGGTTATTTTTCCGTATTAAAAGATTGCACAAGCTCTTGTTTTGACCCTGATATGTATAAAACTTACAATAGAAACAGTGTAAATACCTCTCTTTTTATAAGATCTTTTATTGTAAAAAACGGTATGGTGTATAATTTCCATAAAGGACCAAACACAAACAATATCTATATAACAGTAGATATTAACGGGTTTAAAAAAGGCCCGAATCTTTGGGGGCATGATGTTTTTACATTTTACGTACTGCCCTCTAATCAAGTGTTAAAGCCATGCGGGCCGGGAAAACCTGAAGGAAGCGGCGCTGTTTGCAACAAAAACAGCACAAGCGGATACAACGGGCTTGGCTGTGCTGAAGTTGCCCTTACGGATGAAAATTATTTCAAAAATTTGCCATAAGGGCTTGCAATTCATCAGGCGCTGCAATTCCGCATTCGGTGATAATACCTGTTATTAAAGAGTTTGGGGTAACATCAAAAGCAGGGTTTATGATATTTGTGCCTTTGGCGCAAATTGTCCTGCCGTTAATTTCTGTTACTTCCCTCCCATCCCTCAATTCGATAGGGATTTGGGCCCCGGTTTTAATTGACATATCAATTGTGGATTTTGGCGCAGCTATATAAAAAGGAATTTTATAATATTTCGCAGCAATTGCCAAAGTGCAAGTGCCAATTTTATTTGCGCTGTCACCATTGGCTGCAATTCTGTCAGCACCGGTTATTACAACATCAATCATATTTTTTGACATAAAATAAGCGCACATACCGTCTGTCAAAAGAGTTACAGGAATACCGTTACGCACCAGTTCAAAGGTGGTAATCCGCGCCCCTTGCAGCCTTGGGCGGGTTTCATCGGCAAAAACTTTTATTGTTTTATCTTTTTCCCACGCACTTCTAACAACACCCAACGCCGTCCCATAACCTACTGTGGCAAGGGCTCCTGCGTTACAGTGCGTTAAGATAGCGGCACCCAAAGGCACAATTTGCGCTCCGTATTTTCCTATTTTTTTGTTTGTGTCAATATCGTCATTTTCAAGTTTTATTGCATTTTCAATTAATTTGTCACAAATTTCATCAATGCTGAAATATTTGCGGATAATATTGCGCTGAGAATTCAAAGCCCAAGCAAGGTTTACGGCTGTGGGGCGTGCTGATTCCAGGTAGTCACAGCCTTCTAGCGCTTCTGCTTTAAAAGTTGCAAAGTCCACCCTGCTGTGTTTAAGTTCAAGTGCCAAAAGCGCTGCCCCATGTGCCCCTGCAACACCTATCGCAGGCGCGCCGCGCACTATCATTGTTTTTATAGCCTCATGCATAGCGTAATGCGTTGTTATTTCAATTTTTTTATACTCATACGGCAAAAGGGTCTGGTCAACCATTCTTGAAACATTTTTTATTTTGTCCCATTCGATTGTCTTTTCTAAATTGCTCATTTCTTTAAATCCTTAATATCAATAGTCATTAAAAACCTTGCCCCCATTGCAGTTGTAGCATTTGTCAGCGCACAAACAAAACATAATAAGGCACCGCTTATTAAAAATAGCCAAAAAGCCTTGAAAACCAAGTATGGCAAGGCATAGTTATAATAGTTTTTAAAAATCCAGCCTAAAAGAATTGCAAGCGGCACAAACACAATACCGAAGGCGGCAAAAGACACAGCGCCGATAATACTTCCTTCAATTGCGCTTTGTTTGTAATCTTCGAACTTCAAAAAGTTATTCTTATAAAGATAGAAAATAACAATGGGAGCGCTAAAAAACAACAGTAACAAGACTGCAGGAAATATAAATGGCGGTATAGCAGCTATTAATCCTATTATTGCACCAACAATAGCAGATAAAAGCAAGCTCTGTTTAGAAATTGTAATCATCGCATAACCTCCTCGTTCCTTTGATGGCAAATTGCAATCGCAATAGCATCGATAGTGTCATCCAGCTTAACATTTGCGGCAACGTCAAGTGTTTTTTTCACAATACATTCAACCATAGACTTTTGAGCCCTGCCATTGCCTGTCAACACTTGTTTTACAACCATTGGTGTATATTCAAAAATGGGAACTTTCATTTTTTCCAATGCTGCTAAAATCACTCCGCGAGCTTCAAGCACAGGAATTATGGTTTTTTGATTTTTAAAAAAGAAAACTTGTTCAATTGAGGCTTTTTCGGGCTTATATTTTTTACAGACTTGTTCAATGTCGCAAAAAATCTCCAAAAGGCGCTGTGACACACGGTTTTCCTTGCTTGTTTGAATAGAACCCGAGGTGACAATTGAATAATTATCACCATCGCAATCTAAAATACAATAACCCGTAATTTGAATTCCGGGATCTATGCCTAAAATTCTCATGATAAAATTATAGCAAGAAAACCGCCAAAAGGGCAACAAAGAATTTTACCAAGGATAGGCATCTTTAATTTCCCACCCGTCGCGCGCAAGCTTTGCAGCACAGCAGTTTCCGCCTCCTGTTTTTGAGCATTCGTTGTTTATGGTACTCACACTGCTATTATAACATTCGGGTAGAATTCCCTTATCTGTTCTAACAAGTATAAAAAGATCTCTGCCAAATTTATTAGGTCCCTTTGCACCGTTTAAATCAATATAAATGTCGTTATACTCTACTGTTTCGCCGGGCACCGAGGTTCCGATTAGCGCAAAAATTACAAAAACAGTGCCGTCCGGCGATAAAAAAGTAATTCTTCTATCAGTAGCAACAACGCTCGTGGTACTTTGGTTGTTATCTGAATATTTCCAGGGGTCATTGCGGTTATATCCGCATTCTTGATATGTGTTGCAAATTTTTGCAACTTTTAAATACGGTTTCCAGTACCTGTTAAAATATTCCGCAGCCCCGATATTAACAGCTTTATCCCAGGTTTGATACATACCGTTTTGGGCCTGTGAATTGTTGTATGCCTGATTTATGGTAGACCAGGCTTTTTTCAATTTTGTCACAGTTTGGGTTTTTTGATAATTTTTCACAACCGCGGGAATTGTAAGCGCTGCCACAACACCAATTATTGCAAGTGTTATAAGAACTTCCGCCAAGGTAAAGGCTTTCTTATTCATATTGCTCCTTATTGTATTCATACAACATCTTTTGCTATAATATCATATATTATGTATAAATGCAACAAAAAAATGAAAAAACACAGCTTTTAATAAAAACTTTCGGGAATAAAATCAAGGATTTGCGTATAGGAAAATACAGTGCTTCAATCAACAAATTCGCTTTTGAAAATGATTTGGACAAAGGAAATTTAAGCAGGCTGGAGAACGGTTTGACCGAAGTAAAACTCACGACTCTGTGGAAAATAGCACAGGCACTTGGTGTTTCGCCCAAAAAACTTATAGGTTCAATTGAAAAAGAACTGGGCAAAGACTTTAATTTATTAGAAAATTGATTTTTTATGCTATAATTCTTCTATGGAAAAAATTAAAATTAAGCAAGAATTTATAGAGCAAGCACGCCAATTAGCGCGCGGAGCGGAAATTCTGCCAAACGGTATTGAGGGTTTAGCGCTGAAATTACAAAAAGCTCATAGTGAAAATAGGCCTCTTCGTGTAAAATTGGGTCTTGACCCAACGCGCCCGGATTTGCATTTGGGTCATACTGTTGTTATGCGAAAACTAAAGCAGTTTCAGGATTTCGGACACAAAATTGTTCTAATTGTAGGCGCTGCAACGGCTATGGTGGGCGACCCTTCGGGGAAGAGCGAAACGCGCCCAAGCCTTACCAAAGAACAGGTTGAAGAAAACGCAAAAAGCTATTTTGAACAAATGTCAAAAGTGCTTGATGTTAAAAATGCAGAAGTTGTAAACAATGCTGACTGGCTCCATTCGCTTAGTTTTGTTGAAATGCTGAAGTTGGCGTCTTCCACAACGATAGCACAACTTATGACGCGCGAAGATTTTGCTAAAAGATATCAAGAAGGGCGTCCGATAAGCGTTATCGAACTTTTGTATCCTCTAATGCAGGGCTATGACAGCGTTGCAATCAATTCCGATATTGAATTGGGCGGAAGCGATCAGAGGTTTAATTTGCTTATGGGGCGTGACATTCAAACATTTTATGGCAATGAAAATCCGCAAATGGTAATGATTTTACCTTTAATTGAAGGTACTGACGGCATAAAAAAAATGTCTAAAACATACCCTGAACACTGCATTTCCCTAACGGACGACCCAAAAAATATGTACGGCAAGCTTATGTCTATGCCAGATGACCTTATGGCAAGATATTACTTGCTTTTAACGGATTTGGATTTCAACAAAGAAAATAATCCGCGTGATGAAAAAATGCGCCTGGCTTATGAAATCACAAAAATGTATTGTGGCGAAAAAAATGCCGACCTGGCGCAGGAAGAATTTGTAAATGTAGTGCAAAATAAAGGTGTACCGAACGATATAAAAGAAGTGAAATTAAGTTCTCCAAAAAATATTTTGGATTTACTAATGGAACTTAATTTTATATCAAGCAAGGGTGAAGGCAGAAGGCTTATTGCAGGCGGCGGTGTTAAATTTGACGGTAAAAAAATAACGGATATTACATCGAATATCGATAAAAAAGGTATTCTACAAGGGGGAAAAAGAAATTATGTCAAAATTATATTCTAAAATGACAGATCTTATAGGAAAAACACCCATTGTAAAGATAAACTCATTGGGATGTGATAATTTATGGGCAAAAATTGAATATTTTAACCCTGCAGGTTCGGTAAAAGACAGAATTTGCTTTAACATGCTTCAAGAAGCAATCAAAAGAGGCGAAGTTGACAAAAATACAACCGTTGTGGAGCCCACAAGCGGCAATACGGGTGTCGGGCTTGCTTTTTGCTGTGCCGTTTTTGGAATTAAATTTATTGCAACAATGCCGGAAAATATGAGTCAGGAGCGTATGAAACTGATAAAGGCATACGGAGCTGAAATTATTCTGACACCAAGAGAAAATGGCATGAAAGGAACCGTTGAGCGCGCTTATGAAATAGTAGATAACATCAAAGCAAAAGGTGAAAAAGCCTATATGCCAATGCAGTTTGAAAATATGGATAACCCCAAGGCGCATATTAAAACTGCAGAAGAAATTTTTGAAGATACCGATGGTAAAGTTGATGTTCTTGTAGCAGGAATCGGCACGGGCGGAACAATCTCAGGTGCAGGACAAAAATTAAAAGAAATGAAACCAAGCATAAAAACGGTTGGCGTTGAAGCATTTGAAAGCCCGCTTTTGACTCAAGGTCAAGCCGGTCCTCACATTATTCAGGGGATTAGCGCAAATTTTGTGCCAAAAACTTTGAATAGAGCACTTGTTGATGAAATTATAGACGTAAAAGGTTGTTATGCTAAAGAAATTGCCCGCCAGATTGCGCGTGATGAGGGGCTTTTGGTTGGGATTTCATCCGGAGCCGTTTTATACGCTGCAAGAGAAGTTGCAAAACGGGATAATTCAATGGTAGTGGCAGTTTTAGCCGATTATGGCGAGAGGTACTTATCCGGAGATTTATATGAATGATATAGCTATTGTGCGTGGCATTAAAACAATAGTAGAAGATATTCGAACAATTAAAGATAAAGACCCTGCTGCAAGAAGTGTTTTGGAAATTCTGCTCTTATATCCGGGCTTCCACGCACTGCTATGCCACAGAATATCACATAAACTCTTTCTATGGAATATCCCCTTTATACCAAGGTTTTTAAGTCAACTGGCAAGGTTTTTTACGGGTATTGAAATTCACCCGGGTGCTACCATAGGGCGCAATTTTTTTATTGATCACGGCATGGGTGTTGTTATTGGTGAAACTAGTATTATTAAAGATAATGTTCTTATATACCAGGGCGTAACGCTTGGCGGTACGGGCAAAGAGCTTGGCAAACGCCACCCTACGGCTGAAGAC
>CAYYBA010000002.1:0-43824 GCA_964470205.1 uncultured Gammaproteobacteria bacterium | reverse complement strand
ACAACTTCCATGGAAAATTTATTTTCTTCTGTATATACCGTACAACACTTTTTTCTTTTCTTATTTTCTGAATTTTTTCGCCTAATTTTTTTTCAAATCTGTCATAAATTTACCTTTTTTAAAATTCTAACTTTAAATACATTAAAAAATAATAATGTCATTATTTAATTTATATATTGATTTTAAATGTTTAACATGATATAACTGGATATAAACATTAACTAAAAAGGGAAATTATAATGCTTAAACTAAAAAGCTATGGTTTCACGCTTGCGGAAGTGCTTATAACATTGGCCATAATAGGTGTTGTAGCCGCACTTATGATACCAGTTATTATGCGAAATATTCGTAATCAACAATTAAAAGTTCAATTTAAAAAAACATATTCAACAATAAATCAAGCAATAACAAAAACTTATGCTGACTTAGGCTATCAGGCAGACTGTTACTATACAATAAGAGGCGGAGTTGAACGAAAAAAAGACTGCCAAACACTGTTTTGGCCACAGTTTTTCAAAAATTTAAAAGTTATAAAACATTGTGAAAATAATGCTTATGCAAACGGCTGCAGCCCTAAATATCGGGGGCGAGAAGCCATATATCAGGACCAGCAGACAGCAAAAGAAGGCGACCCGGATTACGACCCCAATTATGGTATGAACGCAATAAAAAGCTGCGCTGCATGGACAAGCGGTAATTTTAATAACAATGCCCCAGCTTATGTCCTTGCGGACGGTCTTATTTTTATTTTTGCTTATTCTACTATTAGAGATGATGTTCCCGCTTTTGCCGTTGATATTAACGGCGCACAAGCCCCAAATAAGCTTGGTTATGATATTTTTGCATTTCAGCTTCAAACGTATAATGAGCTGAATACACAAGTTAGATTAACTGAAGGATATTGCTTCACTCCCGAAAAGGGCGGGCTCACAACAACTGAGATGATAAAAGAAACAATGACAAAATAACGCGTTTTTTGTATAATTCTTTTTATGAGCAAATTTTATTTAGATGCAGGCACAACGTGGTCTAAAATATTAGAAGTCACATCAAGCGGCGAGAAAAAATACAGTGTTTTATTATCTTCTGATTTAAAAACCCTTGCCGGTATAACATTCGAAAAAGCGTGCGGACACAATTTTCAATACGTTAATAAAAAAGAGCACGTAAATGAAGTAGTGGCACTTTCTTTGGGATCACAAGATACCATAAAACCAAACGGCATTATTTTAGATTTAGGTTCGCGGGATATAAAATGGGCAAAATATAAAAACAACAAATTCTGCGATATGGATTGGAATGCTTCATGCGGCGCTGCGGTTGGGGCGACGGTTGAGATGCTCTTAAAATTTTACAATGTTAAAGCTGAAAATTTGAAAGCAACAAAAGATAAATATTCAATTACATGCGGCGTTTTCGGCTTAGAAAAAATTATGGATGACATTTCAAAAGGGGAAAGTGCCGATGTTTCAATTTCAAAATTTGTGCATGGGATTGCCTATAATGCCTGGAAATTCAGCAAAACCCCCGACCGTCTGCACGTGTCAGGGGGTTTTTGCGAGAATAAATGTTTTATTGACTGTTTAAGATATTATTGCGATGTTATCCCTATGGGGCGTTTTGTCTTGGTAGACGGACTTTATGAATAAACTGCCTTTGGCATATTGGTATTTACAAAAGCTGTTTGAGTTTTTTGTGTTTGGGCAAAAGGATTTTGAGCTTGTACCATTTGCGCAAACGGATTTTGAACGGCCTGCACAGGCATTTGATAAATTGAAGGGTCTATCTGCCCGTTTGCAAGTCTGGGTAAATCTTTTATCTTGTAAACCCCTTGCGGCAATTGTTCTTGTGCTTGGGCATCTTGAGAAACAGCGCTTTGAGAAGCGGCATTTTGAAGAGCAGAATTTTGCGTATTTTGTGCATTAGCTGAGCCCAAAGTATCTTGTAATTGGCTTGCCATGCTAACGGTATCTGCATTTATTTTGCCTTGTTCTTGTTCTTTTACGATTTTTTGCGCCACAAGAGTTTGCAATTGCCCCATTGCTTCTTGATCTTGCGCTATTTGTTGTGCTTGTTCCTGGTGCTGATTTTGGGCATTTATTTCACTTTGGTTTTTACCGAATATTTTTGAACAAATTTTTGTAGCTATGGTTGAACAAATACCGCCTAAAACCATACCGCCGATTGCACCGATTACTGTACCAATACCTGGGGCTATTGCTGAACCTGCTAAAGAACCTAATTTCATACCAACCGAATATGCAACACCGTCAACAGCAGCATTAACAGCAGATTTACCTACTTGTTTAATACCTGCCCCAAAACCGTTATTTTTAAATGCAGGAATAATTTCCATTAGTTGGAATACTGAGTTAAATACTATCATTGAGCCCAACCCTGCACCTTTAAAGAACTTTGTAATTTGCGGCAATTTTAGCGCTTTCCCCACCCCTGTATTAACAACATTTTTAGTTAAAGAAGCGCCTAATTTATCTAATTTTAATGCTTTAGCTATTCTGCCCGGTTCTTTTATAGCACCTGCGGCTTCTTTTGCAGTTTTTGCAGCAGTCACTTCCATAAAAGCATTTTTGAAGCCGTTGCCTGCCTTTTTTGCCGTTTTAGCCGATTTCCAGAAAGTCGGAATTTGGAAAAGGGAGGCAAAAATTAACCCTGTCTTTGCCGATGATTTAATATCGTCAAACAGGCTTGTTTCACCGCTTAAAGGCTGATCTTGCAAATACCTTAAGGCATTGCTTGCAAAACTCACACTATTTACACTATTCCCTTGGATTTGACTAACCATACTAACCCTATTAAACTTCCTTACAATAATAAAAAATTTTTAGCGTTACAAATTGCCATGGTTTTGAAGTTTTGTAAATATATGTTAAGCAAGCAAAGCAAAAAAAGCATTTGACGAGAAAGCATGTTCTTGATATGCTAAAGAAACTTGAAGATTGTCGAAGTCTGAAGAAACAAATTACGCGCTGTTTAGCTCACTATACGAGCACAGCAAGGATAAACGGCTTGTCCGCATTCCTACCTGCTGAGCGCAAAAGTTTGAAAATTAAATAGAAAAATTTATGCGCTAGTAGCTCAGTAGGTAGAGCACTCCCCTTTTAAGGGATAGGTCCCGCGTTCGAATCGCGGCTAGCGTATTTTTGCATATTAATTAAACTATTAAAGCAGCTTAACTAAGAGGTGAAACATAATTGTCGTCAAAATATTTTTTGCGTTCGTAAAAAATGTTACTTCTTAAAGTGTTTCTGTATATAAAGGGTTTATGTTCGCTAAAAATATTATGAATATCTCTGATATAAGGAATTTCTATATTTAAAACAGCTCTTTTAATTTTAATAAATTCATTAGCCGAAAAATCCCCCTCCAATATCAAATCTATGTCTGAAAATTCTTTATAATTTGATGTAACTCTTGAGCCGAAAATTCTGACAATTTTCAACTTCTCAATATTTTTAAAATGTTCTATTAAAATTTCGTAGTATTCTTTTTTTAGTCCCCACAAACACCTGCTGTTATCTATTATTTTATACTCTTTTTTTCTTATGCCTCCTTTTTTTATAAGAGTTAAAAAGGTATTATTAAAATCATCCATTACTTTCATATATTCGAGTTTGAAATTTTTCGCATAATTACTATCATTAAAATAATAATTAGAAAATATTATTATTTCAAAGCACATCTTTTTGTCTGATATTAGATTATTACGTTGGGCTAAATCAACAATGTCAGTATAAAATTTTAAGTTCGCAATTCCATCTTCTTTTAATTTTTTCTGCAAAATTCTAATCATCCCGGAAAATAAATTTACAAAATGCTTTACCATTACTTTGGAATTTTTTAAATCAGAAAATTTATCTATGTTTTTTGTTAAATACAAATAACCCGGCCTGAACGCTTCTATAAACTTGGTTTTCCAGGCATAATAAAACATTGACGAATCTATATATTCCATTTCATATACCATAATCTGCCTCTATTTTCATTCTGTTTTCAAAAAAAGAATTTAATTCTTCAAATAAAGATGCATAGTCTTTATTCAAATACTTTTTTAACTTTGGTTTAAGATCTAAAAACCCCTGTTTTTTCAAACCTTTTAATACGCAATACAATTCAAAAAAATTTTCTCCGTTTTTTAAAATTTCAAAATTCAAAATTAGGAGTAACATATTTTCTTCTTTAGCAATAATCAGCCCGTTATTACATATCAGGTAGCCGAAAAGTTTTAGTGTTTTTTTTATAAAATTATAATATAAGTGCCAAAATTCCTGTTTTTCCCTGTCCGCATAATCGGCATAATGTTTCTTTGCCTTGTTGATTTTTTTTAAAAAGACCCCATAACTTTTTATATAATCATTGTGATAAAAGTTCTTCCAATCTTTAATTATAGCTTTACCCATATTCTAAATAACGCATAAATATGGAAAAATGTAAATATTTTTATAAAAAATAATTAAAATAAAAAATAAGTTAAGAAATGTAAACACAGAAATAAGCCCAAAATGCCGGGTATTTAACAGTTTTACAAAACTATACATTTTTTAACAGATTAACATAGCAAAAAATTTAATCAGCTGTTTATAATAAGTGTGTTGTTGTAAACAGGAGGTATATTATGTCTATGAGAATTTCAGCGGTTGATTTTTTTACAAGATTGGGTAAAACAAATGTTTTAAACAAAAACAAACAAATGCCCGCAAAATTAAGCTTTAAGGGCTCTGACAATGATCCCCAGCCGATGGGTGAAGGTCATTTTGAAACAACCCTATGGGATAGAAGTGATTGGCCGGAGGAAATTCCTACAAGCGGAGCAGGGTATGACGTTAAGTGGGTACCTTATGTTAAACCTTCAAGTTGGACAATACCCGGCAGTTAGGATTAAAACACTTTTTTAAAGTAATTCCATGTTAAAATAACAACATGAAAAATTTTGATGCAAAAATTCCTTTTGACCCCGGCTATGCGCCATGTGTAATATATTTTATGCCCTTGTATGAAAACGGCATTGCAGAATTGAATTCAATCAAAAATTTTAACCAAAAAAGGCTTAAGTATAAAATGCTTTTGCCGTTTTTGGATAAAGCCCTTAAATCTACTATGGGTTTTTGGGTTGGGTGCATATTGTGGGCTGTTTATATTAAATACAGCTGCAGCAATAAAGAAATCGAAGGGAATAATTTTTTAAACGTTAAGAGAGAAGATTTAAAAAATTATTTATACGAACAAGAATTTGAGTTAATTGAAAATTATATAAAAGATTACGCAAAAAACGTCAAATATTATACAGGCGCAAATGCGGCTTTAGATGATAAGTATCTTGAAGTTGTGCGCGATTACAGAGAATTTATCAAATTGAACAATAATTTTTTAAACACAAAAACAACAGATGATATATGCCTTGGTGAAAAATTCATTAAAAATTACACAAAAAAAGATCTGGATGACATCGTAAAAAAAATAGATGACGCAATAAATTCTTGTGATTTGACAAAATTTTTATGCTAAAATAAAGAAAAAAGAGGAATTGATTATGAAAAAGATAGTTTTTTTAGTTTTGGCGGCATTTTTTGCTTTAATTAATATTTCTTATGCCGCAACAACCACAACCACCACAACAACAAGTGCAGCAACAAATTGGGACAGCGCCGCAAGTTTGGAGAGGGTAAATAAAATAGGGCAGAAAATATTAAGCTCGAACAAATTGCCTACTCAAATAACGTTTAATGTATCGGATGAAGACCACATAAACGCTTATGCCACAGTAGATAAAAATATTTATGTTTACCGCGGGCTTTTGGAATATGTTCAGGATGATCAGGAATTAGCTGCGGTTTTATCTCATGAAATAGGGCATGTAGTAAATGCGCATTGCGCCAAACAGACAATTTTATCGGGTATTATATCAACTCTAAAACCCACAACAACAAATACAAAACTAAACACAGGGATTGATTTAACAAAAGAACTGGTATCTCTTAAAATGAGCAGAAACGATGAATACGAAGCCGATATAACAGGGGCAGAACTTATGTATAAAGCAGAGTATAATCCGAATGCCATGATTTCAATTTTAAATAAAATCTGTGAAAATACATTTGATATAACATCTACCCACCCTTCGGGAATTAATCGTTTGGTGAATATTTATGATTATATGTCTTATACAAATCCAAAATCCCTTACAAGCGCATATAACAGCGATTCTTACAAAATTGCAATGCAGGCAATAGATTTAAAAACCCAGGCAAGACAGGCAAATGCCAAAAAAGAGGCAGCATGGGAAAAGAAAATGGAAAAGCTTAAACAAAAACGCATTAAAAACGTACAGAAAGCACAAAGCGGGCTTAACGCCTGGGACGCTTCTTATACCATATTAAATGTCCTTTCCGCAACAAGCCAGTCAAATTAAGCGTTATTTTGCCAAGATGCGCTATTGCAAAAAGTTTGTTTTTATATTACCCTTATTACAAAAGTGAGGTAAAAAATGGTTAATTCAATAGTAGTAGTTGGACGTGCGGGGCAAGATCCTGAAATGAAATATTTTGACAGCGGCAAAGTGAAAACAACTTTTTCTGTTGCCGTTAACCGTTGGAATTCACGCACAAAAGAAGAAGCCACAGACTGGTTTAATATAGAAGTTTGGGATAAACAAGCTGAAATTGCGGGCGAATGGGTTAAAAAGGGCAAGATGGTAGGCATAGACGGCAAATTAATGTCAAGCAAGTGGCAGAGCCCTGATGGCGAGACGAATGAAAGATTCTTCATAAGAGCAAACAATATAAGGTTAATGGGTTCTAAAAAAGACGAGAATTAGGCATGATTAAATCAAATATAATCGGCATAATTGCAGATGATTTAACCGGGGCAAATGATACTGCTTTACAGTTTTTTACAAAAGGTGCAAGCACGGAAATTATATTGGATTACAAAGATTTTCCCGCATGCGGCATGCACACGGATGTTTGGGCAATTTCAACAGAAACACGCAACATTGAAGGATGTGAAGCCGGTCTGATAACTTTTGAAGCTTGTCTTGCCTTTAAAAACAATTTAAAAATTGAATATTTTTATAAAAAAATCGATTCAACTTTAAGGGGAAATATTGCTTTTGAAATTTTATCCGCTCTTGAAGCTTGTGATTTTAACTGTGCAATTATAGCACCGGCTTTTATCCAAGAAGGCAGAGTGACCGTAGGGGGTTATCAGCTTGTTAAAGGTATACCGATTGAGCGTACGGAAGCTGCCCGCGACCCGCATTGTCCTATTTATGAATCAAACATTGTAAATATTTTAAAAAAACAGCTGGAATACACAAAACAATACACTGTTGGTTTGATTGACTTTTCAACCGTTGCAAAAGGTGCAGGTCCTATTACAATGAAGCTTAACGAGCTTATTAAAGAAGGCAAAAAGCTTATTGTAGTTGACGCTTTATCTATTGTGGATATGGAGCAAATAGCACTCGCTATGAGAAAAAGCTCCTACAGGGTTTTGCCTTGCGGTTCTGCAGGGTTCGCACAAGTTTTAGCGGATGATTGGCTTGAAGGCGTAAGGCCCCAGCATATCAAAAAAACTATACCTTCCCTGCCGAAATTGGTTTTATCGGGTTCTGCTACGCAAACAAGCAATTTGCAAATTAATAAACTGCGCTATGATGAAGACATCACAAACACTTATTTTATCAATTTAAAAACGCAGGATATTTTAAAAGGGGTTGATGAAAATATTCTGGAGCGCATTATTTCAAACCTGGTTAAAAATAACATAGTAACGGTAGGCCTTGAAGAATTAACTCACGAACTTGAGAAGGAAAACAGTGAAGCGCGTGATTTGTTAATTGATGAAGGTATAACGCAAGAAGAATTTGCACACAAAATTACAAACTATTTGGCGCAATTAGCATATGAGGTTAAAGAAAAAAAAGACTTTGTTTTAATCACAATCGGCGGCGAAACTTCTTTTAAATGTATTAAAAAGCTCGGGTGTGAGCATTTGCAGGTTGTTGATGAAATTCTGCCCGCTATTCCCTTATGTTTAAGCTCCACGGGTCAGTTAGTTGTAACAAAATCGGGAAATCTTGGAAACTACACTACTTTAATTGAAATTATGAAGTATTTTAAGCACCATGAAGAATAAAATTGCAATAACAACAGGCGATTTAGAAGGAATAGGAGAAGAAGTCACAAAAAAGGCTCTCCTTCAGCTTAATTTGCCTCACAACCAGGTTATTATAATAGGGAAAAATTTAGGGCTGGGGTATGAAACAATTGAGGTTGATGATAAAGATAACGGAAGATTTTGCTACAAATCTCTTGAAATCGCATGCAATCTGGCACACAAAGGCGAAATCGGCGCTATTGTAACAGCAAGTGTTTCAAAAGAAGTTTTGAACAAATCCGGATATAAATTCGGCGGTCAAACAGAAATTTTAGAACATCTGCTCGGCGGCAAGGCTGAAATGGTTTTTATAGCGCGTGATTTAAGAGTTTTATTGTTAGTGCGCCACACACCTTTAAAAGATGTAAAGCTTAATAAGGATGAAGTTGTTGATAAAATTTTGCGCTTTAACAGATTTTTAATTGAAAAATGCCGCATAAAATTGCCGAAATTAGCGCTTTGCGCCCTTAACCCGCATGCGGGCGAGGGGGGAATTTTGGGAGATGAAGAAATTACAATTTTAAACCCTGCAGTTGATATTTTGCGCTCCCAAAACATAGATATTACAAAACCCTTAAGCGCAGATGCTCTTTTTGGCAAAATCGGGCAAAAATATTTAACTAACCAAAAGCAAGACTATGACGGCATTATAGCATGTTATCATGACCAGGCGCTTTGCCCCGTTAAAGCTTTGGCATTTGATGAAGTTGTAAATACAACAATAGGGCTGAAAGTTATAAGAACCTCACCCTCGCACGGCACAGCTTATGGTATAAAAGGTAAAAACATTGCAAACCCGAAAAGCACAATTGAAGCAATAAAACAGGCTTTGAGCTATTGCATTTAATTTATTTTGGCAGCGATGCTTTATCCAAATAGGCCCTATAAAATGAAGTATTAATATTTAAATTTTCTCCGATTGCAAGCAAAATAAGCCCAAAAAGCCTTTCTTCATCTTTATTTCTTTTAGGTGCACTATCTATATCGTTAATTAAAATATCGAGTTTTTTATAGATATTTTCAAAATAAATATTCTGTGCATTGCTTATTTTAATATCTAAATTTAGAAGATTTATCGTATTAAAAACAGCTAAAATTTCTTTTGCTTCTTCGATTTTAAAATTCTGTACCAGCTTCATCAGGGATTTTTCAAGTTTTTTATTTAAGATATCGCCTGCATTACTCCTGTTTAAATTAACGCAAAAAACATCAGCCTGTGCTTTAACCCTTAAAAGTGCTGCCACAAATTTTTTGCCTTCAAAAGTATCCGACTTTAAAAGAAGATTTTCAAGCTGTTTACCTATTGTATATTTTGCACTTAAGCGAAAAACATCGGGCAGGTCCATGCCTAAATCCATAAGGTGCACAACACTTATGCGCATATCTTCATAAATTTTGCCGTAAGTTTCTTCAAGGCTTTGAATTTTGCTTGAAAGTATTTTTTCCAAAATAATTTTTCTTCTGTCGATTAAAACTTCTTTTAAAGTATAAAATTCTTCCGAGAAGTGTTTTTTAAGCGTATTTGTCATATCAATATCATTTTTAGATAAGAAAACTTTTTCAATATCTTGTTTGTCTTTGCTGAATTTTTCAATTCCTTCAAATTCTTTCACAACGCAGTAAATGTTGCCGTTATTGCCTCCAACTGCCGCAAAAACCATTTCATGTTTTTCAAAAGTGATGCAGGATGTGATTTCAACACGCCCGAAAACCAGTGCAGCGCCATTTTTATGAACAACCTTATGAGATATTTTTTTGAGCTTATAACAGTATATCTGCTCAATTTCTTTAAAATCTTCAACAAGAGAAGATATCGCCCAGTGTCCGACAATTTGTTTAACCGTAATCACGGATTTTTTCACAAATTTATTATAAATATCTTTCCCGTTGCCTAAATGCGAGAGGTTACTTTGTGCCTTTTGCAGAATATTTAAAAACTTTTTCTCGTAATCCTGTTTTGTAAAATCTTTTGCAATTTCCATTGCCCTTGCTGCATATTTTAAAATTTGTATAGTTTCAATACCGGAAATTTCTGCAAAAAACCACCCGCAGCTTGTATACATTAAAAGTGCCTGCCTTTGGATTTCAAGAAGTTTTATGGCATTTATTTTTTCTTTTGGGCTCAACTTCTTTTTAGCATGTATTGACAAAAATTTGTCGATATTTTCCTGGGTTCTGTTTAAAATAATATCTATATAACTATTACGTGCCTTCCAAAAATCTTTAAAATATTTGCTGCCTTCAATTTGGCATAAAATAATAAGTTCGTCTCTTAAATAATCAAGTGCTTTTCTTAAGGGCGCACGCCACTTTTGGTTCCACCCCGGCTGCTCTCCCGTTGAACAGCCACAGTCTTCACACCAGCGCCCTATTCCGTGGCAGCAGCTCCAGGAAGATTCCGGTTTAATCTCAACTTCATATTTCGGCGGAAATTTTTCCAAAAACCAGCCGTAGTTTGTAATTTCAAAATCTAAATCTTTTGCTTTAATTGTTAAAACATAAGACAGTGCCATATCGCCGAATTTTGTATGATGCCCGTAACTCTCGCCATCTGTGCTTATGTTTACAAGCTGCGGTCTTTGACGGTTTTCATCATATCCGTTATTCAGGCGAAAAGCAAATTTTTCACCGTCTTCTAAAAGGTTGTCAAATGCAACGGATTTTGAAATTGAACCGTCATAAAAGAAAATATCTATATATTTCTTTTGGGTTTCGTCAAAATAATGCCTATAAGGCATTGAAGGGTCAATACTGCCCCAGCTTACATCATGCCAGTTAAAGTCACCGATTTTTCTTACACACTGAGCTTGATGAGGAGACAAGATTGTGAATTTAATTCCGTTATCAGCCAGAACTTCAAGTGTCTCATCGTCAACAGCGGTTTCTGCAAGCCACATCCCTTCGGGCTTATGGCCGAAGCGCTCTTTGTAATCTTTAATGCCCCAAATAACTTGTGTAATCTTATCTTTTTCATTTGCCAAAGGCATTATAACGTGGTTATACACTTGCGATATGGCATTGCTGTGCCCTTCATAGATTGCACGGGAAAATTTATCGGCTTCCAGAATTTTCTTATAAGCATTTCTTGAATATTTCGCCATCCAAGAAAGAAGTGTCGGGCCAAAATTAAAACTCATAAGTTCGTAGTTATTTACTATGTTTAAAATTCTGTTCTTGTCATCAACAATTCTTGAAATAGAATTCGGACCGTAACATTCGTTGGATATTCTATCATTCCAGTTATGATAGGGTCTGGCGCCTTCTTGGTATTCAATTTCTTCAAGCCAGGGATTCTCTCTTGGAGGCTGGTAAAAATGGCCGTGCACCGTTAAATATTTTTTATGATTTTTATTCATAAACTATTGTACTTCTTTTTTTACCTTTTCTTTTACAACAATTTTTTCAACTTCAATCCAAGGATCGCCCAAAGCGGTTGAGAAAACTGTACCCGTAATTTCCAGCTTATCTCCGCAATCCAATTCTGCAAACTGTTCCGCGTAATCACGTTTTAAAAAGAGCTTCATTTCAGATAAAGGGATGTTGTGATCCAAAACATCATTTCTCTGAACGGAAAAACCTATGTAATCTTCAGAAGAGCGTTTTGCTTTTGAATAATCCAAGCCCAGGGTTGAAAATTTATCAAAAATAACGTTCATTTTTAATTTCTTGTTAAGATAGTTGTAAGGGTGGTTTACAACATCAATTGGGTTTGCTTTAACAATAAGGGCTTGCTGTGTTTGTTGCGCCACAGGTGTTGGGGATGTTGGAGCGCAGTTTACGGGATTTGCAAAACCAATAGTCAAAGTTAAAATTGATGCAAAAATAAAAGCAGATAATTTTTTGTTCATTTAATTCTCCGATATAGTGTACAGAAACATATTATCATAAAAAACACCTTTTGGCAAAAAATATATTGAAACTAAAAACCGCGCTGTTAACTAAAACAGCGCGGTTTTTGATTATTTATTTTTTAAGGCTGTGCCGGATTGGGTGCAAAATTTGCCGGCATTTTAACTGTAGTGTCTACACCGTTTTTTTCTGCAGAAAAATTGTTCGCTCCCTGCATAATTTCAAATTCTGCTCCTTCATTTTTTACATCAGAAGGCGGCATTTCAAGACAATTATCCTTGCAATCCTCTATACAAACTTTAGGAAATTTTATTTCATGTCTTCTGTATTTATGCATGCACCTCCTCCTGCACTCTGTATTGCAGGTTAGTGCCTGGGCTTTGAACATTTCCAGGTACCCGGAAGGATAATAATGATAATATTTTTCGCTTGGTAATAGAACTAAAAGCGAATATTTTATACCTGTTTTAACTACATTAAAACCTTCAAATTTCTCTTTATAAAACATATATTTGCTGTTTTTAACAACAACAAAAAGCGGTTTGTGCTCTGTTTTTGCTTGTTTTATAAGTTCTTCAAGTTTTCCCCAGTTAGTGTCGGGAATATAATAAACATGGTCTTCAAATTCATTCATAACACTGTATTTATTTGAAAAGTCAAACGTTACAAGACGTGAGTCATATAGCATTCTTGCTTCAACAGCATAGTCTTGAAGTTCGTTTTGACCGAATTGTACAATATAGTTGAAAACATGTGTGGTAGAAATTAAAATCACGCCAAGCACAAAAATTACATTAGATATAAACAGTAAAGAACGGTCTTTTGTAATCAAACAAAGAATAGAAATTAAAGGTATGATTGTAACCCAGCCTATTGCCTGGCTTGAGAAACTTTGCGCCAAAAGAAGTTCTCTTGAAAATTCTCCCGGAATTGCAAATGTAAAGGCAATATAGCCTAAAATACCCGCTATTAAGAAAATAACACAGGTGAAAACTGTTGCAACTTTAATGCCTCTTTCAAATTTTCCGCCCGTAATATATCCCCACCAGTAATAAGCCGTAAGCAAAGAAATTGCAGGAAAAAGCGTCAGAATATAGCTTGGAAGTTTTGTGCTTGAAATACTGAAAAACAATAAAACAACCAAGAAATAAATTGTTGCAAAAACCAATATTTTCCTGTCATTTGTGTCTGTTGCAAACAGCGTTCTTATGGATTTTGTAGATTTTAAATCTCTGATAACGGATTTAGTTCCGCTTATTAATGTTGAAATAAAGCTGAAAGTCCAGGGCAGGAAGCCTATAAAGATAATAGGTATGTAAAACAAGAGCGGTTTTTTACGTCCTAAGCCCATTGAAGAATCCATAAATCTTGCAAAATGGTGTTTTAAAATATATTCGTTAACCCATTCCATGCCAAAAATCTTAAATATTGTGTAGTGCCAGGGAATTGTTGCAACAAAAAATATTATTAAACCCGGGATTAAATGCAGCGGTTTAAAAACTTCTTTGAGTCTTTTTGTTGCAAGAAATAAGAAAAATATAACCAAAGCCGGAATAATAAAACCTATAAGGCCTTTCATCAAAATACCCAGACCCATAAAAAGCCAGCTTCCCCACCAGCAATATTTTTTATATTTTTCTTCTTCCAAAAACATCGTAATGGCTGCACAATAAATAGCGCACATTGTAAATGCCATAAAGCCCATATCTAAAATTGCAACGTGTGAGAAAATTAAAAACCAAACGTTGCATAAAAGAATAAATGAAGCAATTAAAGCATAAGTATAGCCCAGCGCCTTCTTTGAGAAAAAGTACGTTGCTACAACAGAAATAAAAGCTAAGAAAGCTGTGCCGAAGCGTGCGCTGAAGGCGCTTATTTCACCAAAGAAATTGAAGAAAAACGCATTAAGCCAAAAATATAAAGGCGGCTTTTCTAAAAAAGGTGTACCGTTTAAAAACGGTATTATCCAATCTCCTCCGTTTAATAACTGCAAGGATATCCCCACATAGCGCGTTTCATCAACATCGATTAAGGGATAAAACCCTAATCTTAAAAAGAGCATAATGTAACAAAACACCAAGAGCGTCAAAAGGCCGAGCATGCTTTGATGTTTGCCTACAAAGCTTTTCATTTTTTCCGAAATTTTTTCCATATTAACCCCCAATATTATCTATTTTACATTTTGTATTTTTGTTTTAATAATATAATCGTCTTTTTTATTTGAATCGTATTCTATTTCAATCTCTTTGTATTCACCGTCCTGCATTAAAGCCGGAACGCTTATGTGCAAAATGCCGTCCTGCGTAATTTCATTATCAGTGTGATAATGCCCTGAAATTATTGCTATGACATTTTTATGTTTGCTTAAAAGTTTTAAATAATTTTCGCCGTCATAAGTTTTATGGGTTTTATCCGGACGGGGTTCAACCAAAGGATAGTGTTGGATTATTACAACATTCTTATTCTTATATCTTTTCAGTTTTTTGTCAAGCCAAATTAATTCGCTTTCTTTAAAATAACCCTTTGAACCGGGAATTAATTCATTAACCCCGTTCATAACAATAAAAACTGTTTTACCGTCTCTTCTCATAACAGCAGGGGCTTTGCGGGTTTTATTATGCGAAAATTTATTTATAAGACGGAAAAATTCTTTATTATCAATGCCTGAAAACTTTGCCAAATCGTGATTTCCGGGTATAACGTAGTAGGGTTTTTCTAAATTATTTATTATTTTTGCAAACATAACAATAGGATACTTGTTTGCCTGCTGAACAACATCGCCCGAAAATACAACAAAACTTACGTCCGAAGAATTTAATTGTTTAACAGCCCCTTGCAGGTACGCAATAGTTTTTGTCAAATTTCTGCTGTTATTTACCGCATTTGCGGCAGTTGAAACATGCACATCGGATAAAACAGCAAATTTTATAGAATCCGCAAGTGCATAATTTGTAAAACCCCACAAAATTAATAAAACGAAAAATATTACTAACTTCTTCATAGGGGAATTATAACATGGAAAATTAAAGTTAGACAAGCAGAAAATTATCTTTTAGTCTAAAACGGTATTAGCCGATATCGGGATTATTTTTTTGTCCTATGTATTTAGAATAAATATTATGTTTAATTCGTTCAGTAAAAATTTAGAAGATACCGCTTCTTGCCAGAGTTCAGGAATCTGCACCCTAAACCCTATTATTAATGCTCTAGATGAACTTATTTTACATGAGATAAGAGAAATAACATTTTATACAATAAAATCCCGCGAATTAGCATATGAAAACGAAAAAATTGCCAACAGTGTTGTTAAGGCTCTATGTATTAACTTTTTAAATTCTAACTTTCCGGAAAAATATTATTTGGATTTTTTTAAAAAACTTATTGATGAAAAAAATTTTATAAAAAATACTTACAAAAATCTTTGCAGAAATAATGCCCATCCATGCGAAGTCTTAACTCCCACTGTTAAAATTAAACTGCAAGATTCAACTCTTGTAAATTTAATAATTGAAGGTGAAAAATTTTTAGCCACAAAAAACAAAGCTGTTTTAAAAGATAACGTTAAATTATTTGAATTAATTGTTGTTTTAGTCAAGTGGACATGTGTAAATATTGAAAAAATTAAAGATTTTCAACCCGACTTCAAAAAATATGATTTTGAGATTTTAAGGTTTTTTAACCTCACAAATTTTCCCGCCACAAGAAGTGAAAAGCTTAAAAGACGTATAAACGAATTTTTAGAAATTGCTTATGAAGTTCAAAAGAAATTAAATGAAGTTTTCATTGAAAATTACGGAGAAAAAACAGATGTCAATGTATCTTTAAGTACAAAGGCGGGAAAAAGCATTTTGGTAGGCGGAGACAATTTAAGGGAGCTTGAACTTTTATTGGAAGCAATAGGCGACAGAAATATTAATGTTTACACTTACGAATTACTTTTCATAGCACACTTTTATCCGAAATTCCAAGGGTATAAAAATTTAAAAGGGCATATTAAAGATACTGATGCTTCTTACGATTTTGGCAATTTTAAAGGTTCAATTTTTATAACAAATTATTGCACGCAGAAAATTGATAATATTTATAAAGGCTTTATTTACACCTCTAATTTCTTTGCACCCAAAGGCATTGCAAAAATCCAGGACAATAATTTTAATAACCTGATTGACAGCACCCTTCTGAATGAAGGTTACACGGAAGATGCCGAAGATAAAACTGTTTTTATGAGGTACAACAAACAGGAAATAAGAAATATTATAGAGGATACGACAAGAAACGAAATTGTTATTTTTATGGGCAAAAACGGCAAGGAAGATTTTTCTAAAATTATAGAAAATAAGGCGGTTATAAATATTGATAACCCTATAGAATTTGACCTTTTATTCTATGCGCTTGAACTTGCACGGCAAAAAAATCTTAAAACAGATGTTGTTTTTACAATGTGCAATGCAAAAACCGTCAATCTGGCACTTTGTTTAAAATCTCAAAATGTTGATAATATTTATTTAAGCAGATGTCCGAAATACAATATAACACCAAGAATAAACGGCTGTTTAAAGGAAGATTTCGAAATTAAAACAATTAATTAGTTTCCAGAGATTTTTTAAATTTAAAAATACTGTAAGGGCTCAAATCGTTTATCATCATTTCAAAAATATTAAATCCGGAAAGATCTTTATCGTTTGTTTTGTCATTATTAAGAAATTTTCTTATTTTATCTTTAACAAAATCAACAGCTTTTTGGAATACACCGGAATAATCTTTGCTTTTATCTGAAAGATCACAGTAAGAAACATTTGCAATTTTGCTGAATGCATCTCTTGATAATACTATATCTTGTGTTGAATCCCAGGGGTTAACAAGTGTTACGGTATCATCATCAACGCTTTTAACAGCATAAGCATGGGCATTATAGAGTTTAACATTCCTGCCCGAAGCATCCTTTACGGTAATAAATGAATTGTCATTGTCTCCTCCCTTAATTGAGCAGCTCATTGCGGTTGAATCGGGATTATTCTGAAAGGCATCCAGATATTTTTCTATTTGGCCGGAATCGCTTGAAGTTTCGCTCAATTTGCCTGTAAGCAAATAATACACCTGTTCTGTATAGCCGCCGTCAATTGATTTTGTGCCTGTTTTTCCGGATGTTGTATCGCTTACATAATAAGGAGAATCCGAAGAAAACCGTATTTTGCCCGAAGCTATGTCATTTCTCAATTTTTCCGCTGCAAGCTCAAATGCCAAAACATCATCGTCGCCGCTTGAATAATTGCTGTCATTATTCGCTCTTGCAAGGTCTTGAGCCGAAATTGTGTAAGAAGTTCCAACCCCTTTAAAAGTAATTGTCACACTGCCGTCATTGTTAAACGTCATGGCATCTTTTATGGCTTGCGCTCCTCCTTCGCTGTATGAAAGCGAATTTAAACCTGTCAAAAGCCAGCAATCGCCTGTTGTATCGCTTTGCGTACTTGCATCAATATCGCCGTCTAAATCAGCGGAAGGTGAAGGTGTTTCAATATAAGTTTCTTTTTGGCGTTTATCATAAAAAAAGTCATCCTCTCTGAATCTGAAAGGGTCGTGCTTTTTAAAGAAATCATCTCCCCTGAATTCCTGCATTATGTTCTCATCAACAAAAATATTTTCAATGTAACCGTCCGTTTGCCTTGCGGGGTTATCTTTAATGTCGAAGTTAAATAAATTGTCCTTCTTTTTTTCAGCGGTATTACTTATAAATTCTTCAAAATTAACAGAGCGTAAATTATTAATCCTCAGCATAAGCCTCTCAAATATGATAACTATATAATATATATAAGTTATATATTTATTAAATATTGCTTATACAAATATGCTTTTTTACAAAAGTTCATAAAAAATAAATTGGCTGGAAGAATTAGTTATAAATAATTTTACAGCAACATTAATCTTTTCGAAATTTTTAGTCTGTATGCTTTGTAAAAAATCTCTAAAATTGGAATACACCGGAATAATCTATGCGTTCATCTGAAAGATCACAGTAAGAAACATTTGCAAGTTTACTGAATGTATCTCTTGATAGTATTATTTCTTGCGTTGAATCCCAGGTGTTAACAATAGTTACGGTATTATCATCAACACTTTTAACCGAATATCCATGAGAACTAAAAATAAAAATATCCTCGCCTGAAGCATTTCTTAAAATAGTACATATACTATCTTCATCATTTTCTACGAAATGACAACTCATTGCAGCGGTATCCGGATTATTTTGAAAATCATCCAAATATTCTTCTATCTGGCTTGGATCCATTGTAGGAGGTTCGATCAACTTGCCTGTAAGCAGATAATAAACCTGCCCTGCATGGCCGCCCTCAATAGATTTTATGCTTTCTGTACCCAACACAGCATCATTTACAAAATAAGGTATATCTGAATAAAATCCGATTTTATCGGATGCTATATCATTTCTTAATTTTTCTATTGCAAGTTCAAAAGCCAAAACATCATCATCCCCGTATGAATAACTAATGTCATTATTTGCCGTTGCAAGTTCCGAGGCCGAAACTGTATAAGAAATTCCGACACCCTTAAAGTTAATGGCTATAGAGCCGTCGTCATCAAATGTCATTGCATCTTTTATGGCTTGTGCGCCTTTTTTACTGTATGAAAGCGAATTTAAATCTGCCAAAAGCCAACAATCACCTGTTATTATGCTTTGTCTTGAATTATCAATTATACCGTTTAAATCATCTTCTGTAACATTTTGGTTGGCATAATCATCTTCCGTTAATACAAAATTATCTCTTATATAATCAACACAATCTGCTTCTTCAAGTCTTACGGGTTCAGGGTTTTCAGAAGAATTATATCCTATAAATTCCTGTATAGTATCTTCATCCGTTAGGATATTTCGTACATATCCTTTGAATTTATTTCTGAAATTTTCTTTAATATCAAAATCAAATAAGTTGTTATTTTTACTTTTGCTAATGTTGTATGCGTTCTTGTCAAAATCCATGAGCCGCAAATTATTAATTCTATCCAGCATATCTCTCTCAATAATAGCTATATAATATATAAGTTATATATTTATTAAATATTGCTTATACAAATATGCTTTTTTACAAAAGTTCATAAAAAATAAAGCCTCCGAAAACGGAGGCTTTAAATATTTTATTCGGCATTTGGCAAATCTTTAATGCTCAATCCTATTCTGTGTTCTGCGGGTGTGAATTTCTTAATTAGAACTTCAATTTCATCATCTACTTTAAATCTTGTGTTTAGATTAAAGTGTTCACTGCTGATTTCAGAAGCAGGCAAAAGAGCCTCTACACCGGGGAAAATATTCACAAAAATTCCGAAAGTTGTAATTTTATTGATTGTACCTTTGATAATATCGCCTTCTTGGAACTTTGTTTCAATTTCTTCCCAGGGGTTTGGAGTCATTCTTTTTAAAGATAAACTCACTCTTTTAAGTTCGTTATCAATCTTTATAACTTTAACTTCAATTTTCTGCCCCAAAGTGATAATGTCGGATGGGTGTTTAATTCTGTCCCATGAAATTTCAGAAATCGGAAGAAGCCCGTCTATCCCTTTAATATCTACAAATGCGCCGAAATCTGCAATACGCACTACTTCGCCTTCAATAACACTGTCGGTTTTAAGATTTGCAATAACCTCATCGGCTACCATTTCTCTTTGTTGTGCAAAAACCTGGCGTTGAGATAAAATAAGTTTATTCTTTTTAGGATCGGCTTCAATAACCTTAACTTCAACTTCCTGATCAATAGGAGCATCGCTTGTGGCGCCTGCCCTTAATTGAGATGAAGGAATAAAACCCCTTAATCCGCCAATTTCTGCAATTAAACCGCCTTTTACGCTTGAAACAATTTTGGCTGTTACTGTTTCATTTGATTCTTTCAGTTCGTTTAATTTTGTCCAGGCTTGCGCGAAGGATAGCTTCTTCAACGATAAAACAGGCATTTCATCATCTTCTTCATCTTTCATAACGTAAAATTCTTTTTCGTCCCAAAGCTTAATAATATCATCAGGATTTTGAGTCGAATAATTTACGATTTCACGGTTTGGCAAAAACGCTTCTGTCTTTCCGCCGATATCTACCAAATAGCCGTCCTTTTCTTTTTTTACTACAACACCTTTAACAACGTCAACAACGTTTAGTTTATAAGTGTATGAATTTTCCAGTAGCTCTTCAAATTCTTCTTGTGTCATCATCTCTGTCATTTTTGTATAAGTCTCCTTTCAATTAGTTTAATCTCTTTTAAAATTTTATTAATAATATAATCCGGGGTGGAAGCCCCTGCGGTTATACCTATATTTTGCGCATTTTCAATCACATCTTTATAATTTTCAAGTTCATTATCGTTTTCAATATGTAAGGTACGCGTAATTCCCGATAAAATTTCAGCCAGATGGCTTGTGTTGGCGCTTTTTTTAGACCCTGCAACAATCATAAGGTCAGATCTAAGCGCCAAATTTTTAGCTTCAATTTGTCTGAATGTAGTGGAAGCGCAAATTGTATTTATGATTTTTAATTCTTTTGAAATAGGAATTAAATAATCCGCAACTTCTTTTAAATATTCAATTTTTTGAGTAGTTTGAATTACAACAGCAATTTTTTGCTGTTTTATTAATTCGCCCTCAAATTCTTTTAATTTTTCAATATTAACCGCTACAAAAACATTTTGGGAATTTTTGGCAAACATTCTTGCATTTGCTTCAATTGCCATAACTTCAGGGTGTTCCGCCCTGCCTAAAATAATCAAATAATAACCTTCATGTGCAAGTTCAATAGCTTTATTTTGAACTTTTTTAACGTCGGGGCATGTTAAATCTACAATTTCATAGCCTTTATTTTTAATATCCTCTAAAACTTCATAAGACGCCCCATGGCTTCTTATAACGCAAATTCCGCTGCCATTTTCAGGCAGGCTGTCAACTGTTTTAATTCCCAATTCTTCAAGTTCTTTAATTACTTGAGAATTGTGAATAAGTTCGCCCAAAACGTAAATATCTTTATCGGGGTTTTCACACTTAAGCTTTTTTACGGTTTCAACAGCGCGCTTAACACCGTAGCAAAAGCCTGCATGTGATGCGAGTTCTATATTTTTTGCGGTGATATTAATCACATCCTTCTTGTGGAGTCGCACAATTTTATTTGTACGCTAAAAACATTTAAACACAAACATGTTTTTGATACAATAAAATAATAAAAAAGGAGTTGTGGCAATGTCAACTAAAGAAGATATGATGTATTGGGCAAAACGTTTGTACCAAAAAGGACTCATGCCGGGCACCACAGGGAATATAAGTGTAAGGCATGCAAATAATATTCTAATTTCAGCAACAGGCGTATGTTTAAATGATATGAATGAAAATGACATTGTTCTTATGGATTTTGACGGAAATAAGCTTGAAGGCGAGATGAAACCGTCTTCTGAAAAAAATTTGCACATAAGTATTTATTTAAAAAGGGATGATATTAATGCAATTGTACATTCACACTGCCCTTATATAGGCGCTTTTGCCCTTGCAAGATGCGAGATGAAAGACCCCATAATTCCTGAATTTATATACGATTTTGGCAAAGTGCCCTTAGCGCCTTATTGCACCCCTTCAACTTATGAATTGGCAGAGAAAACCGCGCAATATTTTAAAAAACATAACTGTGTTTTAATGGCAAGCCACGGAGTTGTTGTTGCAGCGCAAAGCCTGCAAAAATGCGTTTACAGCCTTGAAGTTTTAAGGGCTTACGCTCAAACTTATTTTGCCGCACAAATGCTTGGCGGAGCAAAAAAATTGACTAAAAAACAAATTAAAGAAATTGAAAAATTAAAAAACAAATAGTTATTTTTCGGTTTGTTCGCTTTGAGCTTCTTCTTCTTGCTTCTTGGCTTCGGCTTCTTCTATAGTTTTTCGAACTGCGTCTGTACAGCTTGTCAAACCTAAGCCTGTGATGGGATTTTGGGCGAAATTAAAGCCTGATGAAGAACCAAAGGTAAAATCATATGATGAAAATGTGAAGCCGTAATTTGTACTGCCTGCAAAGTTTGAAGCTCCGTAAAAATTGTCTGAAAGAATATTAGAAGCCCAATTCATGGTGTCAAAAGAGAATCCTCCCCAAGAGCCGTAGTTTACGTCCCCGGGAGCGTTTGCAAGTATGTTTGATGCCCATGCTGTGGTGTCAAAAGAGTATGTGCCGCCTGTGGTGCTAAAGGGAGTGTAGTTTGTATATGCAGCACCTGTATTTGCAGTGCCCGTGGTTGCAGCGCCTGTACCTAAAGTGCCAAAGGGATCGTATGTTATTGACACAGCACTGCTGCTTGGAGTTGTTGCAGCAGCTGCAGAACTTATAAGATTTCCGTTTTCGTCAAATCCCATATATTGGATAGTATCAGTTCCTTTTGATTCCGTATCCTGATTAGATAAGGTTACATTTCTTGTATAGCTTACAATAGAATCTCTCTTTTCATCGTTATCATTCTGCCCATCAGCTTCTATGCCAAAGTCAACTGTTGCATATTCGCTGTTTACAAAAAATGCATTTCTTCCGCTGCCGCCGTCAGCAGTATTTGCTTCCGCTTTTGAAAGTTTTTCGTCATTTATTATTGTTAGCGCATCATCCCCGTCTTCTCCTTCAATAATACTTATTTTACAGTTGTAAAGTACTATGTTGTCATTACCTTCTTTACCTTTTACTTTTACGCCTAGAGAATTTTGAACCAGTATTTTATCAGCGCCGTCCGTACCGGTAATCTTGGCATTATTAACACTATCAAAACATAAAACGCCGTCTTGCGATACAAAAACTTTCTCCTGTAATTCTTCTACGCTTAGGGGTGTTCCGTCATCCTTTTTGGGAAGCTGAATTAAAACCGTCTTGGATTGTTGGTTATTCTGGCTATAAGTTATATTATATTCTATGCAATCATTTCCTTCTGTTTTAACAGTTATGATTATTTCTGCAGTGTCATCCCTAACTATATTTTTGGGGTCAATACCTTCAATATAAAGTTTTTGGCTTGAACTGTTACGTTCTGTATTTATGCCAAAATCATTTATTACATCATAATCTGTCCCGTCTTCAATTTTTACATTTTTGCCGTAATTGATTAATGTATCAGCACCAGCGTTACCCCAGAGTTCTACATTATCGCCATAATTTATAATTGTATCATTGCCCTCTTGTCCGCCAAATCTCAAGCCTTCTTTATCATTACTTTGCTCATCGGCATTGTTTATAATAGTATCATCGCCGTTATCGCCAAAAATATCCAAATCGCTGCATTTACCGTCTATTATAATAGTATCATTGCCGTTCTTGGCCTCCACTTTTAAATTTTCGGCATTATTAATAACAATAGTATCATCATTCTCCGTACCGGTAATTATTATTTCTAAATTTTTTCTTGCTTCTCCGTTTGAATTTCTGATTGTTTCACCGTTTAAGTTCTCAATATGCCAAATACTATTTTCATCCTGCCAAATATTTCCGCGCATATAATTTCTTATTGTCTCTTCGCTCGTCTCGCCGCTAAATGTAATTTTAACTCCGTTAGGTAAAATACAATAGTTTTTTCCAACTTCACAAGCATCTAATATTTCCCAGGTTGCGGTATCGCTTTTTCTTTTTGCACTTGTTATACCTAAAGGTCCTTCGCCTTTATTTTGTGCTTCCTCACTGCTGTCTGAACCTTCGGGGGATTTAGCAGGTTCGCTTGCGCTCGCCGTTGGTTCAGGAGTTGCGCTCACTGTCGGTTCAGGAGTTGCGCTCACCGTTGGTTCGGCTGTTGCAGTTGCTGTTGGTGTTGCGCTCACCGTTGGTTCGGCTGTTGTGGTAGCACTAGGTCCGGGAGTTGCGGTTGCTGTAACTTCCGGTGTTAAAATAGCAGGCGGTTCCTGCGCTATGGTGGCCGTTGGTTCTTGCCCTCCGGTTGCAATAGGTTCTTGCATTGTTTCAACCGGGGTTTCGGCTGTAGTTATACCCAGTGCATTAAAAACAAATTCTCTTATTGTTTCTTCTTGTGACGTTGCCAGGCGAACACTGCCGCTTTCTACATCCGGAAAATCATCTGTATCGTTAATAAAAACATAATCGTCAATATTACCTAAGAGTTCTCCGTCATTATTGTAAAATTCTCCGGTATCTTTAAAATAATATCCTCTTTGGCGACCGTCATTACCCCATACAGAATATTTTTCTTGTCCTTCAGAAAAATCATAGAACGGCTCAGATGATAGATACCCGTCATATAATTGCTTGCCTGTGCTGTAATACCTATCGGTGCCGCCATAATCATTTATTTGGGTTGCATCGCCGAAATTATAATATGTATTTGTGTTAAGGCTATCCTCAATAACAGTGCCTTTGCTGTCTTTGCCTATAGTATAAATATTTTGTCCGCCGTCATCCGTAGCGCTGCAGCCTCTAGAATCTAAAAAACTTACTTCATCATTACCCCAGCCTGTCTGTACAGAAACGTTGTCACAATCATAAACAACTATTTTTGCAGCCGCATCGTCTGATCCTTGAATTTCAATATTTTTTAAACCTTGAAAAATATATGTATCACCTTCGCCGTCTCCGTCACTGTCTGCTAAAAATATACTTGAAGCAAGGTCATCTGCAGATATCATTTGAGCTTTATCAATAATAACATACGTACCGTCTTCAAGTTCGTAAACAAGTTTGTCAGGTTCATGTGGATGTTCATAAGTGCCAATAATTTTAGGTACGCCGATGTCCATTTTCTCTCTCATTCAGGTTAAAATTTAAAAGGGTATATATTAAATAAAAACAATTTATATAAAAAACATGACATTAAAAAATCAAAAAATGACTGCACAACACGCAAAATATCGGTCTTTCAAGGTTTTTTACACTTAAAAACTATGTAAATTTTTGTTAAGAGCCGAGTAAAACAACAGGCACGTCGTATTTTTGGGCGTATTTTCTTAAAAATAACGGTATATCGTTTAACTTGTCTTTCCTTATAAATACAGCCTGAATTTGCCCTCTTGTTATTAAAACTTCGTTATAGCTTTTGTTCTTTTTCTTTTTATCTTCATTAGCATCATCCAATGCCGCGCGCAATTTGCTTGCAGCGTCAGGATTTTGCGCCTCAATTTGCGCAAATGTCATATTCTGATATTTCTCAACAAAATCAGCGTATTGTGCATCATCAAAATTCAGTGCTCTTTTAAACAAGTCCGGAAAATAGTTTCTTTCCCTGTTTTCGCCGCGTGCAAAATCTTCACGTGCAAACAAATCTTCTTTAATATCTTTATTTGTGCCGGATGCGAAATCCTCATTTTTGCCGGCATGGATATTATTTGTATCAACATCTAAAATTACACCAAAATCGGCATAAGTTTTAAAATCATGGGTCGGATCCGTTAAATAAGAAGTTGAAATAAGTGCCCCGTTATCTAAAGAAGATAGGTAATCTAAAGAGCCCAGGCTTTGTTCCGAGTATGTATTTATGGCATGTACAAGAATTTTTAAATTAGCTGCAGTTGTACCGTTTTCAAAACCTATGCCTTGAAAATCTTCAACAGTGTTTAAATCTATAACTTTATTTTGAACACCGTTTTTATCCAAAATTGAAACGCCTTTGCCTTCCTTTATTTGGGATGCTTGGGGAATTTTTGAAACAGGCAGAAGCGGCTGGGTTTTTTTAAATATAAAAACTTGCGCCCTCATTTTTTGTGTTTTTTCATCAAACGCAGACGCAAATTGGCTAAAATAAGACCCTTTAGAGTCTATTCCTTTTAAATCAGCCTCGGTAAAGATTTTTGCAAGTTCAAATAAATTTCCGTTTTTAAGTTCAAATGCTTTTTCCACAAGAGTTTTTTCATCTCCCATGCACACAGCTTCAAGCCAATCGTGGCTTTTAATTAAATCATATAATTTCATCTGCTCATGCCTGCTTAAACCGAGTTTTTTCGAGATAAAGTAAACATCCAAAGCGCTTTCTATGGGGTGATTTTCATCTTTTTTGCCTTCTTTTTTGGTAATATCATGCAACAGGGCCGCCAGTAGCATAATGTTTTTATCGGAATCCGAAAGCTTTTCAAGTTCCGGATTTTTAACAATTTCGCTTAAAACTTTAAGCGAATGAACATCAAGGGTGTACGCGTGCCCCGCATGCTGCGCTTTACCTATAGTTAATCTGAATTCGCCCAAATGTGCCAAAACTTTATTTAAACTTTTTTCTAAACCCGCATTGGTGCTAACAGGGTTATTGGAGCTAAATTCCAAAACAGATTTTTTAACATCCAAAAAAACGCTTTTTAAATTATCGCTCATATTGGGCGCAACGGGTTTATTTTCAATAACAACCGGATATCCTTCAAGATGCCCTTCTTCATCAATGTCAAAACCAAAGTATTCAAAAAGCTGGCCCTTTTCTTTTGGTGTCAAATACCTTGTTTTTTGTGCAATTTGGCTTGTGAAATCTTCCCTTGAAATTTTCATATCAATTTTCAAACTGTCAAAATCAACAGAAGTTACTTCTTGCGCTAAATCGGAAAGGTCTTTTTTAAATTCTCCAATTTCCTCTGCACTAAGCGCCTTAACCTCAATTCCTTGCGATAATTTTATTTTTGCTAAAAATTCATTGTAAGACTCTTTGTCATAGGGCAAAATTCCTATTGTAGATTTCATAACACCGCTCACTAAAGAACTCCTGTGTTTTATAACATGCCTTGCAATTTCTTTCCTCTGCGCTTTTGTAAGTTCAAAGATACTGCTTTTCCCGACACACTGGGCAAAATCCATCATCATATTAAGAGCAGAAAAATCAATATCATTAAAATCAACCTTAGGATAGGAGCTAAAAACTTTTTTTATGGCTTCAATATCTTCAGAATCTTTTGAAAGTATATCCAAAAGCTCTTTTGACGATAACTCTTCAAGGATATTTTGCCGCTCGCCTTCTTTGCTTACTAAATCCACAGCGGATAAAACAACTGCATTTCTTGCTATTAAATCAACCTTGCTTTTTGGCAATTTCAAAATCGGCAAAGGATGTTCTTCGCTTAATCTTCCTAAAAGGCTCTGAGTCATTAAAGCTCCCGGGCGCGGCTTTAGGGCAATTGAATTCAAACTTACGGCATTATTTAAAATATTTTCGGTTCCGCTGACATCAGAAATTAAATCGCCCAGATTTTTATTGCTCATATCATCTAAAAATCCTGCTTCCTTACAGCCTGTGGGCGCAAACCTTATCTGCGATAAATCTTCAAGATAACTTCTTAAAGTTTGAAATTCTTCATTGCTTTTTTCCCCAAGGGCACAAAACGATCCACCATAAACCATTTGCAGCAGAGTGCGCCTTTCGCCGAAACTTTTTGCTCTGATACTTTGCAAACTCATGGCATTTTGAATAAACTGTTTGAAATCTTCGGGTTTTTTTAAAACAATAGTAAGTAAATCCGCGCAGTTAGCGTGGTTTAAAAGATTATCATCTTCCCAGGACTCTTTAAAGTTTGTTTGTGCAAGTGTTTTGATATTTTCTGCAGCAAGATTGGCTTCATCATCACTTAAATCCGCAACATCTGCCAAAAAATCGGAATTTAAAGTTTTTAAAATTTTATCATCGACTTTTTCAAAAAGCTTTAATTTGCCCTCATAAACCCTTTTTGCCTTCTTATACCCTTCGGATTGTTCAAATTTATCATCAGCCGCTTCTAAAGAAAACGGGCTTATTACATATTCAAATTGCGGCCTGTGGCGAATGGCGTCCGTGGCATTTTTCGATTTTGTAAATTCATCTTCTGCCGCTTCAAGAGAAAACGGGCTTATTGAGCGTTCAGACCTTGGGTTTTGGCGTGCAATATCGGAATTGCCGAAATATATTCTGTTAAAATTAACCTTGTTCATCTTCACTTAATCATAATTATAGGGGCAAATATACAAAGTCTGCTAAAAATAAATTTTGCCACTGAAAGCTTGTGCGTAAAGAAATGTTACATACCCTGACCATTTACACCTGAGTATTTTTATTGTACAATGTTATTACAATAGCTAGGGGAGATATTATGGCAGAGGCTACCAAAGGATATGATGCAAGCAATATAAGAGTTTTAGAGGGTTTAGAAGCGGTAAGGCTGCGCCCGGGTATGTATATAGGTTCAACGTCACAGCGCGGGCTGCACCACTGTATTTATGAAATTGTGGATAATTCAATTGATGAAAGTCTGGCCGGGTTTTGTGATACTATTTATGTTTATTTAAACGCTGATAATTCAATAACCGTGCAGGATAACGGACGCGGCATTCCCGTTGATATAAAAGAAGACAGCGGGAAATCCGCCCTTGAAATAGTACACACGATACTCCACGCCGGCGGCAAGTTCGGAGACGGAGGTTACAAAGTTTCAGGCGGTTTGCACGGTGTTGGCGCTTCTGTTGTAAACGCGTTATCGGAAAAATTTATAGTTGAAGTTTCGCGCGACGGCTGGGTTTATAAACAAGAATATTTAAGGGGTGAACCTGTTCACAGTGTTGAAAAAATAAGGCAAACAGATACAACGGGCACAAAAACAACATTTTGGCCTGACCCTGAAATTTTTACGGAATCAACAGATGTTGACACAGATGTTATTTCGAGCCGTTTTCGTGAAATGGCATTTTTAAATAAGGGTTTAAAAATTATATTCGTAAATAAAAAAACAGACAGCAAAGAGCAAGTTTTCCACTATGAGGGCGGAATTGCAAGCTATGTTGAACTTTTAAACAAAAATAAAACCCCTATGTTTGACCCGCCTATTTATATTGATAAAACAATAGACGACATTCAGGTTGAAATTGCAATGCAATATACTGACGCTTACAATGAAAACGTTTTAAGCTTTGCAAATAATATTAATACCCATTCGGGCGGAACTCACCTTACGGGTTTCAGAAACGCAATTACACGTGTTTTAAATGATTATGCAAGAAAAAACAGCATTTTAAAGGATAATGAAGCAAATTTGGCGGGAGAAGATGTTAGAGAAGGGCTTACGGCAATTATTTCCGTAAAACTCACAGACCCCGAATTTGAAGGGCAGACAAAGGAAAAATTGGGCAATACGGAAGTGACCGTGGCCGTTCAAGATGTTATAAGGGATAAATTCCAGGAATGGCTTGAATTCAATCCGAAATACGGAAAAACAATTATTGAAAAAACCTTGCAGGCACAGCGCGCAAGGGAAGCTGCAAGAAAAGCAAGAGAATTAACCAGAAGAAAATCGGCTCTTGAAAATTCAACGCTTCCGGGCAAACTGGCAGATTGTTCCTCACATGAGGCAGATAAATGCGAACTTTATATAGTAGAGGGCGATTCTGCGGGAGGAAGTGCAAAGCAAGGCAGAAACAGAATGTTTCAGGCAATTTTACCGCTCAGGGGCAAAATTTTAAACGTTGAGAAGGCAAGGCTTGATAAAATCTACAATAACAATGAAATCAAATCAATGATTCAGGCAATGGGTGTAAACATCTCTAAAAACCCCGATGAAGTTGACATTGAAAAATTGCGCTACCACAAAATTATTATTATGACAGACGCAGATGTGGACGGCGCACATATAAGAACTCTTATGCTTACGTTCTTTTTCAGGTACGCACGCACTTTGCTTGAAGAAGGCCATATTTATATAGCACAGCCGCCCCTATACAAATTAACCATAGGCAAAACTAGCGAATATCTTTATGATGACAGAAGTTTGGATAGAAAAATCCGCGACAGGGGTGTTTGCGGTCTGAGCCTGTACAACAACAAAAAAGACGCATGCCTCGCGGATGCTAATTTAGAGCAACTGTTATATTCAATGGCAACATATTATCGTTCTTTTAACAATCCTATTATTAACCAAATGCCCTCCGTCATTGTACGCGGCTTAATCCGCTCAAATGTTGAACTTGCAGACTTTGAAGATTATGAAAAAACCAAAAAAATTCAAGAATACTTGGAACATTATATTAAAGACCATGCCAAAAATTACGGTATTATTGAAGCTAAAGATTATAAAACTTCAATTAAAGAAAACCCGGAAACCGGAAAATTCGGAATTAAAGTAGATTTAGGGGAAGACATTGAACCTGTTCTAATAACACAGAGCATGATTAAAAGTGCTGAATTCGGACGGCTTAAAAATTCATATCCCGCTATACGTCCCTTCTTAATTGAAGAAGAAAAGAAGCTTACTTTGGAAACAGGCGAAGGATGCGTATATATTACATCTTTTAGCCAGCTTCAGCGAATTATTGAAGAAAGAGGCAAAAAAGGCATTCAAATGCAGCGTTTTAAAGGGCTGGGCGAGATGATGCCGCAGCAGCTGTGGGAAACCACCATGGACCCTGCAAACAGAACCCTTTTGAAGGTTTCGGTTGAAGATGCAATGCTCTGCGATGAGCTGTTTGACATTTTAATGGGCGATAACGTTGCGCCAAGGCGCGAATTTATTGAACAAAACGCTGTTTACGCCACAAATATCGATACTTAATCACTCAGGGCAGTTATTATTTTATAGATATCATCAAGCCGCTCTGGTGTTAAAGTGCTGATTTTATCGCTTATGGCTTTGATTTTTGATTCTCCGGAGCTGTTGTGTTTAATTTCGTTATAATCAAAAAAATATTTGGGTTTTAAATCATAAATATCGCACAATTTTTCAAGCACTCTGTAAGAAATAAAAGATTTCCCCGTTTCAAGCTTGCTTATAACCTGCGTTTGCACACCTATTACCTCTGCGAGTTTTTCTTGCGTCAGTGCATAATTTTCTCTTAAGGCTTTAATTTTTCTGCCGACTTCTTTTCTTATATTTATCATATTTAAACATTATTATTTTTTTTCTCGTATTACAATACGATTTTAAGATTTTTATATCTTTAAAACGTATATTTATGTTATTATATTCTTAAAATATTATCGAAAGGGTATAATTATGAAAAGATACGGTTTTACCTTGGCTGAGGTATTAATTACTTTAGCGGTTATAGGCATTGTGGCAGCGCTTACAATCCCTAATGTCGTAAGAAATTATCAAAAAACCCAAACCGTAGTGCAGCTGAAAAAAGTTTACAGTGCGCTTGCCAATACCACAAACCTTGCAATAGCAGACCATGGGCCTATGGAAGGGTGGGAATTTGGCGAACATCACAGCCCCCAGGCAGCAGAAGATTTTGTAAATACTTATTTAATACCTTACCTAAAAGTGTCTAAAAATTGCGGTATAAATACAACCGAGGCTTGTGAAATTAAGCGCAGAACATTAAATCAAAGCAATTATGTTGTTATCGGTTCAGGTTATACCAGATTCTTTTTAAATGATGGCACTATAATATCAGGCTCTATTTATAATACAGATACAGACAAGCGGTTAATAATATATATTGATATAAACGGTAAAAAGGGGCCTGACACTCTTGGTAAAGATGTTTTTGAATTTAATTATTGGGTATATAACACAAGCCCAAAAGTGATAGGAAGATTTTTGCCTGTAGGCATTTTTTCACCAAGAGAAACTTTAATATTAAACAGTACTAGTACTTCATGCACTAAAAGCGGCACAGGAGCTTATTGTGCTGCACTTATTATGCAAGACGGGTGGAAGATAAGCGATGATTACCCGTGGAATTAACTTAATTTTTCCGTAACTTCCCTATCTATCTCAAAAATTTCATCCAAAGTCGGGGATAAAACAGGAGTATGTGCCAAAAGCGCTTTTTCAACTATTTTTTCAATTTCGCTGAATTTAATCTCACCTTTAAGAAATTTCTTAACAGCGGCTTCATTTGCCGCATTTAAAACAACAGGGGCACTTGCGCCCGCTTTGCCCGCAACATACGCAAGCTTAAGGCATGGGAATTTTTCAAAATCAGGTTTTTCAAAAGTCAAATTCTGCCCTATAAAATCAAAACTTTTTGATTTTATGCCACAAACGCGCTTTGGATAAGTTATAGCGTATTGAATGGGCAGATGCATTGAAGGAACACCTAATTGCGCCAAAACGGAGCCGTCTTTAAATTCAACAGCGGAGTGCACAATGCTTTGCGGGTGGATTACAACATCAATTTTATCGTAAGGCAAATTAAAAAGATGGTGTGCTTCAATCACTTCAAGCCCTTTGTTCATAAGGGTGGAAGAATCTATTGTAATTTTTTCGCCCATCTGCCATCTGGGGTGCTTTAAGGCGTCTTGAGCCTTCATATTTTCCATTTCTTTTTTTGTTTTATGTAAAAAAGGCCCGCCTGAGGCTGTTATTATAATTTTATCAAGTGCTGAAAAATCTTCGCAGCATTGAAAAATGGCACTGTGTTCGCTATCAACGGGCAGAATTTTAACATTGCGCTCACGCGCCTTTTTCATAACAATATCGCCCGCCATTACAAGCGTTTCTTTGTTTGCAAGCGCCACATTAATACCGCTTTCAATTGCTTTTAATGTTGGTCTTAAGCCAATTTTGCCTGATGTTGCCGCAATAATTATATCGTTTTGGGTGTTTTCACAAAGTTCAATTAAGCCCGCTTCACCCGATAACACTGCAATATCGGGAAATTCACTCTTAATTTTTGCAGCGTTTTCAGGGTTTTTAACACTCACGGTTTTGGGGCGGAATTTTTTAATTTGTTTTAAAAGAAGCTCAATGTTATTTCCCGCGCCAAGCGCCAAAACTTCACAGCCCAAAGATTCAGCGACTTGAAGAGCCTGAACACCAATTGAACCTGTTGAACCTAAAATTGTAATTTTTCTCATAAAGTTATTCTATAATAAAAATATCGTTTGCGAAATTTGTTTGTAGCATTTATACTTAAATTATGAGAGAAGAATTAAAAACAGATTTATCTTTGAAAAGTTTTTTTATGGGAATTTCTCTTTCAAATTCTCAAAATTATGACTCTTCAATCGCGGTTTTAAACAAAAACAGGCAAATAATTTCTATGGATAAATTTTATGATATGCGTGATTTGGAAATATTTTTAAAAAATTACAATTCAATTAACGAAACAATTTTCTGCGCATCTTTACCAACAGATAGCGCCCTTTTAGAAGGAAAGTGGCGCATACATTCAAAAAATTATAAAATGCTCAGCAACAGGTTTGAAATCAACAAAAATAACTGGACAAACCGCTTAAGCAAAAGGGGCTGCGACATTTTAACACAATATAAAGAAGAAGGCGCCCAAATTTTCAGGTTTGATATTTCACAGCTGCGTTTTGCTTATAAACTTACGTCAACATACCTTTTGCGCTCTTCTTTTGATTGTAAAAGTCTTTTGAGCGCATTAAAAATAAAATACGATTTTAAACAACTGCCGGAAAATATGCCGCCGGCATCTAACCTCGAGGCACTTTTAGGGGCAATGTTCGCTTATGATATTTCTTGCCAAGCCGCAACCAAAAAAGTTTTTGAATTTGAAGGAATAGACGTTTTATTTAAAGTTTAAAATTAGACCAAAAAGATGATTTCTAAGAGGTAGAATTGTGATAATTTTAAGTCAAAGAAATAATCGAGAGGTAAAAGTTATGCAAAAAATATCACCGCTAAGGGCAAGTTTAGACGCTTTTAATAAATTTAAGGCAAGCAGGGCAAAGAATATCAACCAGGACATAGCTCACACAAACCCCTTTGGCATAACATTTAAGGGTACGGTTTTACAAATGGATGTTTTTGACTCTCCCAAAAAAGAAAGTATCCAAAATAATGCGCTAAAAGAAAAAATGGCACAAGCAGGCAAATTGCTCTCAAGTGCCTGGACATCAACTTTAGATAAAGCTGCAGGCGCAAGAGAAAGTTTGGTTTCTTTCGGGTCAAAAGTCAAAACCGGCGTTAAGGATATGGTTGATAAACTCACAAAAACAGAGGTTAATTTCGATTTTATGAAATATAATGTTTCAAATTTAACAAAACGCCCGGTATCAGAGTTGGGAGATATGCTCAAAGATGAAATAAGCGGATTAGGAGTGTAGATATGTCCAGAAAATTAAATAATATAATTGAAGCTTTAGGAAAACACCAGGATGGTGAAGCTGTAAGAGTTTTAGAAGAATTAGGCACAAATTGCCCTTTGGATGAAGTCCGCGAACTTGCTTCAAAAGCGCTTATCAAAAAAAACAATGAAGATGCACTCAGAATTGTTATTACAAATAAAGGCAAAGGCATTAACGATTTAAGCGCAAGTGTAGCCATGAGCGCAATTAATGAACTTCTGGCTTTAAAAGATAAAGCTGAAGCTATGAAAATTTTGGAAGAAACCATAGGCTGTAACAATGAAAAAGAAGTACAGGACACGGCACGCTCCGTTAAAGCCTTAATGTCGTTCAGTTTATAATATAATCTTTAATAAATTTAGCCGGGGTTTAAACACTAACCTCGGCTTTTGTGTTATTTTGTCATAGTTTCTTTAAGCATCTGCGTTGTTGTTAATCCGCCTTCATCAGGTGTAAAACAATAGCCTTCCCGCAATTTTATGTTTTTACCTAAACTATCTTGTGCATTAAACATAAGGGCAAAAACATCGTAACCCAATTTATTCGGGGGTTTTTTGCCGTTTATATCAACCGCAAAAACAGGATCTACCGTACTCCAATTATAAGCAAAACTGAAAATTAAACCATCTGCAATAACATAAGAAGGAACGCCTTTAAATTTGGCGCTTGTCCATGCGGCACAGTCTTTTATAGCATTCATACCGTAATTGGGGTCATAATCAGGATCGCCCTCTTGCGCTGTTTGTCGTTTCTGGTATATCCCGTCACGCCCTAAATATTCGGGTACACAACCGTTTATAAAAGAATTGCTGGCACAGTATTTTATAACCTTTAAATTTTTGAAAAATTGCGGCCAAAAAACGCCGGTGCATTCTGAATTGCTAAAATGAGCAGTACCCAAAGAATCCATATATGCGTAACATCCTGCCTGGTATCCCAAATCCGCATAAGTTTTTGCCACAGTCTGGCTGATTGTTGCATAAGCTTTTTTAAATTGGACTTTTAATTCCTGTTTTTGATAATTGCGCACAACCGTGGGGATTGTAAGTGCTGCTACGATTCCGATTATGGCTAAGGTTATAAGTACTTCCGCTAAGGTAAATGCGTTTTTCTTAAATAAAATACCCAATTAATTTCACCTCAAGCAACTTAAAACGGTTTTGTTTGTGAAAGCTTGTTTCTTAATTCCCTAAAACGTTTAATATCTTCCTGTGCTTTTGAAGTTTCTTTAAACAGAACCTGAGTTGACGGGTGCACAAGTAAAATGGCGTCAATATGAACTTCCAAAAAATCGTACCTTCTTGGGGCAGTGGATGAGTTTTTACTCATAATTTCGGCATTTGTAACGGCTAAAAAGCGTCTTTCTCTGTCATTTAGCAAATCTGTCAATTCGCGGTTTGTATTGGTGTATTTGGAAACATGCACCGTTCCTTTAATATCATGATCTTTTGTTAAAATGTATACCTCTATCGGAATTGTGTCTTTGCTGCTTTTTACCATTTTCTTCTCCTTGCATAATAATGCATAGTTTAATTATAATTTTATTTTAGCTTTGTGTCAAATTGTTTATAGGCATTATTATTTAAAGAGAGTTTATATTCTAAGCTGTTTTGGGCAGTGTATCACCTATAAAAACACGGGGGAGCGCAAAAAAAATAAATTCATAAAAATGTTCACCTCGATAGATGATTTTTTAAGTTTTGTAGCAATTTTAAAGGAAACGGGTGATAAAATGTTACAAAGTATGTTATAATTCTTAACATATAGGCAATCATAATTTTCAGGCAACTTTGTTCAAATATCTTAGTCGATGAAAAAGGTTTTATAAAGAAGTGAATTCTGATAAGAAGACGGATAAGGCAAATAATAACGCATTGAATAATAATGTTAGGATAAGCCCAAGCATAAGCGAAACTTTTTCTAACCCTATTATACAATCGAACAAAAGAACCACCACAAACAGGCTTTATGGCGGTTATACAAAGATGCCCGTAATAAACCATAATGCTTTGGATTACCAGGAAATTTTACGGTATTTTAACGGTGTTGTAAAAGATAAAACAGATTATTCGCAGCTCTTTTGCGCCCTGCATAACGTTTTCGCAAACACAATGCAGACAAATTTCACGGCTTTGGGTATTTATCAAAAACCTTCAAACTGTATAAATTTAAGGCTTATGGATAATATAGGCGCTATATACACTTCAAAAATTATGTTAAATAGCACCGAAAACCTTATCGCAAAAGCATTTTTAGAAAAAAAGATACAAACAAGCCCGAATACTTCGCCTTTGAATTTGCTTTATTTAGAAAATTCAATGGTAGCAATTTTGCCGCTTTTAGCGTTTAACGAGAATTTGGGAGTTTTAGCCATTGGAGATAATTCTCTTGATGTTCATATGGATTTATACGAATTTGTGGCAAATTATATGGCTTCTTTTATAAAAAACTGTTCCCTGAGCGAGCTGGTCGAAAAAAACACGGATATTGACCTTTTAACGGGTCTTGCAAACCATAAAAGCCTGCAGGAAGAAATAACAAAACAAATTAAAATCGCCCAGGAAAATAAACAGAAACTTGCAATTTGTATTTTTGATATTTCTAATATTTCTCAAATAAACAGGGAATTAGGCCATGCCAAGGGAGATGAGATTATAAGAACGGTTGCACAAAAAATATCACAAAACACTACAAACACTAATTTTTGCGGGCGATACGGAGGAGATGAGATTGCCGTTATTATGCCCAACACAACAACAAAAGACGCTAAATATATTGTTGAATATTTAATTTACACCTTAAGCTGTATAAATATTGATGATGTTGGCCCCATTAAAGTAAGTGCCGGCATTTCAACTTATCCCGACATCTCATGCGATCAGGAAAAACTTTTGATTTTGGCAGAACAGGCAATGTGTATTTCAAAAAGCAAAAGCTACGAAAACGGCAACTGTATTGTCGTAACCGCGGAAGACATTGATTTCTGGGAAGACGGCGCATTAAAATCTTTTGCTGAAGTTTTAATGAGGCGCCATGCACAGGTGGGTGTTAATTTTGAAGATGATCTTATAGAAAAATTCCATAATGAAAAAATTGTTTCAAGCCAGCATTTATTAGAAGTTGTAACATCTTTGGCAAGTACAATTGATGCTAAAGATACTTACACAAAAGGCCATTCAACCTTTGTATCAAGGTACTCTGAAGCTTTGGCGCGTGCTATTAACCTGCCTGAAGCAGATGTTGAGAGGATAAGGCTTGGAGCGCTTTTGCATGATATAGGCAAAATCGGTATCCCTGAAAACGTTTTAAGAAAACCCACGGTTTTAGACGATGAAGAGTGGGAAGTTATGAAACAGCACCCTGTAATCGGTGCAGATAAGGTGCTTGCACCTAACGAATCTTTAAGAGATTTAATTCCTATGGTTAAATTCCATCACGAACACTATGACGGCACAGGCTATCCGTTTGGCTTAAAAGGCGAAGAAATTCCGCTCTCCGCAAGGATTGTATCTATTGCAGACGCCTACCATGCGCTTGTAAGCGACAGGCCGTATCGTCAAGGTTTAAGCGTGAAAAAGGCATGCGAAATATTAAAACTCGGTGCAGGAATTCAATGGGATAGAGAACTTGTAAGACAGTTTGTAAATATAGCACCGTCACTTACTACAAGCGTATAAACAAGCCTTAGGTATAGCTACGTCTTGACGGCTTGCCGTCACTGCTCCTGTCAAATTTCTTGCAGAAATTTGTTCGCTCCTGCGCTTGCGCTTCGTCGCAACGTCGCCTGGGAAAGGTTTCGGCTCTGCGGGAAAACTCTTCGTTTTCCCGCTTTCGCCTTCACTCTTGACAAATTTCAACACTTATGCTATAATATGCAAGCAAGGGACAGGTAGTGTAATTATGATTAAACCGCTAGACGCAACAACTGCAATAGCAAATAAGGCACAGGTTTTAAACCTCGGGTTTTGTGCTGCTCCCACAATGTACAACCAACCGCAAGCACAAATAGGTCAAAAACTTGATGTTCTAACTTGCTGCGGCGGAGCAACTCCTCCACACTGCGGCAAGAAATTAAACAAAGTAGTTTAAGCAAAGGCTTTAACAATTTTTTGGAACAACAAATTTGTTGTTCACTTTTTTGTGCTTTTATGGTTAAATTTTAGCTATGTTTACAGGTATTGTCGAAAACTCAGGTAAAATAAAATCAATTGAAAAAACACTGCTTGGTGCTAAATTTGAAATTTGCGCCAAATTTGAAAACCCCCCAAAAATTGGTGATAGCGTTTCAATAAATGGCGCATGCCAGACAATTACAAAAATTGCGCAGGACGATTTTGAAGTTGAAACAATGAATGAAACCTTAAAATTAACAAACTTCGGAAATTTAAAAGTTGGCGATACTGTGAATTTAGAACTTGCAATGAGCGCTTCAGGGCGCTTTGGCGGGCATTTTGTGTCAGGGCACATTGACGGGGTTGCAAAGGTTTTATCAATCACGGCGGACGGTTTTTCAAACATTTTAAGGTTTGAGTATCCAGAGCGCTATATTATACAAAAAGGTTCAATTTGCGTTGAGGGTGTGAGTTTAACGGTAACAGGTGTGGGGGAAAACTTTTTTGAAGTGAGCATAATCCCGCACACAATTGAAAATACAACTCTAAAATCATTAAAAATAGGCGATATTGTAAATATTGAAACAGATATGCTAGGCAAATATGTTGAAAAATTTATTTCTTTGGATGATAATAAAAGTAACATCACCGAAGAATTTTTGAAAGAGCATGGGTTTTAATGTTTGATACAATTGAAGACGCAATCGAAGAATTTAAAAAAGGCAGACCCGTCATTGTTGCAGATGATGAGGAGCGTGAAAACGAAGGCGATTTGGTTTTGCCCGCGCAATTTGTAACGCCTGAATGGATAAATTTTATGGCAAAAGAATGCCGCGGGCTTGTGTGCCTTTCAATCACGTCAGAACGTGCACGGGAATTGGATTTAGCGCCAATGGTTGAAAAAAACACGGATACAAAAAAAACAGCTTTTACCCAAAGTGTAGATGCTGACACAAAATTTGGCGTTACGACAGGCATTTCGGCATATGATAGAGCAAAAACCATTGAAGTTATAAACGATTTGAACACAAAACCCTCGGATTTGCGCCGCCCCGGACATGTATTTCCTTTAATTGCAAGAAACGGCGGGGTTTTAGTGCGTGTAGGGCATACAGAATGCGGTATTGATTTATGCAAGCTTGCAAATTTAGAGCAAAGCACGGTTATTTGCGAAATTATGAATGATGACGGCACTATGGCGCGCCGTGACAGTTTATTAAAATTTGCAAAAAAACACGGGCTAAAATTTATAACCGTGGCGCAGGTGATAACTCATCGTCTTAAAAGCGAAACAAACATAAAAAGGCTTGTGCAAACGCATCTTCCAACCCAATTCGGCGAATTTGAAATATACGGGTATTTAGATGAAGTAACGGGGGTTGAGCATGTGGCGCTTGTAAAAGAAGACAGCAGCGGCAAAATCCCCATGGTTCGCATGCATTCGGAATGTTTGACGGGCGATATTTTCCACAGCCTGAAATGCGACTGTAACCAGCAGCTTCACTCTTCTCTCAGGATGATAAACTCTTACGGGCGCGGTGCTCTTGTTTATTTGCGCGACCATGAAGGGCGCGGAATCGGGCTTTTAAATAAATTAAAAGCTTACATCCTGCAAGACAAAGGGCAAGACACCATTGAAGCAAACCTTTCTTTAGGCTTCAAAAATGACCTGCGCGATTACGGCACAGGCGCTCAAATATTGCTTGATATAGGTTACACAAGATTTAAATTAATTACAAATAACCCTAAAAAAATTATAGCGCTTAAAGGCTACGGGCTTGAAGTTACTGATGTCATTGCCATTGAACCTGATATTAACGAATTTAACAAAAGCTACATTGAAACCAAAAAAATGAAAATGAACCACATGTACAAAAATAGCGAAAGCGACGTTTGCGCAATTTTAAAATAAAAACATAGGCTGATTGCTCACTTGCTAAACTTTGGATGTTCATGCTATAATAAAATAAAACTTAAGAGGATTATTGTATGTATCAAACACAAGTTTTATCGGGTGATTATTTCAAAATTTTTTCGGGCGTGTATAACGATTTTCGCGAAAGTGCAAAAAAAGACTATAAGTTTGAAATTCCGCCCCTGGAATACAAAGATTTTATTGATTATTTTGAAAAAGGTTTGTTGAAATGTATTATGCTTCTGGAAGACGGTATCCCCACAGGTTTTTTGGCTTATTCCACAACGCCGATGGATGCTGTTGAGCTTTATATAATCCATTTTTTGGGCAATGAAGATTTAAGCAAAAAATACTGCAATCTTTTAGATGTTTTTATACAGACAATCGCAACAGAAAGGGTACAAAAACTGGTAAGTTACCCTATGCTGGGCAAACAGAGCGCATATAAAAAAGAAGCGCAGAGTTTCGGGTTTGAATTTGTAGAACTTGCGGTTATGGTTTTTGATACGCTTGACAGACAAAAAATTAAAGATTTCTACCAGATTAAAGTTCCAAACCTGCCGATAGGCTATAAAATAACATCTTACAGGGATATTTATTATCAGGAATTGGTAAATACAATACACACTGCCTTTAAAGAAGCCAGCGACCTTAAATTTGACCCCCGGTTTGCAAGTTTATCGGGTGTTGAAGAAATTGTAAACAAATTAACAACATCTGTTTACGGCAAGTTTTTACCGCTCTCTTCGAAGCTGCTTTTGCATGACAACAAAATTATAGGTTTTGCAATGTCTAATATAACGGACGGCACAATAGGAAACATCCCGCTTGTTGGAATTTTGCCCGAACACAGAGGCCAGGGTCTTTCAAAAATACTTTTAAGAGCTCTGTTGGATGAACTCCTAAAAGCCAATAAAAACGGGGTTGTCAGTTTAAGTGAAGTGAACGCAAGTGTTGATATCAACAACACAAGCGCTTATAACATGTATAAAACACTTTTAATGGAAGAAGCATACACTTACCCGCAGGCTTACCTGCCAAGGCTGCAACGCCAAGACTACTAGAGAGGTAAAAAATGAAAGATAAAGATTTCTTAATGATACCGGGTCCAACTCCTGTACCCGAAAGTGTCCTGTTAGCATTGGCAAAACACCCGATAGGCCATAGAAGCAGCGAATTTTCAGCCATTTTAAAAAGATGCCACCAGGGCCTGCAATGGATTTTTCAAACAAGAAACGATGTTTTTATCTTTACATCATCAGGCACGGGTGCCATGGATAGCGCCATAGGAAACCTTATAAACAGGGGTGACAAAGTGCTCTCCCTTGTAATAGGGAATTTCGGCAAAAGGTGGGCAAAAATTGCAGCCTCATACGGTGGGGATGTTGAAACAATGGAAGTGCCGCCAGGATACGCCGTTGACCTTGAAGCGCTTGAGAAAAGATTAAAAGAAGATACTAACAGAGAAATTAAAATCGTAACAGTAACACATAATGAAACATCAACAGGTGTTACCAACCCAATTGAGGAAATTGTAAAAATAATAAAAGCGCACGGGGCACTATCTGTAGTAGATGGCATTACATCAATAGGCGCTATTGATTGCAAACAGGACGCCTGGGGCATTGATGTTCTGGTGTCCGGTTCTCAAAAAGGTTTTATGATACCTCCGGGGCTTTCTTTTTTATCGGCGAATCAAAAAGCCTGGGATGTACATAAAAAATGCCAATACCCGAATTTTTATTTTAATTGGGATGAAGCCAAAAAAAATTACGATAAAGACACAACCCCCTGGACTCCCGCAGTAAATTTGGCAGTAGCACTTGATAAAGCATTTGAAATGCTAAAAGAAGAGGGTTTGGAAAATATTTTTGCAAGACACAAAGAAAATGCCCGTATTTTAAGGCAGGGCATTAAAAACCTTGGTTTAGAGCTCTTTGTAAAAGATGAAAGTATTGCAAGCTGGGCTATAACGTCAATTTTACCGCCCGATGGCGTTAGTGTGCCAGATATCAGGAAAACTTTAAAACAAGATTACAATATAGTTGTTGCAAACGGTCAAAATGAATTAAAAGATAAGATTTTCCGTATGGGAACACTTGGTTTTGCCTGCAAACGCGATGTTTTAATGGCTTTGGCATGTTTAGATGATACGATTAAAAAATTAAGGAAACAATAATGGCGAATGTATTAATTACGGATAACGTTGATGAAGCGGCAGTTAAAATTATTGAAAAAGTAGCAACTGTTGATAATCTGCCTACCACCAGCGAGGATGAGCTGATAAAAATTATCGGCCGATATGACGCACTTTTGGTAAGAAGTGAGACAAAAGTAACCGAAAAAATTATTGAAGCGGGCAAAAACCTTAAAATAATAGGCCGCGCAGGTGTCGGGGTGGATAATATTGACATTAGCGCCGCAACACAAAAAGGAATTATTGTTGTCAATTCGCCTGACGGCAACACAAATGCCGCAGCAGAACACACCTTAGCCCTTATGCTTGCAATGGCAAGAAATGTGGCAGATGCTGATATATCCGTAAAAAAAGGTGCTTGGGAGCGTTCAAAATTTACGGGCACTGAAGTTTTTGGGAAAACTCTGGGTATTATAGGCTTTGGGAAAATCGGCCAGCATGTGGCGAAAGTTGCATTGGCATTAGGCATGAAGGTTTTAGTGTATGACCCTTACAGTCTTAAAGACGTGGTTGAAAAATTCGGTGCAACAAAAGTTGAACATTTGGATGACTTTTGGGGCGAATGTGATTTTATTACCATTCATACGCCAAAAACAAAAGAAACTACTCATTTAATAAATAAAAATACGCTTAACCGCACCAAAAAAGGTGTTCGGATTATAAACTGCGCGCGCGGCGGAATTATTGATGAAAATGCGCTTAAAGAAGCTCTGGAATCAGGACAGGTTGCGTCCTGCGCCCTTGATGTTTTTGAAAATGAAAAGAATATTGATAATTGCCCGCTTTTGGGTTTCGGCAAAAATGTTTTGCTAACGCCGCACCTTGGTGCAAGCACAAGCGAAGCACAGGTAAATGTGGCAGTAGATGTAGCTAAAGATGTTGTGCGTGTTTTAAGCGGCGAAAACGCAGTAAATGCGGTTAATATACCGTCTTTAAAGGCTGAGAAGCTTGAAGCGGTCAAAGATTATATGAGCCTTGCTGAAAATATAGCGCAGCTTGCCCAAAATTTAAGCGAAGGCGCTCTAAAATCCGTGGAAATTGAAGTTAAAGGCACTTTGGCGTCACAAGATGTGTCGCCCTTAGAAGTTGCAATTTTAAAAGGCCTCTTATCAAGCTATGTTGAAAACGTGAATTTTGTGAATGCTCCGCTTTTAGCCCAGCAGAGGGGAATTGTGCTCAGCGTTAAAAAATCTCAGCAATCAACGGATTATGTAGGCTCAATTGCGGTTAAATTGAATTGCGAAAAACAAAATGCTTACGTTGCAGGAGCGATTATTGCCAAACAAATCAAAAGAATTGTGCAAATTAACGACTATACAACATCAATTAAGCCCCAAAAATATATGCTTTTAGTGCCGCACAAAAATCAGCCTTCCATGATTGCGCGTGTTGCAACGGTTTTAGGGGATGATAACGTCAATATTTCACGCATGCAGGTGGCGCAAAAATCTTACGGCGCACTAGGGCAAAACACTGATGATATCAGTATTATGATTATAAATACGGATGGCGTTGTTAAAGAAGAAACACTGGATAAAATTGCCAAACTCGAAGGCATTGAAGGCTCCAAATTTATTGAACTGAATGTTCAATAATTTTGCC
>CAYYBA010000001.1:0-45727 GCA_964470205.1 uncultured Gammaproteobacteria bacterium | reverse complement strand
AAAGAATATAATTTATTTAGAAGAGTTTTTCAGTGGTTAACGGTTAAAGTTGCATACGATATTTATTATCGCATTGTATGCGGGTTTGAAATTATAGGCAGAGAAAATGTCCCTAAAAAAGATTTTGTAATTATAGCCTCAAACCATATCTCGGCCATAGACCCTTTTTTGGTGATTGACGCGGTTGGGCGCCCCATAGCTTATATGGCAAAGCAGGAACTTTTTGAAAAACCGGTTACGCGTTTTTTCCTGGATTGGCTTGGAGCTTTTGCGGTGAACCGTGATAAATTAAGTGTTTCAACTATTAAAACAGCAATAGGCATAAAGGAAACAGGCTGGCTTTTGGGGCTTTTCCCGCAGGGGACAAGGGATCTTGATGATAGTCTGGAAAATGTTGCAATGGGCTTTGTCGGAATTGCAAAAATTTTGAAATGCCCGATTTTGCCCGTCGGTATATCAGGCGCTAAAAAGGAAGACAGAAAACCGTTTGAAGGCAAAATAGTAATAAGAATAGGCGAACCTATACCCTGTATAGAAGACAGCGATGAAATGGCGAGAATTTGGAAAGAAAAAGTAACCGAATTAGCCCGGATTGGAGCAGAAAATGGTTAAAAATTATGCTAAAAAAAAGGCAAAAGAATTAAATTTTCTAACAAGGTTGTATCAGATTTATGCTATACATGTCGTTTTTCGGCTTGCTACAATTTGGTTTTATAAATTTAAATTTGTAGGCAGAGAGAACATCGAAAAAAATAAAAGCTACATTGTATCACCAAACCATATTTCTTACCTGGATGTATTTTTGGTTTCAATCGCCTTAGGAAAACCTCTTTCCTATATGGCAAAAAAAGAACTTTTTGAGAGCAGTGATTACATTGCAAAGAATATGGACAGGCTGGGAGCGTTTTCGGTGAACCGTGAAAAGCCTGAAATTTCAACAATCCGCTCCGTTAAAGAGGTGCTCAAAACAAATTGGAGCCTCGGGATTTTTCCTCAGGGCGGAATTAAGAAAAATAAAACTCTGGAAGAAATTAACCATGGGTTTATTATGTTTGCAAAAATGGCCGAGCGCGATATTTTACCTATCTCGATTACTGGTTTTGAAGGGTATAATTGGAAATTCTTAAAAAGGAAAGAGGTTAGAGTAAAAATCGGCAAACCTATTTCTTATAAAAAAAGCGATGAAGAAATTTTAAAACTCTGGTGTGAAGAAATTTCACAATCAACCGGTTATAAAATAAATGAAGAATCTTTGGTAAAAGCTTAATATAGTTAAATATCCCCAAAAGATAAACTAATTGCTTTTCTTGACGCAAAAAAATTTTTTTTCAAGTTTTGTAATAAAGTAAGATAGTTAATGAAATTAAACCGAAGTGAATGTAAGCAAATTAACCCAAATAGATACTGCCAAATTATCAAAATGGGCGAAGCCTTTATCTACATTTAGAAATCCCGATAAAATTCTTCCTATTTTGTTAATTGAATCTCTTGTAACAGGCGGAAGAACTTATGAAGCCCAGAAGCGAGGAGGCAAGACGGAAGCAACAGAACGTTTTGTGGAACAAGGTGTAAGCGCTGTTGTGTGGCTTTGGGGTGTCAAGGTTTTAAATAAAGTCGGCGATTTTATAGGTAAAAACGTAATGGGTTTAAAAGATTTGGATGTAGATATAGGCGAAGACAGCCTTAGACGTCCCTTTAAAGACCTTGTAAAAGATAAAAAGACAGCTACAGCTGCGTTCAAATTCGGCAAGATTTTCGGGAGTGCGGCACTTTCAACCTTATTTATAGGTTTTGTGCTGCCCAAAATAACTCAAAAGATAACTAAAAATTCACTTGAAAAAGACGCAAAAAGAAAAAAAGCCTGTGAACAGGCACATAATGGTGATAAATTTGTAAATGGTGAAAAATGCGATGCGCAAAATATGTCTTTTAAATCTTCAGCAGCTATTATGGATAAACTTTTGGTAGCTTCAAACAACCTTGAAAATAACCGCACATGGAGGCTTTTATCAACTGATATCGGAGTCGTGGGGGGCAGGAGCGCAAATGCCAGAAACAAACATGAAAGACGCGAATTTTTATTTAGAGATACAACCTCGATTTATTTTTATATGTTTTTTGCAGATAATTTAATGAGCGTTTTAAACGGTATTACCCGCAACAAAAATATTCACCCGCAGGCTCTGCTAAAAACAGCGGAATTATTGGGCACAAAGCTTGGTTCTGAGGGATTGGGCGTTGATGAATTTGCAAAACAAGCACTTGAAAAAACAAAGAGCGATGCAGTTGAGAGTCTTTTTAAAGATTCAAAAGATAAAGTTATCATGTTGGATAATTTTATAAGTTCAATGGCGGGCAAAATTGGCACCAGTACAATTGAAAAAGCAAGAAAAATGGCTGCTCTGCAGCCTCAAAGGGATGGAAGAAGTGTTTTAACGCAAATGCAGGTGCGCGATATTTTATCCGACAACTGGATAAGCAGTCCCGACTTCTTAAAAGAAACGCTTAATCTTGCAACGGATGGCAAAGTCACTAACCCGAAGAAATTTGTAAGCCGCAAAAGCCTTGAAAATATAAGAGGTTCAATTGATAACTTCATTCAATCTGTTTGCGATTATGCTAAAAGACACAATATTGAGCGCGTTGATGCCGGATTAATCCAAAAACTTGCAAAAAGAAATCTGGTTCTTACTTCTGTGTTTACGGGCCTTGGCATTATACTCTCAGGTTCAATTCTAGCCTTTGCAATACCCAGAGTTCAATACTATATAACCAAAAGAGTGACTGGCAGAAATGAATTCCCCGGCGTTGCCCATTACGATGACGATAAAAAGTCTTAGCATTTATAATTTTATTATAATTATCTTAGACAATATTCTTCCAGGCGGTTAAATTTCTTACATACTTTTTTAAAATTCGGATATGAAATTAAAATTTAAAAACTTGTTATTTGCCTTTCTGATTTTATTTTATATTCAAGGGCAAAGCGCCTTTGCAGATAAAATTACCGGACAGGTTGAAAAAGCAGGAATACTATCACAAAACCAGGTTATAGATGTGCAAACGGGTTTTGGTGTTCCGAATGCAAAAATCACTGTTCCTTCAAACGGTTATCAGACAACTACGGATTCTAACGGTGTTTTTCAATTGAATACAACAATAAGTAAGCCTGTTATTTTGTCTGTTGAAAAAGAAAATTACCGCCCGTTTTCCATAACGGTAGGAAAAGAGCTTTTGGAAAATCCCCTCAGGTTAGGAATAGAGCAGGCACATGCAAATGATATTGTTATAGAAAAAGAGCTCTGCCACCTTGGCGATAACGTTTTTTCGCAAACTTCTGCCAATTCCTCGGAGTTTAAATCTAAATCTTCAGGACCTTTTTACAGTAAAAAATTCAGTATAAGTTCTGTGGGTAAGGATGAAGAAGCGTATTTGATAATAGGTTCTATAATAGGTCTTGACACAAAAATGGCAAAAGAACTCGGGCAAAACAGTGTCAGAAGTGTATATTCAAGCCCTGCAGAAGTGTATTTTAACGGGCAAAAAATAGGGGAATTAAACGTAAACGGGGATAATCAGGAAATTTCAATTCCAAAACCGCTTTTGCGCCCTACAAATGAAATTACGATTAAAACTGGGCATAACCTTTTTCAAAAGACACATATAGATTATGATGATATTGAAATTATGAATTTAAGTGTTGAAATAAAAGCAAAACAAATATCAGCCTTCAAAGATTAATTTAAGCGCCGGCTCTGGATCTTCCTTTTCTATACCTTTTCCCGTCAACTTCATGGACATTTTCAATTGAAATAAATGCTTCATCATCAATCATATTTACAACTTCTTTAATTTTTGTTATTTCAAATCTTGAAACAACACAATAAACCATTTTCTTTTTAGCCCCTGAATATCCGCCCTGTGCCGGTATGTAGGTAACACTTTTGTCAAAATTCTGCATAATGGCCTGCCCTATTTCTTCATCCTTGTCTGATATAACAAAAATGGATTTTGATTCGTTCAAACCCTGCAAAACCAAATCAATTACACGGTATGCGGTAAAATAAGTAATGCCGCTGTACATTGCCCTGTCAGGTTCAAAAACAAAACCGGCACAGATAAATATAAATATATTAAAAAACATTATAATTTCGCCGACAGTAAACGGCATTTTTTTATTAACCCTTAAAGCTAAAATTTCTGTTCCGTCCAGGCATGCGCCGTTTCTTAAAATTAGCCCAACGCCGAGCCCCAAAAGGATTCCGCCAAAAATTGAAGTTAAAAATAAGTCTTTTGTGGCAATGTCACTTCCTTCTAATAAAGTCAGAAACAGGGCAAACGTGAAAACGCTGTATCCCGTATAAACAACAAACGAGCGTCCGATTTTTTTATAAGCCATAAAAATAAAGGGAATATTTAAAACAACCACAAAAAGCGCCAGCGGAAGACGGGTCAGATAACTTACCATAATCGAAATACCCACAATCCCGCCGTCTATAATCTTATTAGGTACCAGAAAGTCTTCAAGCGCAAAGGCTGCTATAAAACTGCCTAAAGTGATAAATAATAATTTACCCAATATTTTTTTCATACTTTTATTTTAACACAAAATGTATACTTATTGCAGTTTTTAAGTAAGTAATTTATAATTTTAATATAATAATTCAAAAAGGGAAAACATTGTGGGAAAAAACAGGATACTAAAATATTACAATTTTAAATTATCCTGCGGATGTGACAATATATTATTTGCATTTACTTTAGCAGAAGTTCTTATAACTCTTGCTATAATAGGTGTTGTTGCAGCACTTACAATACCGAGCGTTGTGCGCCATTATCAGGAGCTCCAGATTGTAACGTCTGTTAAAAAAGCTTACAGCCAGCTTGCCCAGGCTTTTAACATTGCAACTGTTGAGAATGGGCCAATTGGAACTTGGAATTGGGATGACAAAGAAGTTATCGGCAAAATAATCACTTCACATCTTAAAATTATTAAGGATTGCGGAAGTTCAGCCGGGTGTTTTTCACCGTATTATAAAACATTAAATGGCACAGAGGCCAGTTACAGCAGCCTCAACTCATCGTCAACTTACTATAAAACACGCTTGGCTGACGGCTTTTCTTTTGCTTTATCTGTCAGAAGCGGGTGCAGCTATAAAGTGGGCAACACAAACAGGTTGAGCCGTATTTGCGGTGACATTTACGTAGATATAAACGGCGATAAACTTCCAAATCAAGGCGGAAAGGATTTATTTACCTTTTATATAACCGAAAAAGACGGTGTAATTCCAATGGGAACACAGGACGATTTAACAGGTAATCCTGTTGAAATTCTTTGTAATATTAATAACCAGGCAAACGGATACAATGGCAAAGGCTGTACAGCCTGGGTTATTGCAAAAGAGAACCTTGATTATCTTAAAAAGCAAGTCTTGTGGTAATTTAAAAAGTAAATAATCTGAACTTTTGCAGGTAATATATTAATTTACAAAGGTTCATATTTTTGATAATATAACGATATGAAAAAAGCAATAATTTTAACATTTGTTATAATTTCTTCCTTCATGCTCTGTGCCTGTTCGCTTAAAAGTGCCAAAAAAACGCCTTTGCAGGCTTTGTATGAAAAAGATGAAATTTTAATAGGCGTGAAAACAGATTCAAAACCCTTTGGTTTTATTGAAAACGGCAAAAATGTAGGCTTTGACATTGATGTTGCTAATTACATTACAGGTAAACTCTTTGAAGAACAGCCTGCTAAAAAAATAACTTTTGTACCGGTCAGCGCGCAAAATAAAATAATGAAATTAAACTCCGGCGAAATTGATTTTATTGTTGCAATTATGAGTATAACTCCTACAAGAGAAAGCGTTGTTGATTTTAGTGTTCCTTATTATGTTGCAGGGCAAGCAATTATGGTAGAAAAAACATCAAAAATAAGAACGGTTGAAAATTTAAACAATCAAAACGTTGTAGTTGTTCTTGGCACAACAGGCGAGCGCACCTTAAGGCAGCTTGCCCCGAATGCTGTAATAAGGGGTGCAAAAGATTATTCCGAGGCTTTAGAAGCTCTAAAATCAGGGCAGGCAGCGGCAATTTTTGGAGATGACAGTGTTTTATACGGCATATTAATGGATAATCCGGATTTAAAAATATTAAACAAACGCTATACAAAAGAATATTATGCTGTTGCAATAAGAAAAGAAGAGAATAACGAAAGTTTAAAAACAAGATTAAATTCCACTTTGGAAATGATGCAAAAAGAAGGAGTTTTAAATAAAATAAAAAGAAAGTGGATACCCAATGCAAGTTTAAAAGAAGAGAGGTTACAATGACGCAGGAAGAAGAACAAAACAAGCGCTGGTACGATAAAGACCCTATATTAAAAGAAGCACTTGAGCTTTTGAAGCTTTCAAGCGAAAACGAAAAAGACCATGCAAAAGATTTTATGTTGAAACTGCAAGAAGAAGTTGCAGCGGAAGTTATTGAAAGAATTTATGAAATAATCACGCAATATGGCGGTAAAGGAACAAGATGGTACGATGAAGACCCTATTATGCTTCGTGCAGTTGAAATTTTGAGAAATGCAGACCCCAAAACCCAAAGAAGGGCGGCATTAAAGCTTCTTTTAGCGCTTGAAGAAAAAAGTTTTGACGAATTAGAATAATGATAGACATACAAAAGCAAAATGATACAAGATACATTGACTTACAAAAAGTCGGCGTAAAAGATGTTGAAACACCTTTAATTATTCAGCGCAAAAATGCAGAAAACCAAACTGTTTTTGCATGCGCAAAAATGAGCGTGTCTCTTCCGCACCATTATAAGGGTACTCATATGTCCCGTTTTATTGAAATTTTAGACGATTTCAGAAAAAAGGGTCTCTTGGGCATTGAAATTGAGGCTGTTTTAAACGCCATGTGCAAAAAATTAGATGCAAAATCAGCATATTTGAAATTTGATTTTAAATATTTTGTTGAAAAACGCGCACCAAAAAGCAAAATGAAGTCTTTAATGGCGTATGACTGTTTTTTTGAAGGGCAGCTTGATGATAGCGAATACAAATTTTATCTAGGCGTAAAAGTTCCGGTTACAACATTGTGTCCTTGTTCAAAGGAAATATCGGATTATGGCGCGCATAACCAAAGGGCGCTTATTAAAGTTAAGGTTTCATATCCGCGCCCAGAACATATCTGGCTCGAAGATTTGATTGAAGATATTGAATCTTGTGCATCTGCAAGGCTTTATCCCCTTTTAAAGCGCAGTGACGAAAAATTTGTGACAGAAACAGCTTATAATAATCCTAAATTTGTAGAAGATGTTGTAAGAGATGTTGTTTTGAAAATGCGCGAAAATAAAATTATTAACTTCTATGAAATTGAAATTGAAGCGCAAGAGAGCATTCATAAACACAACGCCTGGGCACTGCAAAGGGAATGGAGATGATTTAATTCTGGTCTATCACCAGCTTATATCACGCTTTAAATAATCCATATTATCTTTTCCTAAAATCCATGCACCGCATGCATAGCCGTTACGCTGATCTTGGCTTGACATTCTGCAATGGGTAGATAACGGAAACATTGTATCATCCTTTGCACCCATAGGGAAAAACCCATATTTTGTTATACGAAAATAAAATGTATCCTTGCCCCAGGTATTTGGTTTTTTATCACCATTTAAATCAACTCCCAAAGAGCCGCAAATAGCATTTAGACTTTTGCCGCTGCCACTTGTAAATGTGCAATTATCGGAAGCTGAAATAATCCAAAAAGACATTCCATCCGCCAATCGTGCTTTTGCATATGTTGAAACGTCATTTACACTTACGGTGAACCAATCTCCACCGGGGAGATTTTTGTATTTTTTAGCAAAGCATCCGTCTCCTGATTTACAATTTTTTGTAATTTTAAGATAAGGAGAAATTATGTTTAAAACGTTATTCGCACCGGCAGGACTTTCCAATCCTACCCAATTCCAAGTTTCAATGGGACCATTTTCAATTTCTGCCATTTTAAAAGCTTGAGATATTTGAGAATAAAATTTCTTTAATGCGCTAACTGTTTCGCGTTCCTGATAGTTTCTTATAACCGTTGGAATTGTAAGGGCTGCCACAACACCAATTATCGCAAGAGTTATAAGCACTTCGGCGAGCGTAAACCCTTTATTAATTCTTCTATCAACCATTTTTACAACATCCAAAATCATAATTACAATTTATAATATCATTATTATTAGTAATTTAAAATATTAAATACCATTTTTATTAAGTTATATGAAAATTATAATAAAATAAAAAGGTATTAATTAATGAATGAAGAAATAGTTAAAAAACTGACAGGCAAAAAAATAAAGCAATTTAGAAATGCTCTTAAAATGACACAGTTTGCTTTGAGCGAAAAAATAGAGATAAACCAGCGCCAGGTAGCTTTAATCGAAGCAGGAAAATCTTTTCCGTCTTTATCTACTTTAACAAAACTGGCAAAAGTTTTTGGCTGCAGTATAGGTAATTTTTTTGACAACGGTGATTGCAGAAGCGAAGAAGAAATAAAAGAAGAGCTTAAGAATATAATTGATGATCTGAATTATAATAAAGTTCAAACTTTATATGCAATTGCAAAAGATATTAAAATCATAATGTAATTTTAACTTTGAAATCCTTGTCTTTGTGCTACAATAAACAGCATGGGAAAACTTATTACAAAAGAAGAATTAGCGGGTTTAAGAGCGCAAATGAAGGCACAGGCGCAAGTTTTGGTTACAACAAACGGTTGTTTTGACGTTGGGCATGTTAAATATTTGCAAAACAGCAAAAAATTCGGCGATATTTTAATGGTGCTTTTAAATTCCGATAAATCCGTACGTGCCATCAAAGGTGAAGGGCGGCCCGTAAATAATGAAAACGACAGGGCATATTTGCTCTGCGCTCTTAATTGTGTGGATTACGTTATTTTATTTGATGAAGAATCTCCACAAGATTTGCTTGATAAAATTAAGCCCGATATCCACACCAAAGGGGAAGATTACACAATAGATACACTCCCTGAAGCCGACATAATATTAAAAAACGGCGGAAGGGTTGAATTCATTAAGTTTGTAGAGGGCAAATCCACAACAAATATACTTAAAAAATTAAAAAGTCATAGACAAACGGGATAAAATGTAATAAAATAAAGAAACAGATTGAGGAGATATTTTTAAGGAGGTCAAAGTGAGCACAAAGGCATACACACAGGAGGAAATTTCCGAAATAGTGGGCGGAATTTTAACCCAAAATAATAACGCGAAGATAGAACGCGTGGCGCCCCCGCTTTTGGCAGATGAGAGCACTTTAGCGCTTGCTTTGGGTGAAGAAGAAATTGTTAATCTTGAACATACAAAAGCAAAATGCGCGCTTACCCCTTTGGGAGTTTCTCTAGAAGGTATTTCAACGATTGAAGTTGAGCGCCCCAGGCTCGCTATGATGAAATTACTACACGTTTTTTATGAAGCGCCCGATACACCTATTGGTATTCACCCTTCGGCTATTGTTCACCCTGAGGCTAAAATAGGCCAAAATGTTTCAATAGGCCCGAATGCTGTAATTTCAAGAGGTGTTGTTATAGGCGATAACACAAAAATTATGCCCAATGTCTATATCGGCAAATTTGCAAAAATCGGCGAAAATTGTCTTTTCCACCCGGGCGTTAATATAGGAGATAGGGTTGAGATAGGTTCACGTGTTATAATCCACCACGGTGCGTCTTTAGGGGCTGACGGTTTCAGTTTTGTTACGGAAACTCCGGACAGTATAGAACAAATTCGCGAAGACGGCGAAATTAAAGGCGGCAAAGAAAACCAAAAAATATATAAGATTCCATCTTTGGGTTCGGTTGTTATAGGAAATGACGTTGAAATAGGTGCTAATTCGGCAATAGATAGAGGGACGGTTGAAAACACAACAGTTGGTGCTCAAACAAAAATTGACAATCTTGTAATGATAGGCCACAACTGCAAAATCGGCAAGGGCTGCATGATAGTATCTCAAGTGGGCATTGCAGGAAGCTGTGTTGTGGGTGATAGAGTTGTTATTGCGGGGCAAGCAGGCTTAGCGGATCATATTACAATCGGAGATGATTCAATCATTTTGGCTCAAGCAGGTGTTACAAAATCTCATCCGAGCAAATCTGTTCTAATGGGTGCACCTGCAGTTCCGAGAAAAGATTTCTTAAAACGATTAAAATACTTAAGCGAAGCCGAAGTTATGGTTCAAAAGTATAAGAAATACCAACATTTATTAGAGGATTATGAGAAATTTTTAAATGAAGACGCTAAAATGTAAGGTTAGTATAAAAGGCACGGGGCTTATGTCCAATATGCCTGTAGAGCTTGAAATTTGTCCGTCAGACAAGAAAGGAATACACTTTCATATAGGCAATGACACTGTAGAAGCAAATGTCAAAAATGTTGTGTCAACGCAACACTGTGTTGTACTGGGAAACCCCCAAAATTTGGCAGCGGCAAAAGTGGGGCTTGTTGAACATTTTATTGCGGCAGCTGCTGTGTGTGATTTGGATGCAGTAGATGTTTATTTTAAAAACCCGAATTTTGAAGTTTCGGCACAATTGCAAAATACTTTTGAAATGCCCATTTTAGACGGTGCTTCAAAAAAATGGGTTGAAGCATTTGAGAATGCGGAATATGCCGGCAAAGTTGATGACACACCCGTGCTCGCCGAACCTGTTTTCTTGCAAAAAGGCAAGAGCCATGTGATTATTTTGCCAACAGATGATGAAACAAAAATAACATACAGCGTAGATTATGAGCACCCCGATTTAAAGGGCCGCTTTGTTACTTTGAATTTAAAAGAAAATCTGGATGAAATTATTGAAGCACGCACGTTTGGCTATCTTAAAGACCTTAAAAATCTTCAGGATGCAGGCTTTTCAAAAGGTGTTACAATTGAAAATACTTTGGGTTTAACGGAAGACGGCTACACAACTATTTTAAAAAGCGACCTTGAACCCATTAAGCATAAAATTTTAGATGTAATAGGCGATTTATACTTAACAGGTGCAAACCCGCTGAAATTAAAGGCCAATATAATAGTAAAAGAAGCAGGACATAGTTTGCATATTGAAGCTGCTAAAAAATTGGCCCAAGTGATAGGAGAGAAAAATGATTAAAGAATTGCTTTCGTTTGACACAGTAGGAATTATGAAAATGCTTCCTCACAGGTATCCGTTTTTGCTGGTGGATAAAATAACAGAATGTGATCCTGGTATTTCTTCTAAAGGTTATAAAAATTTAACCATAAATGAAGACTTTTTCCAGGGACATTTTCCTAATAACCCGATTTTCCCCGGAGTTTTACAGATTGAAGCTATGGCGCAGACCGCAGCCCCCATTTTGCTTACTTTGCCTGAATATTACGGCAGACTTGCCTTGTTCGCGGGGCTTGATAAAGTAAAATTCAGAAATATTGTGCGTCCGGGCGATAGGTTTGATATGGAAACCAGATTAATAAAGACAAAAGGGCCAATTACCAAATGCGAAGGCAAGGGTTATGTTGACGGGAAACTTTGCGTAGAAGCCGAATTGACCGTAGCAGTAAAATAGGAGAAAAAAATGATAGATAAAACGGCAATAATATCAAAAACAGCCCAAATTGAAGATAACGTTTCAATAGGCCCCAATGTTTTTATAGGCGAAAACGTTATAATAAAAAGCGGCACTAAAATTTTGCCGGGTGCGTATTTGGAATACTGCGAAATAGGGCATGACGTAAAAATAGGTCCTATGGCGGTTATTGGGGCTGAACCTCAAGATTTAGGTTATAAGGGTGAACCCACAAAAGCTGTTATAGGCGATAATTGCTGGATAAGAGAATTTGCAAGCGTGCACAGAGCCTCGGGCGAGGGCACTCAAACCGTTGTCGGCAAAAAATGCCTGCTTATGGCATATTCTCACGTTGCGCACAACTGTGTTGTAGAAGATGAAGTTATTATGGCAAATGCTGCAACCATAGGAGGTCATGTCCATGTCGGTTACGGTGCTTTTTTGGGCGGTTTGAGCGTATTTCATCAAAATATAAGAATTGGCGATATGGCAATAGTTTCAGGCGCTTCTGCTGCCAGAAAGGATATTTTGCCCTATGTTAAAGCGGAAGGCATCCCCTCCATTCCTTTGGGGATTAATGCGATAGGCTTAAGGCGCAAGGGTGTAAGCAAGGAAGACAGAGACGCAGTGCATATAGCACTAAGGATTTTAACCAGCGAACATTTTAATACAACTCAAGCGCTTGAAGAAATTGAAAAAACCGTTAAAATGAATGATTATGTCAGAAACCTTGTTGAATTCGTAAAAACCTCAAAAAGAGGCGTATCCTTAAGAAGCAAAGGGGTTTTTTACGCTAATATGACAGAAGGAGAATAAAAATGGTATGTTCCGTTATTGAAAAATATGCAAAAATCCTGGTTGATTATTCCACAAAAGTTAAAGAAAACGACCTTGTAATTATAAGGCTTGAAAGCCTTGAAGCGCAGCCTCTGGCAAAAGAAATTTATAAGCTTGTGCTTAAAAAAGGTGCAAATCCTGTTGTACGCTGCGGGGTGGATGAAATGAGCGAAGTGTATATTAAATATGCAAATGAAGAGCAGTTAAAATTTATTGATCCTATGACAAAATTGGAGTACGAGCGTGCAGATGTTTATATATCTTTGGGGGCTCCTAAAAACGTTAAAAATATGGCAAGAGCGGATATGAAAAAACTTGCCAGGCGCTCTAGCGCTACAAAAGAATTATCGGAAATTATGCTAAAAAGAGCCGCTAAAGGTGAATTAAGCTGGGTTATAGCAGATTATCCCACAAATGCCTTAGCGCAGGAAGCCAAAATGAGCCTTGAAGATTATTGGGAATTTATTATAAATTCGTGCTATTTGGATTTGGAAAATCCCATAGATAAGTGGATAGAAATTGGCGAAAAGCAGGAAAAAATTGCCCAATACCTTACTGGCACATCAAAATTAAGGGTTGTGGGCGAAAAAACCGATATTACCTTTTCAACCGAAGGCAGAAAATGGATTAACTGCTGCGGCTTGAATAATTTCCCCGATGGTGAAGTTTTTACATCTCCGGTTGAAAATTCCGCAACAGGCGAAATTTATTTTGATTTTCCCGCTATATACAGGGGCAATGAAGCTCATAAAATCCATTTAAAGCTTGAAAACGGCAAAGTTGTGGAAGGTTATGCCGAAAAAGGCGATGAATTTTTCCAATCAATGTTAAATATGGATGAAGGTTCATGCTTTGTAGGCGAAATTGCAATCGGCACAAATCAAAGGGTGGTTGATGTTACGGGCAATATTTTATTTGATGAAAAAATAGGAGGTTCAATCCATATGGCGCTAGGCTCATCCTACCCCGAGACAGGCGGCAGAAATATTTCCGGGCTGCATTGGGATATTATAAAAAATATGAAACAGGGCGGCAAAATTTATGCTGACGATAAATTAATATATGAAAACGGCAATTTTTTAATATAGATGATAGGTATTGAAAACGCACTAAGGCTGCTTGAACGTGATTTGTTAAGCGTGCTTGAAAATAACAAAAACGAGCTTTTTGAAGATTTAAAAAGTTTTGTTTTCGCGCGCGCGAAAAGGCTTCGCCCTAAAGTTATGTTTTTGATTTTAAAAATGCTTAATCTTGAAATTACGCCCAATCATCAAAAACTTGCACTTGCAATTGAACTTGTGCACAATGCCACCTTAATCCATGATGATATTATAGATGAAGCAGCACTAAGGCGCTGCGGGGAAACTTTTCACACAAAATTCGGCGCAAAAGAAGCAACCCTTGCAGGTGATTTTTTGCTTTCTTTAGCTTTTGAAAAGCTTGCACAAATAAATTCGCCCTCTGTTATTGAAATTTTTTCCCAAAACATAAAAAATATGTGTAAAGGCGAAATTGATCAGTATTTTCAAAAAAATAAAGTACCGAATTTAGAACAATATCTTGAAAAATCTAAAAATAAAACCGCACTTTTGTTTGTGTGCGCTGTCAAATCCGCTCTTTTAATATCAAATTACAAGGAACATGCAAAAGATATTGAAGATTTTACCCTTGATTTCGGGCTTGCTTTTCAAATTTTAAACGACCTTAATTCCAAAGAAGATATCAAAAACGGAATTTACACTCTTCCCTATGTACTATCGTGCATGCAAAAAAAATCTGATTGTGATATTATGACACTGGAAGGCAAATATATAATTGAGGCCAAAGAATTTTTGGATAATATTGTCCTCAATGCTAATAAAAAATTAATGTTTGCGGGTAATAATGATTACAGGAAAGCCTTAAGCGAAATATTTGAGAATTTAAAGGATAATTAATGTGGCAAAACTAAAGAATACACAAATCAAGGCGTTTATAAAAGAAACTGTAGAAACTGTTGTTTTTGTCATTGTTGCAGTTGTTATAATTCGTTTTTTCCTGGGTGAATTAAGGTGGATTCCTTCAGGTTCAATGCATCCGACACTTGTTGAACGCGACAGAGTTTTTGTTGAAAGGGTATCACGTTTTAAAAGGCTGCCTCAAAGGGGCGATATTTTAGTGTTTTATCCCCCGCAAGAAAAGCTAGAAAATGGTTTTTTTGCCGTATTTGCGCGTTTGACGGGAATTTTTTGCAAGGACATTGCCTATATTAAACGTGTTATAGGGATACCCGGTGATAAATTTGAAATTAAAACAAATAAAAATAATGAAAGTTATGTTTATATAAACGGCAAAAAACTTGATGAACCCTATGTTTTAACACATAAAGACTGGACTGTTTGTGATAAAGACAAATACTGCGGGCCTTTTGTAATTCCCGAAAACGAATATTTTATGATGGGAGATAACCGTGCAAACAGCCAGGACAGCCGTTTTTGGGGGTTTTTAGCGAAAGAGAGAATAATAGGACGCTCCATTTTTATCTTCTGGCCTATTAATAGAATTAGAAGCCTTTAATTACCAGTTAACATCTTGTTTTAAATAATCCATGTTGCCTTTTTGAATAACCCAGGCAGTACATGCAAAACCATTGTTATCCGTTTGAGTTGAAATTTTACAATAGTTTGATATAGTATACATAGTTTCATCTTTTGTACCCATTGGAATAATATTATATTTTGTTAAGTAAAAATAAAAAGTGTCGTGTCCCAATTGGTTTGGTTTTTTATAACCATTTAAATCAACCCCAATATGACCACAAATAGAGCCAAGCCCCTTTGTGCTGCCCCTGTTTGTTGTACAGCCACTACCTTGTGTATAAATCCAAAACGCTAATCCGTTTGCAAATTGTGCACTTGCATATTGTCCAAAGTTTGGTCCGTGCCAACTAATATTTTTGTTTAAAGTTTTATAAGTGTCAGGCGAAAAGCACCCGCCGGCATTCCCGCATCTTTTTGTAATTTTCAAATACGGCGCTAAAATATCTATAATTTTATCGGCACTTGTGCCGTCGGCACCTGCCCCCCAATTCCAGGTGTCGGGTGTGGCATTACCCACCTGCGCTCTTGCATACGCTTGACTTATTTCCGTGTAAAATTTCTTTAAGGCTGTTACTGTTTGGCGCTCTTGATAATTTCTTATAACCGTAGGCACGGTAAGCGCTGCCACAATGCCTATTATTGCAAGAGTTATCAATACTTCTGCAAGCGTAAAACCTTTTTTATCTACGGGGGCGTCAGTAAATGCAATAATTTCCTCCATTTTTATCTCCTTTTCCCTTTATTGTAGAATATTTTGCCCCTTTTTGCAACTTTCCTGTGTTTGCCAAACAGACTGAAACACTCTAAATTTATTCATAAGCCCATTTAAGTGTATCAAACAAAGATTTTCCCCCTTCTTCAAGAGGCTCTCCACCTATTCTAAGGTTTGTTATAACCACACCCTTGTTGTTATCTTTTGTAAGGCTTAGCGCAAATAAATCATATCCGAATTTATTGGGGCCTTTTTTGCCGTTAATGTCAAAAGCCATTAAAGGGTGTGTACCGGCATAGCTTATTATTATTGTGCCATCTGTTAAAACCCAGGTAGGGTCGTATTTTTTTAACCATTCGGTACAAAAAGCATTAACTGTTGCAGAGCTTGTAGGAGAAGGGTTATAATCTGGTATACATCCGTTTGCGTAAGCGTTGCCGCTGCAGTATTTTGCAACTTTCATATTATCTCTTAACGTTTTAAAAAAAGACGGGCATTCCGTGTTGTAATAAACGTTTTGGCTATCGCCACCGCCGCTGTAATCGATATAACAGCGAGGTGTTGTGCCAAAATCATAACTTGTTTTATTTACAGCCTGCTGCAGTGTTGAAAATGCTTTTTTGACTTGTGCTTTATATTGCACTTCTCTGTAATTGCGAATAACGCCAGGTATTGTTAATGCCGCAACAACACCGATTATGGCTAATGTTATAAGAACTTCAGCGAGGGTAAAACCTTTTTTCGCGGCAATTTTTTTCATACTATAAACCTTTCATATAGTGTTTAAACTATATAATTTAATCATAACATATGGAATTGTTTGTGTCAAGATAATACAATAATACCATGGAAAACGAATTACTTCTAGAATTGGGCGCAAAAATAAGGTTGGAGCGTATGAAGCGCAAAATGTCGCAGGAGCATTTAGCCGAACTTGCCAATTTGAGCACAAGTTCTTTAAGCGAAATTGAATGCGGCAAAAGCAACCCCGGCTATTTAACGCTTGTTGGTATCGCGCGTGCTCTTGATTTAAAACCTGCGCAAATGCTTGATTTTAAATTTTAGTTAACAAATCAAAAAAACTACTTGAAAAATAAACATGTTCGCCTTATTATAGAAAGTACGATTATTTTGAAAGTCAAAGAAGGTATGAAATGAACCCAATTATTGATGAATTACAAAAAGAATACACCCAAAAAGAAATGCCTAACGCGCAGCCCGGCGATACCGTTAAGGTTTTTGTAAGGATTATTGAAGGCAATAAAGAACGTGTCCAAGCTTTTGAAGGCACTGTAATTAAAAAACGCGGCTCAGGTGTCGGCAAAACTATCACTGTTAGAAAAATTTTCCAAGGTGTCGGCGTAGAGCGTGTTTTTGCTATTTATTCTCCAAGAATTGAAAAAATTCAAATTTTGCGCAAAGGTGATGTAAGACGCTCTAAACTTTACTATTTAAGAGCACTTTCCGGCAAAGCTACACGTATTAAAGAAAAAATGGAAAAACGTTGAGCCATATCCAATGGTATCCGGGGCATATAGCCAAAGCCCAGAGGGACTTAAAAGAAAAGCTTAATCTTATTGACGTGGTTGTGGAAGTTTTGGATGCAAGACTTCCAATTTCAAGTGCTTATAAAGATATTCAAACTCTCTGCTCTCAAAAACCGCGGCTTATTATTTTAAATAAAGTTGATTTAGCAGATGCTGCAACACTTTCGGATTGGCAGAAGTTTATACAAAAAGAGTCAGGGTGCCCCGTACTTTTAATGAGTGTGCAGGATTCAAAAGCCATAAATAAAGTTGTAAATAAAATTTTGGAGCTTTCGCGCCCCATGGTGCTTGAACTTTTAAAAAAGCAAATGCTCCCGCGCCCCGTGCGCACTATGGTGGTGGGGCTTCCAAATGTGGGCAAATCCAGCATAATTAACCGCTTAATTAAAAAAGCAAAGACAAAAACAGGTGCAAAAGCAGGTGTAACGCGTCAGCAGCAGTGGGTCAGGGTGCACCCTAAAATTGATTTGCTTGATACCCCTGGCATTATCCCTATGGCTCTAAAAGATCAAGAAGTTGCGCTAAAGCTTGCCTATGTAAATTCCGTGGGCGAAAAAGCCTATGATAGCGAATATGTTGCGGGCGAGCTGTTAAAGGTTCTTCAAAAAAACTATGAAAAACTTTTGCGTGAATATTACAATTTAGAGGATTGTGAAATGACAAATATAGCGTTATCAAGAAACTGGCTTGTACAGGGCGCAAAACCTGATATTGTGCGTACATGCGAATTTATACTTTCAAATTTCAGGGACGGAAAAATAGGAAAAATTACTTTAGATGAAATGCCTGTTTGATTTTGACAAAAAAATTAAAAAAGGTACTGTGGGCGCTTTAAAGCTTAATTTAAACCCCTATGATGCCTTAATAGGCACAGATGAAGCGGGCAGAGGCCCCGGAGCAGGGGGAGTGTATGCCGCCGCTGTTTGTTTTAGGGATGTAAAGTTACCAAAAGAAATTTATGTTTTAGATGATTCTAAAAAATTAACTCAAAAAACGCGCGAGGAGCTTTTTGAAATTATAAAAAGTGTGAGTTTTTATAGCATTCATTGTGTTGAAATTGATAAAATAGAGGAAATAAATATCCTGCAAAGCTCCCTTCTTGCTATGAAACAGGCAGTTTTTGATGTTTTAGAGCAGATATGTGCGCAATCGCCTTTAATTTTGGTGGATGGCAATAGAAAAATCCCTGCCGTACAGGCGCAAAAAACCGTTATAAAAGGGGATACTAAATCCGCTTCAATTGCCGCTGCAAGCGTTTTAGCCAAAGTTGAGCGCGACAGATACATGTGCATGCTGCACAAAAAATATCCTCAATACAATTGGGCGCAAAATAAGGGCTATTTAACACGAGAGCACATTGAAGCCATAAAAAAGCATGGTATTTGCGAATTTCATCGCAAAAATTTTGTGAAAAATTTTATAAGTGAAAATGCTCTTACAGTAAAGACCTTAAGTTTTCAATAACTTTTTCCCTGTCAAAATCGCACTCTTCCAAAATTTTATAAGCGCCGAAATTTTTAGTGGTCAAAATTGCAAGATATAAGTGTGCCGGCACTACAAGCTTGTTATTGCTTTCTTTTGCAATTTTTACAGCCATTTTTACAATGTTTTGGGCACTTTTGCTGAAGGGAATTTCTCCCGTCTTTTCAAAATAAGATTTTTCCCTTAATTTCCTTAAAATTTTCATTTCAATTTCTTCAACATCAAGCCCGGACATTTTAAAGATTTTTGTTTCTACACCTTTTTTAAATTTCACGAGTGCAAGCAAAAGATGTTCGGAATAAACAACATTATGCCCTAAATGCCGTGCCAATTCTTGCGCTTCTTGCAAAATATCTATAGTATTTTGGGTAAAGTTTGAAAACATGCTTTTATTCTAAACTATTCAAGATAATTTAGCAAGCTGCTTTTAATATACTACCAATTTACATCATGTTTTAAATAGTCCATATTTTCTTTATAGATTACCCAGCCTGCACAGCGAAAACCGTATCCGCTTTTACTGCAATCTTGCGCAGATTCATTTTTCGTACCTGACGGCATAATTCCGTTTTTTGTAAGATACAATGTAAAATAATCACGACCCAACTGGTTTGGCCCTTTATAACCGTTAATATCAACATGAATTAAAGCGCAAATTCCATTAAGCTCTTTTGTAGCTCCTCTTGAAAATTCACAATTTGAACTGTATGATTCAACTATGAACATAGTGCCGTCAGCCAATTTTGCCTTGGCATACCTATTGACATTATCTGCTTTAAGCCAATCATTACCGTTTAAATATTTATAAGTGACATTGGGAAAGCAATCTTTTGACATTTCTAAACCGCAATATTTTGTAATTTTAAGGTACGGCACAAGTTTATCTAATCCGTTTTTTGAGCCGATATCACTTAGATATGCACTCCAGCCCCAATTTTCAGGTTCTCCTTCATTAATTCTTGCCATATTAAATGCTTGAGACATTTGCGAATAAAATCTTTTAAGCTGTACAACCGTTTGTTTTGCAAAGCTATGGGCGATTTATTAAAAAGGCACCCTTTTTATAACAAGTATGAAATCATTGTAAGTGCCGGAAGCGAAGCTGGAATGGGGGTTGATGCAATCATTCCTGTCGAAAGAGCAATTGGAAACGGGTTTAACAATGGCACAATAACTCTTTCATGCGGGAAACTAACAACAGGGGTTACAATTCCACAATGGAGTGGGATATTTATGCTACGGAACACATCAAGCCCTGAAACATATTTCCAATCAGCATTTAGAGTTCAGTCTCCATGGGTTGTGAAAAATCCTGATGGATTAAACCCTAATGAAAAAGAAGTCGTGAAAAATACTTGTTATGTATTTGATTTTGCACCAGATAGAGCATTAAAACAAATTGCAGATTATAGTGCAAGACTAAGCGTTAATTCAAAAGATACACCGGAAAAAAGAGTCGAAGAATTTATAAGTTTTCTCCCAGTTTTGTGCTATGACGGAAGTACAATGAATCAAATCAGCGCGTCTGAACTTTTAGACTTGGTAATTAGTGGGACAGCCTCATCAATGCTAGCAAGACGTTGGGAAAGTGCATTATTGGTTAATGTCGATAATGGAACACTTTCAAAATTATTGAGTAGTGAACCAGCAATGGAAGCATTAGGGAAAATTGAAACTTTCAGGCAATTAAAACTTGACTTAACAACACTTGTGAACAAATCTGAGTCTCTGAATAAACTTAAAAAAGAAAATCCTGGAGGATTGAGCGGCGAAGAAAAAAAAGAACTGACAGCACAAGAAAAAGAGATTAAAAATAAAAGAAAAGAAATTCAAGAAAAATTAATAAAGTTTGCAGCAAGAGTGCCAGTCTTTATGTACTTAACAGATGCAAGAGAGCAAACCCTACAAGATGTTATACGCCAACTTGAACCTGAATTATTTCAAAAAGTAACGGGTTTGACTATAAAAGATTTTGAATTGTTGGTAAGTATCGGAATCTTTAATGAGCAAGTTATGAATTCTGCTGTATTTGCTTTTAAAAGATAGTAAAAAATCTGTAAGATGGAGAATGCATAAAAAAAGTTACATAAACTTTATTAATGCAAAAAACTGTGAAATTTCAGAATTCAAGCATAAGATTATAGATTTTTTATATTTAAACAAGAAGAATTCCCCGATAAATGCAATAAAGCATTTTTTTAAATGTCTCAAATATTTCAGAAAAAAAATTATAAGCATTCATTTCAAAACCGGGGAAATTACTTTATTCAACAAAAGCTACAATTTTAAGAAAATAGAAGAACAAAAAGCTAAAAAAGAAATAAATAAAAACAGGGTAGCCATTTTTGCCCACTGGGATAAAGATTGCCTGTTGGAAGATTATGTTATTTACTATTTAAAAAGTTTAAAAAATGTTGCGCAGAAAATAATTTTTGTATCAGACTGTGATGTAAAAAAAGAAGAACTGGAAAAATTGAACGGAATTGCGGATGTTGCAATAGCGCAAAAGCATGGCAAGTATGATTTTGGTTCTTATAAAATAGGATTTTTATATGCAAAAGAAAACGGCTTATTAAAAAACTGTGATGAACTCATTTTTGCAAATGACAGCTGCTATGCGCCGCTTTTTCCTTTTAAAAATATGTTTGAGGCAATGGGCAAAAAACAGGCTGATTTTTGGGGAAATACGATAAGTGATGAATGCGTAAGACATGTTCAAAGTTATTTTTATGTGTTTAATTCTAAAGTTTTTAATTCGGAAGTTTTTAATAATTTTGCACAAAACATTAACGGAGCAAAATCCAAAAAAGATATAATTCAAAATTATGAACTGAAACTTACAAAATTGCTTGAACAAGAAGGTTTTAAATATGCTTCTTATTGTAAGGAATACAAGGGCGAATCATACGGATTGCACATTAGACTTTGGAGAAAGCTGATAAAAGAAGATAAATCCCCCTTCCTTAAAACAAGTCTGCCAAGATTTAGAAATACAGAATTTACAACAGCTATGGACTGGAAGAAAGTTTTAAAAAAATATACGGATTTTGACATTAATTTAATAAAAAAAGATTTAAAAAGAAACAGAAAAGCATCAGATATCTTAAAAGAAATTTTTCTGGTACTAAAACATATCAGAAGAAAAATAATAAAAATACATTTAGCGGAAAATGCAATTTATTTATTTGGCAAAAGAATAACAAAACCCTTTAAACTTGGTGTTTCATATAACCTTTTTGACGGTGAAGAACTTTTAGAAGCTTCAATAAAATCAATACGTTCCCAAGTTGATTATATAAATGTTATTTATCAAAATATCTCAAATTACGGCAACAAATCAGAAACCGATTTAAAGGCTTTTTTGGAAAGTTTGATAAAAAAAGGTTTAGTGGATGAAATATATCTCTATGAACCTAATTTAGATAATACACCGCATAGAAATGAAAAAAACAAAAGAAATATAGGGCTCAAATTAGCTAAAAAAAGAGGCTGCACGCATTTTGCGAGTTTAGATACAGATGAATTTTACAATGCAAGCCAGCTTGCTTATGCTAAAGAATTTGTAAAAATAAATAATATAGAATGCAGTGCGGTTTCTATCATAGAATACATAAAAAAGCCCTCAAGGCAAATTGTAAGCGGCTATACTTTTTCTCCTGATAGTAAGGAACTATACACTTTTTATGTTCCGTTTATTATGAAAATTAAATGGCACAAACAATCTCACGGTAAAGAATTTTTCCCTTGTCTTACAGACCCGACAAGAACTTTGAACGGCAAAGGCAAGTTTTATCTATTCCCGAAACATGAAATTGCAATGCACCATATGTCAAGTATTAGAAAAGATTTGTATAAGAAATATTTAAATTCAAGCATTATGAGCTCAAATGAAGAAATTCAAAAAAGGGTTAAGGAATTACAAAAAGACATTTCGAATTTTGATTTTGAAAAAAATAAAAACAATTTGCCTGATTTCTCTTATTTTGAAGGAAATTTAATCAGAAAGGTAGAAAATACTTTTCATATACCGGAGGAGCTAAATGCCTAAAATTTCAGTTGTAATGCCTGTTTATAATACAAAAGAAGAATATTTAAGAGAAGCGATTGAGAGCATTTTAAATCAAACCTACAGTGATTTTGAATTTCTGATTATGGATGATTCTACACAAGACACGGCAAAAAATATGATTTTGGCTCACAGCGACAAAAGAATAAAATATATTAAAAATGAAAAAAAATTAGGGTTAGCAAAAACAAGAAGTAAATTATTGAAAAAGGCACAAGGTGAATATGTGGCAGTTATGGACAGCGATGATATTTCACTTCCCGAAAGGTTTCAAAAACAGGTTAAATTTTTGGATGAAAACCCTGAAATATCTATTTTAGGAACTTGGTTTGAATTTTTTCCCGAAACAAAAATAATAAAACACCCCAAAACCCCTAAATATTTGGATATTTTAAGGGGCTGCTTTATTGGCCACCCAACAGTTATGCTAAGAAAAAAAGATTTTGAAAAATACGATTTGAACTACAACGAAAACTGCAAGGGAGCCGAAGACTACGAACTTTGGTCAAGAGCAATAAGATATTTAAAATTTTATAATTTGCCCGAAATCTTGCTCAAATACAGGTGGTTTGGTGAAAATACAAGCATAAAAGAAAAAAATGCAATTGAAGAGCAAAATAAAATAACACGCCAAAATATGTTCGATTTTTTATGTGATGATAAAAAATTGCAAAAAGAGATTATGAACTCCATTTTGCATGGAGCACACACAAAACTGACGTTTTTACAGCAAATTTTTTCTATCGTAAATGAAGAAAATTTAAAGATTATGAGAATTTTAGGAATTAAAATTTTAATCAGAAAGAAGGAACAATGAAAATACTACAAAAAGAAATGACCGAAACCGGCAGAGCTCATGTTCTTTTTTGCGGTATAAAAATATTAAGCTTTAGGCCGAAAAAATTTCATCCGATATTCCCTGAAAGCAAACTGGCAAACAAATATTTAAAAGGGCTTCGCGGAATTGAAATAGGAGGCTCAAGCCATAATGATTTTAACCTCAATACCTTAAATATAGATTATACGAATTGCGAAACAGGCTACAGCAAATCATCTCAAAATGATTTCGGGCTAAAGCCTATGAAAGTTGATATAGTTGCAAGCGGGGATAACCTGCCGTTTAAGGATAACGTGTGGGATTTTGTAATAAATTCTCATGTAATTGAACACTTTTTCGACCCCATAAAAGCAATTCAAGAGTGGGTTAGGGTTATTAAACCGGGCGGGTATTTGTTTATGATTGTGCCTCATAAGGAAAGGACGGGTGATAAAACAAGAGATAGAACAACTTTAAAAGAACTTATTATAAGACATGCGGGCATAACAAAAAATCCTAAAATTGATGCTCACCACAGTGTTTGGATTACACAAGATTTTTTGGAACTGTGCAGGTATATGAATTTAAACGTAGTTGAATATCAAGATATTGATGATAAAGTGGGCAACGGTTTTACTGTTGTTATACAAAAATAAATTTTGGGGGAATAAAATGCAATTTGAATTTGGACAAAAAATTATAGATAAAATAAGAGGGAAGAAAAAAATAATGGTTCTTCTGGAATCTTCCCCTATTTATCGAAAGCTAAACAGAGAAAAATTTATACAAAATGAAATAAGCCGTCAAAGATTAAAATGGTATAAAAAGATTTTTGACACGCCAATTGAAAAATTATATAACGGTTTTGCGGATATAAAATACAATGGAATACACTTTCAAGGGCCTTTTACCCAAACCTTAAATACGGTGCATGAAGTATTTTTTAAAAATCCTTACGATTTTATAATGCCTTTTGACAGTTATATAATGATTGATATCGGCTTTAATATGGGTGTAACCGCACTAAAGTTTGCTCAAAAAAAAGAAGTGAAAAAAATATACGCTTATGAACCCTTAAAACCTACTTTTGAGGTTGCCTGCAATAACTTAAAGCTAAACCCGCAATTGGCAAAAAAAATAGAAGCTTATAATATCGGGCTCGGGGATAAAGATAAAGAAGTAAAAATAGCCTATAATATAAATTATCTGACAGGAGCAAGCTCTATGATGGAAGACAGGCTGCTGTCTTTTTCGGAGAAAAATTCAATTGAAGTTTCAACTATAAAAAAAGCGTCTGACGTTTTAAGGCCTGTTATAGAAGGAACAAAAGAGAAAATATTTTTGAAAATGGATTGCGAAGGTGCAGAGTTTGAAATTTTTGAAGAATTGCAAGATACCGATCTTCTAAAAAAAATGCAAGTCATTATTATTGAATGGCACTTTAAAAATCCTAAAAGAATACTGGAAATATTGCAACAAAGCGGTTTTGTGTGTTTTTGCGATTATTCGGAATCAAATAAGGAAATAGGCTTTATTAATGCGGTAAGGGCAGTTTGAAATGGAAAAAATATCAGTTTTGCCGGATTTAAATAATAGTAACCTTGAGTTGGTAATTCCAAGGTACGATTATATTTTAATCTGGGGCAACGGAATGCCCTGCAAATACGAAATATTAAAGATGATAGAAAATCATAAAGATTTTGAAATTCTTAAAATTATAGAGTATGAAGCAAAAGATATTGCAGAATTGGTGGAGGCTGTATATTCTTATGATTATGCTCCTATTGAACATCTAAGGGCCAAGATTGAATATCTTTACAGCACAAGCCCGAAAGTTTTATTTATATTTTTCAAAAATAACAATCCCAATGAAGATTATTTAAGTGAAGACGCTTTCAGGCATATTGAATCCCTGACAGTAAAAAAATTTAAAGAAGAGCTTAGAAACAAATTTAACGAAAGAAAAGAAGACAGAAGAAGCGAAAACCACGTTATACACGCTTCTGACAACCAAAAACAAACTGATTATATTTTAAAATACATAGGCTACAAAAACGGGCTCAAAGATTTGCTTAAAACCTCTAACAGAATTATTAACGCTCCAGAACATTTGGCTGATTTTAAAAAAATTTCAATAAAAAAAGTTCCTGTTAATGATTTATATGCAAATATCCTGATAAATGACAAACCTGTTTGCAGCAAAACAGTTCCTGTGGGCGAAACTCCTCATTACAAAACATTAAAAAACAATGCTGATGATTATGCCAATTATATAAAGGCTTTCCAGGGAAGTTTTTTGCAAGATTTCTATTCGATTAACAAATTAAACAAACTTGCACAAGAATTGGATTACCCGCACAACTCTAATTATATTTGTGTCAAACTGATAGAAAATAAATATGTTATAATGGATGGAGTACACAGAGCAGCTGTATTAATGAAAAAAGGTGAAAAAGATATCATAGTAGCGGAGGTTTTATGAGTTATTCAAACAAAATAAATTTAGAAAAATTTTTTTCTGACATAGATTTGAAATACTGCGTTGTAAAATTAAGCGAAGATTACCCTAACTATTACACATACAGCGATATAGATATTTTTTGTTATGATATTGTTGCTTTCACACATAAAATATTAGATTTTGCACAACCTTACATACAAAAAGGCTGGAGGGTTAATGTGTTTGATTGCACCAAAAATCATATACAAATAGACTTTTTTGAAGAAGGGGCAGAAAAATTGGATTTTAGATTCGATTTATATAACTCTTTGCCAAAATACAAAAAAGTAAATTTAAAAGACGGATTTTTTACAATGGTTATGGAATTTGCACAGAAGAATGAGAAAAATGTTTTTGTCCCGAGCAAAATTGATGAATGTATTTTAAGATATGTAGAATATATTGAAAATTATGATATCAGAGCAGATAAAATTAAACATGTTGACTATATTATGCAAAAAATTCCCGATAAAGATATAAACACTTTTTTTGAACGCCTGCACTATTACACGGAATTTCCTTTAGATGTTTGCGAAAAAGAATTTGTCAAAGGAAATAAGTTTAAAAGAAAAAAGAAATTACCAAAAATATTTTCACCGATAATAAATATCATATGCTGGTTTATCCCGGTGAAAAAATGGCGAAAAAGCCTAAGGGAATATAAAGTTAAAATTAGTCTATAATAATTAGGAATAAATTGAAAATATACATATTACAAGTAAATAAAAAATTCCAACCCAAAAAACAGTTTTTTAAATATCCTCCGCATAGTAGTTATCGCGGAATTGAAATAGTTTTTTACAATTGGCTTATTAATCAAAAAAATATTTTGACAGATAACCCTGACGAAGCTGATTTCCACTATTTGCCTATTTTTTGGGCAAATTGGCATCTTCTGCATGATTATGGAAAAATAGGAAGTGAGAAATTAGAAAAAGAATTAAACCAAGTAACTTTAAATCAACAAAAAACATTTACTCTTTACCAACATGACCACAGTCCTTTAGAAAATTTAAAATACATAATTTCTCTTCGAGCCGCAAGAGAAAGAACCAATGAAATTGATATACCGCTTTTATGCGCAGAACACAAAATATTTAAAAAATATCGGAAAAAATATCTGGCTTCTTTTGTGGGAAGAGAATGGACACATAAAGTACGTGCTGAACTTTTTAAAATTATAAAAGGTAACAAAAAATATTTTTATAGAGACTGCAATTTGGGTGCAGAATTTTTTGTTAAAAAAACCATGCAATCATACTGTGCACTTTGTCCGCGTGGAAACGGCAGCAGTTCATTTCGCTTTTTTGAAGCAATGCAGTTAGGAATAGTGCCCGTACATATCGGAGATATTGACATAAGACCTTTTAAGAAATTAATAAATTGGGACGAAATGTCTTTTTATTTTGAAACGCCGAAAGAAGCAATTGATACAATTGAAAAAACACCAAAAAAACAACTGGTTGAAATGGGCATTCGCGCAAAAGAATTTTGGTATAACACTTTTTATACCGAAAAATGGTGTTCTTACGCTATAAAAGAGCTGGCGGACTTAAAAGATATAGATTACACCTTGCCGCAATTTGAAACTGTTAATTATAAAAAAATTGATGCTCTTAATCGGTTTTCTTATTTAAAATTCAACCTAACAATATTTTTGCTTAAATTATTGAAATCCGCTACACCATTTAAAAAGAAAAGGGCACGATTAAAGGAAAAAATAAAAGAATTAAAGGGAAAAATCGGAGAATAAGAAACGCACTAGCAAAAATTATCCTCCATAGAATTTAAATGCTCATCTAACATTTTATATATTTTTGAATTCTTATCGTTTGTTGACGTCCAGTTGGTTCCGCAAATTGCATGCAGCCATACTTCATCTAAATATTCAACACAATATTTATAGAAGTCTTCCTTGAAAAAAACTCTGATATCTTCAGGGATATCTAATATTGAATCATGCCTCCATTCGGAATATATTTCAGGCATTGTTTGATTATTAACAATATCAACCATTTTATAGCCGGGAAATTTTAATTCAGATTTATTAAAATATTTATAAATAATATCGTAATTTTTGCCCCCGGAATCAGGCGGCGGCATAAAATCCAGCTTTTTATTTTTAATAACCTCATAGTTGAAAAAACTATATCCCGGCCAGATATACCAATTTTCAGTATTCTCACGTTTTCTGTATGCTCCGTAGACAGGATATTGCAACAAATTATCTACATTAAATTCCCCAACGGGAAACAGGTCGCAATCAATTAATAAAAAGCTGTTTTTTCTTTTTCTTATTATTTTTTTATAAATCCAGTTAAGAGCCCTTGCATGGGAATAGAACCCTATATCTATTTTAGGAATTCTTACTCTGAAATATGTAATATTATTAGATTTGCAGATATTATAAATTTCTTGGGCTTTTTTATTATCAGAAGAATTATCACACACAATAAAAGTATAGCTGCCTTTTAGATTTTTTTTAATAAGCTTTATTTGATATTCAATTATTTCAGGAAAATTAAACGCAGTGCTTATAACGTCAACACCGCGGTTATTGTAATAAGTTGATAAGAATTTTTTTGCTTTGGGTTTAGGTTCTTTATATTCTTCTCTGAACTTTTTTCTCCAGGTTTTTACAGGGATAAAATTACTTATAAAATGGATTAAAGCTTTTCTCAAATTGCCTCACTTGCTAAAATTATTTTATTATTATTTTTTATATTATAATATAAATACTTATTATGCTAATAATTAAATTTATGGGTGGTTTGGGTAACCAAATGTTTCAATACGCTTTTGGCGTGGCGCTGTCGCACTCCACGGGGAAAGATGTTTTCTTTGACCCCTCCTGGTTTGAAGAAATAAAATCTTATAAAGGCCCTCTGGGGAAAAGAGTTTATGAACTCGAATATTTCAACATCAAACCTAAATTTGTATCCCAAGAAGAAGCCCAAAAACATATAAATGAAATAAAAGTGCGAAATTCCTATTTGCCAGGGTTTTTACGCCATATGTTTAAAATCCAGAAGTATAAAGTCCTCTCCGATAAAGTTTTTGAAAAAGAAGATAACCTTTACGAGCCCGAATTGCTTGAATTTAAAGGCGATAGGTATTATGAGGGGTACTTTCAGGATGAGGAATATTTTATACAACACCGTGATGAAATTCTGCAGGCTTTCACTTTAAAAGCTCCGCTTGATGACGCAAACGCTAAAATGCTTGAAAAAATTAAAAACACAAATTCGGTTTCTTTACATATGCGCCGCGGAGACTATTTAGTTCTGCAAGAAACCTTTGGGTTATGCACTCTTAAGTACTACAAAAATGCGATTGAATATATGGCATCCAAAACTGAAAATCCTCACTTTTTCTTGTTTTCAGATGATATAGAGTGGGTGCGCGAAAATTTAAAAATTAACTACCCCTGCACTATTGTTGATATAAACACCCCGCAAACGGGCTTTTTTGACCTTGAGTTGATGAAAAATTGCAAACACAACATTATTGCAAATTCCTCTTTTTCCTGGTGGGGTGCGTGGCTGAACAAAAACCCTGACAGAATTATCATAGCGCCTAAAACTTGGTTTTTAAAGGGAGACAGAACAAATATTGTGCCAAAAAATTGGGTAAAATTATAAAATTAAGGGCACCGAAGATTTTTCATTGTGCTATTATATATCTGGAGGCACAAAAATGTACAACGCAAAATCGCATAAGGCGCAAGATTTTATAGACCATAATGAAGTTTTAACAACAATCGAATACGCCCAAAAAAACAAAAATAATATGGGATTAATAGAAGAAATTCTTCAAAAGGCAAAGCTAAAAAAAGGTTTGTCTCACAGGGAAGCCTCTGTTTTATTGGTATGCGAAGATGAAGAAAAAAATAAAGAAATCTACGCCCTTGCAAAACAAATAAAACAAGATTTCTATGGAAACAGAATTGTGCTTTTTGCGCCTTTATATCTTTCAAATTACTGTGTAAATGGCTGCGTTTACTGCCCGTACCATGAAAAAAATAAACATATTGCAAGAAAAAAATGACACAGGAAGAAATAATGCGTGAAGTTATAGCGCTTCAGGATATGGGGCACAAAAGACTCGCTATTGAAGCGGGTGAAGACCCTTACCATAACCCTTTAGAGTATATTTTAGAAAGTATTAAAACAATTTATGACACCAAACACAAAAACGGCGCTATAAGACGTGTCAATGTAAATATCGCAGCTACAACGGTTGAAAATTATAAAAAATTGCATGATGCGGGAATTGGCACCTATATACTTTTTCAAGAAACTTACCATAAGGAAAGTTATGAAAAATTACATCCCACAGGCCCGAAACACAACTATAATTACCACACTGAAGCAATGGACAGAGCCATGCAAGGCGGCATTGACGATGTAGGCATTGGTGTTTTATTCGGACTTGAAATGTACAAATACGAATTTGCGGCACTTTTAATGCATGCCGAGCATCTGGAAGCAGTGTACGGTATAGGGCCGCATACTGTAAGTGTACCAAGAATACGCCCTGCAGATGATATTGACCCCGCAACATTTTCCAATTCAATTGATGATAAAACATTTGCAAAAATTGTTGCCTGCATTAGAATTGCACTGCCATATACGGGTATGATTGTATCTACAAGGGAAAACCAAAAAACACGCGAAAAAGTTTTAGAGCTTGGAATTTCACAGATAAGCGGAGGGTCTAAAACAAGTGTGGGCGGATATGTTGAGCCTGAAAAAGAAGAAGAAAATTCTGCCCAGTTTGATGTTATAGATACAAGAACATTGGATGAAGTTATAAGATGGCTTATGGAAATGGGCCATATACCGAGTTTTTGCACGGCATGTTATCGTGAAGGGCGTGTGGGGGATAGGTTTATGGATTTATGCAAAAGCCGCCAAATTTTAAACTGCTGCCACCCTAATGCGCTTTTAACTTTAAAAGAATACCTTCAAGATTACGCATCAGATGCCACTAAAAAATTGGGCGAAGAAATTATTTTAAAAGAAATTGAACATGTTTCTAGCCAAAAGACAAAAGAAATTTTAAAACAAAATTTAGACCAAATTGCATGCGGAAAAAGAGACTTCAGATTTTAGCATTTTCAAAAAAATAAATAACAACTGAAAACCCTGCGGTTGGGCAGCTCTAAACTGCAATACTACAAACTATTTAGATGTTTTTTATTTCTTGACATAACCTACCTACATGGGCTACAATAAATATTAAGTTTTGTAAAAATTGTTAAAGTTTCAACTTAATTTGACGTTATTAAGAATGAAAAGTGAGGGTAGTAATTTGTTAAACTTTGAAAAAACTTTGTTTTCAACAGGTTTGGATAGTATTCTAAATACCCAGACAGGAAATCTGTCACACACTATTTTAATTGTTGATGACGAAGACCATAACCTGCAGCTTTTAAAAAGAACTTTCAGAGGGAAATATAATATATTGACTGCCAAAAACGGGGAAGAAGGCTTAAAAGTTTTAGAAGAAAACCTGGATCAAGTTGCTCTCATTATTTCAGATCATAAAATGCCTATCATGGAAGGTACACAATTTTTAGAACATGCCAATAAAATTGCACCCGGTATTGTAAAAATCCTTTTAACAGGTTATACGGATGTAGAAATTTTAACCGATGCCGTTAACAAGTGCAACCTTTTCCAATATATCGTAAAACCTTACGAACCCCAAGAAGTTGAGAGAGCTGTAGAAGACGGACTTGAAAAATTTGATTTATCGAATTCAAAGTCTTTGATGTTAAAAGATTTAAAAGAATTATTTTATAGAACCATAAAATCAATAGCGTCAGCCCTGGACTCAAAAGATACATACACGCACGGGCATTCTGTTCGTGTAACATTATATTCACTTATTTTAGGCAAAGAATTGGGCCTAGGCCCAAGAGAGCTTGAAGACATTGAAACGGCAGGGCTTTTGCATGATATAGGCAAAATTGCCATACCGCAAAGTATACTTTGCAAACCCGGCAAATTAACCGATGACGAATTTAAAATTATGAAACTCCACCCCGAAAACTCCGAACGATTAGTAATGAGCATTAAAAAGTTAAACGGAATTTCAAGCTGGCTTAGAACGCACCATGAAAGATGGGACGGACGCGGCTACCCTAACGGGCTTAAAGGCGAAGAAATTCCGTTATCGGCAAGGATTATTGCCCTTGCCGATACATATGACGCAATGACATCAACCCGTTCTTACAGAGTCGCCCTAAGCCATCAAACAGCTATTGAAGAAATCCAAAGATGCGCAGGCGGCCAATTCGACCCGGAATTAGCACAAAGATTTGTTGCATTGGAAGCCACAATGAAGGCCGCAAAAGAAAATCCCGATAAATACTATAAAGAATACAGCTATTTACAAAAAGAAATAGATTCAATAATAGGCTAATTTTATTTAGCTTGGAGTACTAGCAAATTTAATGAAAGAGTACATAAGATGGTATGATAAAGACAAATACTTAAGCACATTTATGGTGCTTTTACAGACCTTGCCTCCTGATGTTCAGGAGGAAGTAGGCCAGGATATGATATTAAACATACCGAAAATCGTTGAGAGAGATTATGACAAATTTATTAATATAATGTCAGAGCATAACCCGAAAGATTACAAAAGGTGGTATGACCAAAATCCCGAATTACATTGCGCAATTGAAGCTATGCAGAGTTTAACAAAAGCACAGAGAGAAGAATTGATTTATTCTATATCTGATATAATATTAAATCATACAGGTATTGAGCTTACTATGCCTCATGAAAGATTAAACAAAATAGAAGAATATGAGTGAAAACAATTTTAAAACAGTACTGGTTACAGGAACAACATCAGGTATAGGGTTTGCAATAGAGGAAAATCTTGCAAAACAAGGTTATAAAATATTCGGATGTGCAAGGCGCAAATTAAATAAAGAAAACTATTTAAGCGTTAATCTATCAACATATGAGGCTTGCGCGGAGCTTTTTAAAAGTGCAAAAAAGTATTTGGGCAAAATTGATATTTTAATTAATAACGCAGGTTGTTATATTTATTCTCCTATTGAAAAAACATCTTTAAAAGACATTGAAAACATAACAAAATTAAATTTTTTAGCACCTTATTATCTATCAGCCCTGGTTCTTGAAGATATGAAAAAAAATAAATGGGGCAGAATTATAAATATAGGTTCAATTTCAGGTAATATGGGGGAAGGAAACGCAACTTTATACAGTGCTACAAAATCAGCTCTTTTAGGACTTACAAAATCTTTAGCGCTTGAAGTTGCCCGGGATAATATAACCGTAAATTTAATAAACCCGGGTTGGGTTAAAACCGCACTTGCTGATAAAGCTATGCAAGAGGGGATAAGTGAAGAAGAGAATTTAGATATAATTCCGCAGAAACGCTTTATTGAACCTTATGAAATTGCGAATTTAGTTAAATATTTAATATCCGATGAAGCAAAAGGCCTCACAGGGCAGGCAATTAACTTGTGCGCCGGTTTAAGCGTAGGGTGCTAGTTATTTTTAAAAGGATTATGAGTTTTTTGTACGGAATTATTTGTCTTACCATCCCTGCCCGTTAAAAGACTGCCAATTTTTCTGCCCGCAGAGTATGCTAAAATTGAAGCTCCGACAAGCCCGAGTTCTGCTGCAACAAAAAGCACTTTTTGTTTGCCTGAAGAAAGATTTTTACAGTTTTTGCCGATATTTTCTAAAACTTTTTTAATACCTGTGTTTGCAATGGTTTTTTGATTTGCCTTCAAATGTTGCCCCATACTTTGTGCAACAGTGTTTCTGAACCTTTTATATACAGCTTCTGCCCCAAACATTGCCCCAAGTGAACAAACTTCTTCAATCAAAGCGCTTTCTTTATCCTTGTCTTTAAAAACTCTATACCCCGCAGCTGCGCACAAAAGAGGGTTAACTGCTTTGGATGCCACAGAAGCCACTTTTGTTGCGGCGTTTGAAACACCGATGACCTTACCTATATTATCAACTCTATTCATAATGCTCTCAGCGCCCTCGGATATACGCCCCAAGTGCATGGAAGCAGTTTCTGCAGTAGAGCTTGCAAACTGCGCCAAAGCAACAGGGGCGCGCCCTATGTCGCCGTTTAAAGTTTTTCCGCTGTTTCGGAGCCCGAAGACTGCCGATGAAACTACACCCATAATTTAACCTTCCACATATAAAATAAACAATTTTTGCCCGCAAAAATTGCCTAAAATAGGGGAAAATTAAGAAATGTTACAATAAAAAAACAGGGCTCAAAACCGCATTTAATTATCAATGTCAATTATTTGCGATTTTTTAATTTCAACAGGATATTTTTCGAGATTTTTAAGCGCTTCGATAAAAACATCTTCCGTATAAAAAGGTGTAGGCGTATTGGCTAACTCTGCAAACATTTCAAGCCCGCGTCTTCTGCTGCTTATATTTCCGTTTGCAATAAAAGCACAGGTTGCAAGGGTAAATTTCCTTGTGCTATCAGGCTTAATTTCTTCCCATTCGTTATTTCTATTAAGCATATATATTGTTTTTACTTTATTTTCTCTATCATCAACATATCTTTCAATTTTCAAATTATCGCTGTATTCCATAAAAAGGTTATTTGTAGGGTCTTTTTGATCTTTAAGAACGCTGTTAAAGATTTTATACAAATCTGAAGCGCTTAATTCAACGTTAAATATTTTTTTATTTACGTTTAGGGTTTCTCTTACATCGTATAAAGTAATAGTATCGCCAACAGGAGGCAATTTGCTTCTCAAATCCATTGTAAGCAGCATTGCAAAATCCGCACCTGCTTTATCACGCATTGCATTTGTAATTAATGTCCCTATTGCGCAAGGTTCATTTGCCGATACATCCATTCTGCGATAACTTAAATTGCAAACGCTAAGCGCAATCGGTTCAAGCAAATTTTCGCTATCACTGCCCAAAATATCCGAATATTTCCTATCCACGGGCAAAGACGGCTTTTGAGTGTTTAGAATTATTCTGCCGCTGCCTTTCAAAGAATCGTAATTCCACTTGTCAGGCCCAATTTCAGGCTTAGGGCACACAAAACCGCCTCTCGTATTTTCAATAACATAAGCGCCTTTCCCCTGTGATGGCGGAGTTAGAATTCGCACTTTGGTGTCTGATGAAGTATCATCTTCAAGAGAATGTGAATGTGCGCCTATTGCAAGTTCAAGATTTTCTATACCGTCTTCTTCTCTTAGCATATTAACAATTTTTTTAGTAACAGGGGGGCTGTTGTGGGATATTAAAATAATTTTATCAGGCGCTTCTTCTTGAATAGCCCTTTTTAAAATACTTCTTAAATTTTCAATTTGTAAATTATCATCCACACCTGCACCTGTTGTTGTTCCGATTATTAAAACCCTTTGCTTTTCGCCCCCTTCAAGTTCATCTTCAACTACCGTGTAAGGTTTAATGTTAGCCATACCGTCTTTTTTCGCGGTGCTTATTACTTCAACATTGTTATTTTTTAGCTGTTCAAATAAAGCGTTAAATAGATTCGGGTTGTTAGGAAAGCTTTCTAACTCCACATTTCCAAGGCTTAAAATCGTTCTTATGTTGGGGTTGCTTCTTGCAAAGAGGGAATAAACATCTTGTGCCGCTTTCATGCTGAAAAATTTGAAAAGATAATCACCGCCGTCAATGAAGGTTGATTTTTTGTTTGAATCTTTTTCTCTGTTTTCAATTTCACTCAAAACTCCGGCATGGTGCAAAAGCCTTCCATGCACATCTGTAGTAACATAAAAATTTCCCGAAAAATGAGGAGTTTTAAACGAATTTAAAGTTACTCTCATATTTCACCCAGCTTAAATTTTTTCATGTAAATATAATAAACGCGTGAAAAAATATTTTTGTTAAGGCTTTTGTTCCTTTTCGACAAATTCTAAATCATATCCTATTAGATCTGCTATAATATAAGCTTCTTTAAGTGTCAATTTGTTAAGTCTTAATTTGTGCGAAAGGCGCTGAAAGGTATATTTTTCGCCTGTTTTCTCGCTCATAAGCTCGGCAAGTTTTGTAATTGTCAAACCCTTTAATGAAAGCAGGTATTTGATTTTTGCTCTTATATTTATTTCCATAAGGCAATTATATTTTATTTGACAAAAAGGTGCTTGGTATTGTATATTATAATTCGTATATTAATTAAATAATTAATATAAAAATCAAATAGTTAAGGAGCGCACCATGAAAAAGGCAGGTTTTACCTTGGCGGAAGTTTTAATTACCCTTGCAATAATAGGGGTTGTTGCAGCGCTTACAATTCCAACCGTTGTGCGCAATTATCAAAAACAGCAAACAGTAGTAAAATTAAAGAAAAATTATTCTATCTTGAATCAGGCATTAAACATGTCTGAAGCTGAAAATGGTGCTTATTCTACATGGGATAGCGAACTTTTAAACACTCCTCAAAAATTTTTTGAAACTTATTGGAAGCCTTATTTAAAGGTTCAACAGATGTGTTCGACACCAAACTACTGCGGATATAAAACCCCAACCCCATGGCAGCAAACGGTAATTGCAGGCATGGAATCAATTATGGGTGTGCAATTTCTTTTAACGGACGGCTCTTTCATTTTAATTCGTACGGCTTTTGGGGGTATAGAAAACAAGGTTTCATATATTTTGGCTGATATAAACGGTGCAAAAGGACCAAACATAGCAGGAAGAGATGTCTTTGAATTTCTCTATGACAATAAAGGGGTTTTGCCTTATTGCCATACAAAGACTAAAAGCCAGGTAGATGCAGCCTGCAAAAGTGATTCTAAGTCATGTTGCACGGATAAAATTTTAAGAGAAGGTTGGGAGATTAAAGACGATTACCCGTGGTAATGCAATAATATCGCCTTCACACACGGCTTGCGCAGCTCCTGTCAAATTTGCTTAACAAATTTGTTCGGTCGTTTCGTTCCACTCCACTCCCAACGTCGCCATCGATTGGTTACGTCCTGCGGTCTTGCTTACCGCAAGCCCTTCGGACTTCACACACGGCTGCCGCATTTAATCCACAAAATTGTGCATTTCAATAAAACCTACAGCATCTTCCAGAGTTTCATAAACCGGAATAATACCTGTTAAAAACACAAAATCAAGTGCTTTTCGAACATCGGCAGACGGTTTTACTATAACGAACTGACCTTCTTTCGCAAGGGCAATTTTATAAATCTCCGCAAAAATTCCGGCATAATTATCCGAAAATATTTTAACATATTCCATATTAAATATTATATTTTTTTTGCCGGATAAAAGCACTGCGTTTACTTCTTTATAAATTGAATCAATGTATTTTTGGTTATTGATTTTATGAATAGTGAATACGCAAATATCTTCGTTAATAAAATACTTGTTAAATTCTTCGCTGTTTACTTTGCTTGTTGAAAGCGCTATAAATTTCATAATTTTTTCATGCCAGTTTGGCTGCTTGGGTACAAATTCATCAACGCCGTATTTATAAGCGTCTTGAATAATGGTTTTATCATCCGTGCCTGATATTGCCAAAACCTTATATTCTCTGCCGTTTTCCTGCTTAAAGTGGTTTGCAAATTCTATAACTTCAAAACCGTCTTTGGCATCAGGCAAAAATAAATCTACAATAATATAATCAAAATGCTTTTTCTTAATCTCGGCTATGGCTTCTTCTTTTGTACGGGAAACAAAAACATTCATACCGATTTTTTTAAGCATTGATGTTAATTGATAAATAGACAGTTCCATATCATCAATAATAAGAACATTTAAACTTTCCGCCGTGAAAAAACTGAGAGGATAATTAAAGAAATTTAATTTTTTCTCAATTGCAATAAGCGCACGCGATATATCATTAGAGGTTACAAAATCCGGGTTTACCTCAATATCCGCAATCTTTACAAGATTTATGAGCTGCTCTTTGGTGAGTGTTATTTCATTTTCCATATTTATAATTATACACATTTTTTACCAAAAGACTATACATAAAATGGTGGGGATTTTATTGCTTAATAAAATCATTGACTTTATTAAGACTTTATATTATACTCTTTTCACAAATACCGCAGACAGTCGGTGGTTCAACAAAACCTTAATTTCCGGCCGAGGTAGCAAGAAAACTTTTTGTTATTGTTTTGCGCGTATTGTGGCAAAACTTTTTTGTTATAAGGCTTTGCCAAACAAAAAGAAAGGAGATTCCCAATTATGTCAACAAAAGCTTTTAAAAGTGAAAAAATCGAATCTTATAAAAAGCAGTTTAAAAACGCAAAAGTTGCGGTTGTGGCTGATTATCGCGGTTTGACGGTTGAAGAAATCACAAACTTAAGACGCTCTTTACAAGCTAAAGACAGCGACCTTACCGTTACAAAAAACACTTTGTGCAAAGTTGCATCAAAAGGAACAGCGTTTGAATCCATTGAAGCTTTGCTTAAAGGGCCTACAGCCATTGCCTTCGGGTTTAGCGATGAAGTTTCAGCTGCCAAAGTTTTAAGCGATTTTATCAAAGAAGCAAAAAAATGCGAAATCACAGGTGCCGTTTTAGACGGCAGGGTGTTAAACGCACAAGAAGCACAAGGTTTAGCAAACCTTCCTACAAAAGAAGAACTTTATGCAAAAATCCTGGGCTCTATCAATTCTCCTGCAAGCGGCATTGTTTACGGTATAAACGGTATTATGTCTGCCCTTGTAAGAGTTATTAAAGCAGCAAAATCAGTAGAATAAATAAGAAAGGTTAAGAAAAATGAGTAACGTAGAAACTATTTTAGGATCAATTGAAAAATTAACATTAATTGAAGCAGCAGAACTTGTAAAAGCCATGGAAGAAAAATTCGGCGTATCTGCAGCAGCTCCGGTTGCAGCAGTTGCAGCGGCTCCCGCAGCAGCGGCAGCGGCAGAAGAAGCCCCGACTGAAGTTACGGTAACTTTAACAACAGCCGGCGCTAACAAAATAGCTGTTTTGAAGGTTGTAAGAGAAATCACGGGTCTTGGCTTGAAAGAAGCTAAAGACTTGGTAGATGCTGCTCCGAAACCGGTTAAAGAAAACATCAAAAGAGAAGAAGCCGACGAAATTAAAAAGAAAATCGAAGAAGCCGGCGGAACAGTGGAAGTGAAGTAGAACGCGGCAGCCGGTGCAAGGACTCCGTTGAAAGTTGCCCCAATGGGCAAGTTGAAATGGAGGCTTGATTTTCAACAGATGCTGAAACAAGTTCAGCATGACAAAACGCTTGAAAATCAAGAGGACAGCGCCATGCAAGCGGAGTCACGGAAGCAATTAATTAAACTATTAAAAAGCGGGTTTCCCCGCTTTTTTGCTATTCAAACAAATTTTTTATTTCTATATCCAAAATATTAGCTATCTTAATAAGCTTTTTTAACCCTACATACCTTTCAAAGCGCTCAATATGCCCTACAAATTTGGAATTAGCATCTAACATTTCAGACAATTTTTCCTGCGTTATACCGCGCAAATTTCTATATTTTTTAATATTTGCGCCTATTTTTCTATAAACTTCTTCTTCACAATTTGACATGACTTTAATTCCACGGGTAATCACCTTTAATCTCCCAACCGTCTTTTTGAATTAAAGCTCCGCAACTTCCGCCGGCCAATGTGCCGCCAGTTCCTTTTTTGCAATACCATCCTGAACCGTTAGAATTATTGATTATACTGCTCCTGGTACATTGTTCGCACATAAGAATTATTGCATTTCTTTTTCTATCCGGAAGGAAAGTAAAAATATCTTTACCCAATTTGTTCGGTTTTTTATAGCCGTTTAAATCAACAAATAAATTAATAGTGTAGTCATTAACGCCGACATAGGATGTTATCAGCATAACCGTTGTTCCGTCTGCCAGCTTGAAACTTGCCTTACCACCGCCTATAGAATTTGTGTTAAAAGAATTACCATCTATTGTATAAATCAATAATCCGTCTGCCCAACACTGCTGCATTTCGCCCGCTGCACAAGCTTTTGAAACTTTCATATACGGAATAAAATATTTTGTTATAATATCTCTCAATTCCGTGTCATCTCTTCTTCTGTCTGCGGTAAAAACATCACTCCAATTTTCCATATTTCCGTAATTTACAACAGCCATTTGCATAGCTTGATTTAAGCTGGTATATGTCTTTTTTAGCTGCACTACGGTTTGGGTTTTTTGGTAATTTTGTACAACGGTTGGGATTGTAAGCGCTGCCACAACACCTATTATTGCAAGCGTTATCAGCACTTCGGCGAGGGTAAAACCTTTTTTCATAAATACCTCTTCTTCATTTACAGACATTATGCAGCTTTTTGATTTTTTCACACGCTCCATTACGCTTTCAAAAGAAAAAATCGGCACAAATTTATATCCGCAGCTTCGCGCCATATCGCCTCCCATTTTAAAAATTTCTTCCTGCGGATAATCCCTGCATATTTTGGCACGGCTGGCGTGCACTTTGCACTTTCTTGTTTCTTTATCCAAATTTTTGCATACAAAAATAAGCCCGTTTTCGTCTTTGCCCGCCAAGTGCAAATCTTCATAGAATTTGTGCATGTTGCGCAATTTATAAAAATGTTCTTCATCCTGCAAAACACATTTGCCGTGTTTTACGTAAATTTTTTCGCAGCATCTGCCGCACATATTACATTTCCCAACTCTAAAATAGTTTCTTTGCAGAATATAGCGGTAAAAATATTTTTTAATAACCACAAAATAATCTTTAAACATAGTGTAATTATAACATCTTTTATGATATATTAGAACCAAAGAGAGGACATTAATAATGCAAAAAAGAGTTTTGTTATGTATATTGGATGGCTGGGGCATAAGCTCTGAGAGAGAATATAATGCTATTGCAAAAGCAAATACCCCCAATTACGACAGTTTTGTAAAAAATATGTCATACGCGCAAATCCATGCTGAAGGCAGCAATGTCGGTTTACCAAAAGGGCAGATGGGCAATTCCGAAGTGGGGCATTTAAACATAGGTGCCGGAAGAATTGTATATCAGGAACTTTCAAGAATAAATAAATCAATTGAAGACGGTGATTTCTTCAAAAACGAAGAATTTTTAGCCGCTATAAATCATGTCAAAGAAAATAAAAGCGCCCTGCACCTGTTCGGGCTTGTGTCAGACGGCGGCGTGCACAGTGTTTATCCGCATTTGCAAGCACTTATTAAGATAGCGGCAGACAACGGGCTTTGTGATGTTTATGTCCACGCGTTTTTAGACGGGCGCGATACGCCACCGAAATCTGCAATTCAATATTTAGAAGAAATTGAAAAAACGCTGGCACAGTATCATTTGCCAAAAATTGCTTCTGTTATGGGACGTTTTTGGGCAATGGACAGGGATAAACGCTGGGATAGAGTTGAGAGGGCGTACAATTGCCTTGTTCTGGGCGAAGGGAATGCCGCAAACAGTGCAATTGAAGCTGTTGAAAATTCTTATAAGCAAGGTATTACCGATGAATTTGTTGACCCTGCGGTTATTTCAAAGCGCAGAATTGAAGATAACGATTCTGTTATTTTCTTTAATTACAGACCGGATAGAGCCCGCGAAATTACAAATGCACTTACAACAGCGGATTTTACAGGTTTTGAGCGCAAAAAAGTTTTAAAAAATCTTTTTTACGTTTGTATGACGCAATACGATGAAAAACTGCCGCTTAGCGTAGCATTTAAGCCTGAGGCTATGAAAAATATTTTGGGCGGGGTGCTGGATAAAAACAATGTTTTGCAGTTCAGAACAGCCGAAACCGATGAATTCGCTCATGTTACGTTTTTCTTTAACAGAGGCTTGGAAGTGCCTTACCCGACAGAAACACGCGTGCTTGTACCTTCTCCTAAAGTTAAAACTTATGATTTGCAGCCCGAAATGAGCGCAGGGGATGTTTGTGAAAATGTTTTGAAAGCGCTTGATGATCCTAAATACGGTTTTATTTTGGTGAACTTTGCAAACCCTGATATGGTAGGGCACACGGGTATAATGGACGCTGCAATTAAGGCAGTTGAAACGGTTGATAACTGCATAGGTAAAATTGCCGCAAAAGTGCTTGAGATGGGTGTTGTGATGATTTTAACGGCAGACCATGGGAACGCTGAAGATATGGTTGATAAAAACACGCACCAGCCGCATACCGCACATACCACAAACCCCGTACCTTTTATTATTATAGACAGCAAAAAGTATGATTTAAAAGAATCAGGAGCCTTGAGCGACATTGCGCCAACAGTTCTTGAAATCCTGGGCATTGAAAAGCCGCAGGAGATGACAGGCGAAAGTATGATTAAAAAACAGGTTTAAGTATTTATCATATCCAAAACCATATTGTGGACTATTTTTAAATCCCTGTCGTTTATTTGTTTAAGCAAACTCACAATTTCTTGTGCCAGAATATCGCGGTTTTTGCTTTCGGAATTTATAAAAAAGTCTTCCGAATTAACTTCAAGCACACGCGCAAAATTTTCAATTAATTTAGCAGAGGGGAAACTTTGCCCCGTTTCGATGTGGCTTAAATGTTTAGAGTCAATACCTGTTAATTCCGCAAGTTTTTCTTGCGTTAACAGATTTCTTTTTCTTATAAGTTTTAATCTTGTACCGAATTTTTTCTTTAAATCCATTTTGCTCCGTTTCTTTATCATCAAGAATAATTAAACTCTATAATATTTATAACTGTATTTAATATATAATTTTTAATTTTTTCTGTTTTAAACATTGAATTTATATATTAAATATGGTATAATTGAGTAAAAATCTTTATTTAATATAGAAAATCGGAAAATGAAGTGGAAGAATTAATTGCAAAATTTAATGCTGCATGCGCAAATAAAAAGGGTTTTACGCTTGCTGAAGTATTAATTACTTTAGCCATAATCGGTGTTGTTGCAGCGCTCACAATCCCCACGGTCGTAAGAAACTATCAGGAGCGCCAAACAGTAAGTTCGATTAAAAAATTCTATTCACAAATATCGCAAGCTTTTAAATTGGCTGAAATTCGAAACGGGTCTGTTGACACCTGGGATTGGGGAACAGTCCGGAGTGGAGAAAGTGCGGATAAAATTATAGATATTTTAGCACCGTATTTAAAAATTACAAAAAGATGCGGCAAGGGTAAAGGATGTTTTTGGAACGGCAATTATAAAAATTTGAACGGTAACACTATTTGGACAAACCCTGAAAACAACAGTGAATATGCAAAAGCAAGGCTTGCAGACGGGATGTCTTTTTTTATTGTTATCACACAAAGTAATTGTGCAACAGGTGTTTGCGGAAATGTAGATGTTGATATAAATGGTGACAAAAAACCGAACCAAGTTGGCAGAGATATTTTTATGTTTGTAATACAAAAAAACGGTTCAATAGCCCCTAGCGGTATTGGTGTAGATTTATCAACCAGATGCAGCAGAACAAATGACAGCGCCTATTCAGGCCATTCCTGCACTGCCTGGGTTATAGCAAAAGACAATATGGATTATTTGCACAAAAATGTAAGCTGGTAATTACCTGACAGCTACAGTGCGCTTTAAAGTAATATTTATAAAATCTTTGGCATTATTTATGGGAACAGCAAAGCCTATGCCGATATTTGAGCGGTTATTATCGGGGTTATAAATAGATTGATTAATGCCGATAACTTCCCCGTGAGTATTAATCAAAGGTCCGCCCGAGCATCCGGGATTTATTGCAGCATCTGTTTGAATCTTATTTCTTTCATAATCAATTCTTGAAACAATACCAGTTGTAAAAGTTCCCCTAAAACCAAACGGGTTGCCTATTGTGAGCACTTTTTGCCCCACTCTTATCTGCTCTGAATCGCCCAAAGACACAACGGGCAGCATTTCCTGCGGAGTTATTCTTAAAATCGCCAAATCACTGTTATTTTTAAGCACAGACCAAACCTTTGCAGCATAAATTTTCCCTGAAGCTGTTGTAACTTCAATATCCTGCGCATTATTTATAACATGCATGCTTGTTAAAATTAAGCCGCTGGGGTCTATAACGCAACCCGTGCCTGATGAAACCCCTTGATAGGTTTGCGCTTCAATAGAAACTATTGCGGGTGTTATTTTTTCATAAACCGATATATTATTTTTTTCATCATTAGTTAAAAAATCAACAGTGTTTTGGCACCAACCGCAATTTACAAAACTAAACATGAAAAATAAAACTAGCAATATTTTCGTACAAAATGTTTTATTTATATTAGGGAGAGAAAACTTTTCAATCATACACACAATCTAATGGTCACAACAATTTTTTTCAATTGCTCAAAAAACCTAGTTGTGGTAAAATTCTATTAACATTTAGGAAAGGAACACAGATGAGAAATACGGAAGTTTTTAAGAAACATTTAAGAGAAAAACGAGCTATAAAGATTATAAGCGGTATTAATAATTTTGATCTTAAGGTTGTTGAAAATGTTGCGAAAGCGGCCCAAGCAGGTTTGGCAAGCGCAATTGACGTGGCATGTTCTAAAGATGTAATTAAAGTTGCAAAACAAAACGCAAAAATTACAATTTTTGCATCCGGTACAAACCCTTTTGATTTACTGAACGCAGTAAAATGGGGAGTAGACGGCGTTGAAATAGGCAATTTTGAAGCTTTATACAAAGAAGGCATTACACTGAGCGAATATGAAATTTATGAAATAACTTTGGAAACAATGAATCTAATAAGCGAATACAACGTATTGGTAAGCGTTACAGTTCCGGGCAACATCCCAATTCAAGAACAAATAAATTTAGCCAAAAAGCTTGAACTTTTAGGAGTTGACGTTATCCAAACAGAAGGCACACCCACTACAGGGGCAAGAAATACGCTTGAACTTGCAAAAACATCAATTGCAAACACAATGGAATTAGTGCGCAATATTAACGTTCCTATTATGACAGCAAGCGGCTTAACACCGCAAACAGTGCCTTTGGCATTCGCCGCAGGCGCAAGCGCTGTTGGTATCGGCAGTTGTGTTAATAAATTGGATACGCAAGTTGGAATGATTGCAACAATAAGAAGTATCGTGGGTTCAACCGCTTACAAACGCGAAGCATCTTTAGACCTTGCAATGGCAGAAGAATTAAGAATTTAAGTGAAGACGTCATATTATATAAATAAAAATGGTCATCTTTAATCGGATGACCATTTTTTCGTAATTTAATCTTTGAAAATTGTCTGCTCTCTTGATGGCCCGACACTTACAATTTTAACTGGAATTTCAAGTAAATCTTCAATCCTTTTTAAATAAATTTTAGCGTTTTGAGGCAATTGTTCATAAGTTTTACACTCTGAAATATCGCATCTCCAGCCAACAAATGTTTCATAAACGGGTTGGTAGTCTTTATGGGTTTGAACTTGTGTAGGGTAATTTTTTGTAATTTCGCCTGTTTTTTTATTTTTATACGCCGTACACATTTTAATTTCATCAAAAGTGTCAAAAACATCAAGCTTGGTAACGGCAATTGAGGTCAAACCGCCGACAAGTGTGCTGTATTTTGCGATAACCCCGTCAAACCAGCCGCAGCGTCTTTTTCTTCCCGTTGTTGTACCGAATTCCGCCCCAATATCCTGGAGCTTTTCTCCTGTTTCATCCGTAAGTTCGGTTACCATAG